>DYHL01000120.1 GCA_020724185.1 Candidatus Nitrosymbiomonas sp. | reverse complement strand
TTCTTCACCGGCGACGCCCACCAGCGGGATGCCGCGCGCGCGCTGGGGCTGGCCGTGGAGTGGGTGGGGGAGGAGGCCGCACGATGACCGCGGTGGGCTGGAGCCGCCGACCGGAGTCGAACCGGTAACCCCCGCATTACAAGTGCGGTGCTCTGCCGGGTTGAGCTACGGCGGCTCGATGCGGTTTGAATTATAGCACAGGCGGCTCGATTGACGCTGCGTCAATGCGCCGCCTATAATCGTCCCGGGGAGGGCGGGTACCCAAGTGGCCAAAGGGGGCTGACTGTAGATCAGCTGGCGGACGCCTTCGGAGGTTCGAATCCTTCCCCGCCCACCAACAAGCCAGCGGGAGTAGCTCAACGGTAGAGCTCCAGCCTTCCAAGCTGGTGGTGGGGGTTCGATTCCCCTCTCCCGCTCCACAGTAGGTTCTGAACCAGAGGTACGCTTGACGCACTCAGGAGCGCGTGCTATCATCGCGCCTAACTGAATAGCTGCTCTTATCAAGAGTGGGTGAGGGACGGGCCCGATGACCCCCGGCAACCTGCCAGTCAGGTAAGGTGCCAACCCCCGCGGGAACCAGTTCCGGCGGATAAGAGGGTGCAATCCCCTCCGAGAGCAGGAAGCGGAGGGGTTTTTGTATGTTGCGGTCATGGAAACGGCGGGAAGGGGCTGTCAGTATCATGACACTTGGCGAGACAGGACGGCAGTTCGGCTTCAATACGCGCCAGCTTCATGCTGGCCAGGAGCCCGATCCAACGACGGGCTCGCGCGCAGTGCCAATCTACCAGACCACCTCGTATGTCTTCAAGGACACGGACCATGCGGCCCGTCTGTTTGCCTTGGAGGAATTCGGCAACATCTACACCCGCATAATGAACCCCACGAGCGATGTCTTTGAACGACGCGTCGCCGACCTGGAAGGCGGTGTTGGCGCGCTGGCGACCAGTTCCGGCCACGCCGCCCAGATGCTTGCCATCCTGACGCTATGTGGCGCCGGAGACCACATTGTTTCATCTTCCACGTTGTATGGCGGCACCTACAACCAGTTCGCCTACACTTTCCCCCGGCTGGGGATCGATGCGACCTTCGTTGATCCCAAGGACCCCGAGAACTTCCAGCGCGCCGTCCGTCCCAATACAAGAATCCTTTACGGTGAGACCCTGGGGAATCCGGGCATTGATGTCTTTCCATTTGAGGAAGTTGCTGCCATCGCCCGCACACACCGCATCCCGCTGGTGATCGACAGCACCTTCGCGACTCCTTACCTGTGCCGCCCGTTTGAATGGGGGGCGAACATCGTGACACACTCCACCACCAAGTTCATCGGCGGTCACGGGACGTCCATCGGCGGAGTTGTTGTTGATGGGGGCAACTTCGACTGGTCGGCCAGTGGGCGCTTTCCGAACTTCACGACGCCCGACCCCAGCTACCACGGTCTGAAGTACGCGGACCTAGGTGCGCCGGCGTTCATCTTGAAGGCGCGCGTGCAGACTCTGCGTGATATCGGGGCCTGCCAGGCTCCGATCAACTCCTGGCTGTTCCTGCAAGGCCTGGAGACGCTCAGCCTGCGCATGGAGCGGCACGTCAGGAACGCGGAACGGGTTGCCGAGTATCTGAGGAAGCACCCGAGGGTCAGTTGGGTGTCCTATCCGTCCCTGCCGGACAGCCCATATTACCCTGCTGTTCAGAAGTACTTGCCGAAGGGTGCCGGTGCGATCCTGGGTTTCGGCATCAAAGGCGGGATCGAGTCTGGCCGCAAGTTCATCAACAGTCTCAAGCTGTTCAGCCATCTGGCTAATGTTGGCGATGCCAAGAGCCTTGCCATCCACCCCGCCAGCACGACCCACAGCCAGCTTACCCCTCAGCAGCAGGCATCGGCGGGGGTCACGCCTGATTTCGTCCGTCTCAGTGTTGGACTGGAGGACATTGAGGACATCCTTTGGGATCTCGACCAGGCTTTGAATGCCTGAGCGCGTGCCATGCGCACTGATGAGGTGGGCGATGCCCGTACGAATCCCTGACGACCTGCCGGCCAAGGACGTGCTGTCGAGCGAGAACATCTTCGTGATGGAGGAGCTGCGGGCTGAGCACCAAGATATACGGCCCCTGGAAATCGCCATCCTCAACCTGATGCCGACGAAGATCGCCACCGAAACCCAGCTTCTCCGTCTGCTGGGAAACACGCCGCTGCAGATCAACATCACGCTCTTCTACCCAAACACTCACCAGCCCAAGAACACTCCTGAAGAGCACCTGCTGGCCTTCTATCAGCCCTTCGACCAGATACGTGAGCGCAAGTTCGACGGGTTGGTCATCACCGGCGCGCCTGTCGAGCACCTGCCGTTTGAGGAGGTGTACTACTGGCAGGAGTTGCAGGGGGTCATGGACTGGTCACTCAGCCACGTGTTCGCCACGTTTCACATCTGCTGGGGAGCGCAAGCGGCATTGCACCATCATTACGGGATTCCCAAGCACCCCCTTCCACAGAAGCAGTTCGGAGTTTTCGAGCACCATATGACCCGCCAAAACATCAAGCTGCTTCGCGGCTTTGACGACACGTTCTACGCGCCGCATTCTCGCCATACCGAGGTGAAGCGCGAGGACGTTGAGCGCGTGTCAGGTCTGGAGATCCTGGCCGAGTCGAGGGACTCTGGGGTCTATCTGATCGTTTCACGCGACGGTCATCAGGTCTTCATTCCGGGTCATCCGGAATACGATCCACTAACCCTACACTGGGAGTACCAGCGCGATCTGCAGCGAGGACTGCCAATAGCGATCCCCAGGAACTACTACCCGGACGACGACCCCGGCCGACCGCCGATTGTTCGCTGGCGCGGACACGCCAATCTGCTGTTTTCGAATTGGCTGAACTACTATGTGTACCAGGAAACCCCCTACGAGTTGCGTCGTATTCCGCACGGCTCGGAACCCTGTTCAAGGCCGATGGCTGGACCTTCCTGGGGGATCCCGAGTAGGGTTTGAGGCGGGCGCATCGAATAGCCCGTAGCAGGTGTTCTGGCGGAGAACATCCGGTGCGTCCGGTAGGCGCCAGCGGCGTGGCCTCATTGACTAGAAGGCCGGATTGATGGGCATGTTGACAAGGGAATCATCGAGCGGAAGGAAGGCAAAGTGGAGATGGGATCTGGTGGGCACGGAGCGCGGATCGCGGTTGTCGGGCAAGGCTATGTCGGCATGGTGGCCGCGGCCTGCTTTGCGAAATTGGGCAACAAGGTCGTCGGTGTTGAGACCAATGCGGCGTATCTCGAGGGCCTAAGAGCCGGGCGGATCCCGTTTTTCGAGCCTGGGCTCGAGGATCTGATCGCCGAGCAGTTGGCTGCGGGGCGTCTCTCATACACCGGTGATCACGCGGAGGGCGTGGCAGGAGCGGAGTTCGTCTTCCTGGCCGTCGGCACGCCGAAGCACGCCGGCGGCATGGCCGATCTCTCCCAGATCGAATCGGCCGTGGAGCAGCTCGCTGGGTTCCTGGAGCCGGACGCGATCGTGGTGATCAAGAGCACTGTCCCGGTGCGCACGGCCGAACGAGTGCGAGACCTGATCCTGCACGCGCGCGGTTCCGAGTTCCCCGTCAGCGTGGTCTCCAACCCAGAGTTCTTGCAGCAAGGGCGTGCCATCGAGAGCTTCCTGAGACCTGACCGGATCGTGATCGGAGGCAGCCCGGACGCCACGGGCAGGGTTGCCCGGCTCTATGCAGGGGTTGACGCGCCGATCTTGGAGACCAATCACGAGACCGCGGCCATGGTCAAGTACGCCTCAAACGCGATACTTGCCACCAGGATCTCGTTTGTAAACGAAATGGCGAAGCTCTGCGACTCAGTGGGGGTTGACTTCATCACTGTGGCTCGGGGCATGGGAATGGACCACCGTATCAATTCCTTGTTCATGGCTCCGGGTCCAGGGTTTGGCGGCTCGTGCTTCCCCAAAGACGTGAGCGCGCTGGTGGCGATGGGGCAGGACTCTGGCGTGGACATGATTCTACTAAAGGAAGTGCTGCGGGTGAACCACCGTCAGCCGCGTTACGTGTACGACAAGCTGCGGGCACGCGTGGGCGATGTGAGGGGCCGCACGATAACGCTGTTCGGGCTCTCGTTCAAAGCGGAGACCGACGATGTGCGGGAATCCCCGGCGCTTGATCTGGCGCGCATCCTGATTTCCGAGGGCGCGGATGTGCGCGTGTACGATCCTCACGCCGAGGAAAAGGGCGCGATTGTTCTGCCAACGGCCCACTACCACCCAGACCCCTACGTGGCCGCTGAGGGAGCGGACGCGTTGGTCATCTGCACGGAGTGGCCGGAGTTCCGGAGTCTGGACCTGGACCGGCTGCGCGAACATCTTGCCAGCCCGGTCTTGATTGACGCCAGGAACGTCTTGGATCCGGAGAGCGCGGCGCGGCACGGGTTTCGCTACACGGGAATTGGGAGAGGGACCGATCCGGTCGCATAGCGCCCTGGTGGCTGGCGGAGCCGGTTTCATAGGTTCCCACCTGTGCGACCGGCTATTGCGCGACGGTTGGTTCGTTACCAGTCTGGATTCGTTTGTTACAGGCAGCGCGGCCAACGTGGGTCATCTCGTCGGAAACCCGCTCTTCTCCATGCGCGTTGGTGACATCCGGCATCCGGTGGACTGGAACGGGGATTTGATCCTGAACCTGGCAAGCCCGGCAAGCCCGCCTGCCTATCAGCGCGAGCGGATGCTGACGCTGACGACCAACGCCGAAGGCACCAGAAACCTGCTGGAGCTGGCGCGCCAAACAGGCGCCAGGTTCCTGCAGGCCTCAACATCAGAGGTCTACGGCGACCCAGAGGAGCACCCTCAGCGCGAGACCTACCCCGGGCGAGTGAACCCCATCGGGCCGCGTTCGTGCTACGACGAGGGGAAGCGATATGCCGAGGCCCTGGTCGTGGCCGCGGTGGCCGAGTGGGGCATAGATGCCCGGATTGCCCGCATCTTCAACACCTACGGCCCGCGGATGGATCTTGGGGACGGCCGCGTGGTGGTGGCGTTCATCGGGTGCCTCATCGAGGGCCTGCCTCTCCCGGTCTTTGGCGACGGCTCACAGACGCGCAGCCTGTGCTACATCGAGGACATGGTGGAGGGACTCGTGCGGCTGGCGGCGGGGCCTGGACTGGCAGGAGAGGTCTTCAATCTTGGGAACCCGGACGAGCGAACCATCCTGGAGCTGGCCGAGGCCGTGCAGCAAGCAGCAGGCCGACGGGCGGCGATCGAGTATCAGGAGCTGCCGCACGATGATCCAACAAGGCGCTGCCCGGATATCACCAAGGCCATGGAGAGGTTAGGATGGGCGCCCCAGGTTCCTCTTGAGGAAGGACTCAAGCACACCTGGGACTGGTACCTGGACCAACACGCCCGGCAATGACCTGGTGGGAACGCGTCATCGCGTGGCTCCTGTTCTCGCTGGGGCTCCTGGGGGTCTTCTACTTCCTGGCCTGGTGGGCCGCGCCAGGGACGGTGGCGAGCCCGGTCCTCTTTGTGTTCTTCTCGTTTGTCGCCTGGTTTTCAGTGTTCCGGATGGTCTCCAACTGGTACGCGCTGGTCAACGTAGCGCGTCCGCAGCCGTGTCCTCCTGTGACAGGTGTGACCGTGGATGTGCTTACGACGGCCGCTCCGGGCGAGCCCCTGGAGATGTTCCGTGCCACGCTCGCCGCTTTGATCGGGATGAGGTACCCGCACAGGACCTACCTTCTGGACGACAGCCACAGCGACGACCTGCGTGCCCTTTGCGGCGAACTTGGGGTCCACTACCTCAGGAGGGACCGGCCGGGTGAGGGAGGTAAGGCAGGAAACGTCAACGCCGCCCTCCGCCTGACCAGCGGAGAGTTCGTGGCCATCTTCGATCCGGACCACGTGCCGCAGCCCGGGTTCCTAGAGCGCGTACTGGGCCACTTCGCCGATCCCGGGGTCGGCTTCGTTCAGGCCGCTCAGGCGTACCACAACCAGCACGAGAGCTTCGTTGCGCGAGGGGCGGCAGAGCAGACCTACGAGCTATACGGCCCGACGATGATGGGACTGCACGGGATCGGCTCGCCGCTGCTGTTCGGTTGTCACACCACCTTTCGCAGGACGGCGCTTGATTCGGTTGGCGGATACGCGATCCACAACGCCGAGGATCTTCGCACCACGATGCGGTTCTACGCCCAGGGGTGGAAGGGTATCTACGTCCCCGAGATCCTGGCCCGCGGCCTGGCGCCGGCCGACCTGCCCACCTTCTTCCGGCAGCAGTACCGGTGGGCGCACAGCGTCTTTGATCTGCTGTTCCGCGACTACTGGCGGTTGTGCCGGCACTGGACCCTGATGCAGTGCGTGGCCTTCCTGTCGGCCTGCACCTTCTACTTCATCGGGGTGGCGATCCTGATAAGCATGCTCCTTCCAGTCTTGTTCCTTCTGTCCGGCATGGCCCCGGTCGCGTCCGATGCGCGTTCGTTTCTGGCGCACATGGCGCCGCTGCTGCTGGCGAACTTCGTCATCCGGAGGTACGGGCAGCGCTTTCTTCTCGACAAGAAAGAGAAGGGATGGCACATTGCCGGAATGACGATGCTGTTCGCGAGCTGCTTCGCTCACACCGCAGGGCTCGTGGCAGCGCTGCGGAACGTCCGCGTGCCCTACCTGGTGACGGCCAAGAGCGGCAGCGGGCAGGCGGGCACGGTTCACACCAGGCCGCACGCGCTGATGGCCGCGGCCTCGTGCGGCGCGGTTCTCTACAGCGTCTGGATGGGACAGCCCTCAGAGGCCTGGCTGATGCGGGCGTGCGCGGCATGGAACGCGGCCGTGATGGGTGCCGTGGTGTGGATCGCCCACAACGACGAAACAGGAGGCCGGGAGCGTGGTGTTCGCGTGGCGAACCGCTAAGACGCTGCTGTTCGCGGCGTGGCTGGTGGCGCTGTGGTGGGGGATTCGCTGGGGGGCCGAGGGCGTCGGGCGATTCGTGGACAACCTGCCGGCCGGCGTCACCCCGGTTCTTACCGTGGACGAGCTCCGCAAACCCGGCGCAGGAGTCGGGCTGGGCATCTACATCCCCGGGGTGCCGGAGGACATGCGCCTGCTTGACTCCCTGGAGGAGACCGTGCGCAGGCGGTTCATGATGGTCAGTCTATACCAGCCCTGGGGGAGCAAGCCGGAGCAGCAGTTCGGTCCACGCGCCCTGAACCGGATACTGGCTCACGGCGCGATTCCGGTGCTTACCTGGGAGCCGTGGGTCACCGATTTCACCCGCCCCGGGCTGCCCCCCATGCCGGACCGCCAGTTCCGGAACCTGCGCGCGATCTCCAGTGGACAGTACGACTTCTACATCGAGCGCTGGGCGCGGGCGGCCAAGAGCTGGGGGCACCCCCTGATGATCAGGCTCGGGCACGAGATGAACGCGAGCTGGTATCCCTGGGGAGAACGCGCCTTCGGCAACACGGCCGAGGACTACATCGCCATGTGGCGCCACGTCGTTGGGATCTTCCGGCGAACAGGCGCCCACAATGTACTGTGGGTATGGTCCGCGGCGCTGGTGCCGCTGGGTGATACCTACCCCGGCGACGACTATGTGGACTGGGTAGGTATCACCGTGCTGAACTTCGGCACCGTGCCTCCAGGATGGAAGTGGCACTCATTTGAGGATCTCTTCTCGTCCCACTATGCCGAACTCAAGAAGACGGGCAAGCCCATCATGATCGCTGAGGTCGCTTCTGCCGAGGAGGGCGGCGACAAGGCCGGCTGGATCAGGGACGCGATGATTTCGCTCCGGGGAAGTTTCCCCCAGGTCAAGGCTTTCATGTGGTTCAACGTCGTGCAGGATCGGTACTGGCCGATCAACTGGTCCCTGACCTCGTCTCAGGAAGCTGCCAGCGCGTTTCGCCGCGGCGCCGCAGACCCCTATTTCAAGGCGCCTCCCCGCTAGGCCGAAGTTCCCGACGATGCAACGCCGGAAAGGGGCACAGATACTGGGC
>DYHL01000119.1 GCA_020724185.1 Candidatus Nitrosymbiomonas sp. | reverse complement strand
CAAGCATATCGATCAGCTCAAGATTTGATCGTTTTCACGCCGGATTCAGGTTCAATGAGCCGGCACAGCGCAGCTTGATGCGGCTTCTCATCAAGACCGGCGACAAGGCTGCTGCTGTCAACCAGTTCAAGCGGTTCAGTCGTCTTGCCAGGTCCGAACTGGGCGTCGAGCCAGACGCGGAAACGATGTCGCTGCTTGCTGAGATGAGGCGCTCCGACCGTGGCGACGGCCGCGCCGACCGACAGAGGCCCGTGGGCCCGGTGACGCTCCAGCCGGAAAGAGCACCCCTCATGGGCAGAAGTGACGAAAGGCAGGTGGCTGCTGCCCTCCTTGACGCTGCAATGGCCGGCAGTGGCGGAGGGCTCCTACTTGTGGGCGAGGCAGGCATAGGGAAGTCCAGGTTCGCCGAATGGGTGGCGGAGGAATGGGCCGCGCGAGGCGGGGCTACCCTTCGAGGGCGCAGCATCGAGTTCAATGAGCCGGTTCCGTACCAGCCGGTCCTCGACGCGTTCAGCGCATTTGTTGATAGTGATGACGTTGCGCGGTTTGTTGGCCGAGATGGCAGCATTCTCCCCGCATCATCTCTTGATGATGCCGTGGGAAGCACGGGCGACCCATCACCCTGGCCTCCTGGCAAGCTCCGGCTGTTCAACTGGCTTCAGGCTCCGATGGAGGAGGCAAGTCGGAAGCGCCCTATGCTGGTGCTGATCGAGGACCTGCAGTGGGCCGACACGGGCACGGTGGATTTCCTCTCGCATTTCCTGGAGCGTGCGAAGCACATGCGAGTGGTTGTGCTCCTCACCGCCCGGCCAGTGGGACCCCGCCCGCTGCACGATTTCAATCTGGAGAGACTCTCGCGCCATTGCGCGACAGTGCTGCGCTTGGGCCCGCTGTCGGAGGTGGAAACAGGGGAACTAATTCGGGTGCTGATCGAAGGACAACCCTTGCCTTCGAATCTGGTGGCGCGCGTCTTTGCAGAGTCCGAAGGGAACCCCCTGTTCGTGATTGAGACACTTCGGCTGCTCCAGCAGCAATGGCGCGAGCCGGCTCCCAACCGATTGCTACGGTCAGGCGGTGGGAGTCCCCCGGAATCGGAACTTGGTATTCCCGACGGCGTTCGCGCCACGGTTCAACAGCGACTGG
This sequence comes from Candidatus Nitrosymbiomonas sp., assembly GCA_020724185.1. Taxonomy (GTDB): domain Bacteria; phylum Sysuimicrobiota; class Sysuimicrobiia; order Sysuimicrobiales; family Humicultoraceae; genus VGFA01. Next base: position 6,896 of record DYHL01000119.1, on the reverse strand, counting down.
CCCTTCTCGACCCCACGGTTCGCCAGGTAGCTGAGATGGCAGCGGTCTTGGGGAGGAGCTTCGATGAGGAACACCTTGCCCTGATCGGCAGGAGAGGCCGCAACCGCCTCTCGAGAGGCGTTGAGCACCTCCTGAAGGCCGGGATCTTCGAGCGCGAGAATGCCGGATACAGGTTCTCTCACGACAAGATCCGGGCTGTATGCTACGCGAATCTGCCGGCGCACATGCGCCGGGAATACCATGTCAGGGCTGCTGCCATATTGACACAGTGGCCAGATGTCCCCATGCACCGTCTCGCGTGGCACCAGCACTCCGCCGGCCAGTGGCATCTTGCTGCCGGATCCTGGACATTGGCTGGCGATCAGGCGAGGAAGATGTACGCTTACGAGGAGGCGTTGTTGGCTTACAGGTACGCCGCATCCTGTGTTAAGCGAGACCGGACGCAAGGTGTTGAGGAAGGTGTTCTAGAAGAGATGTCACTCCTGGTCAAGTCCGACGAGATCCTCGAGGTGCTTGGCAGACTCCGAGACCGGAAGGCTGTTCTGGATCAGATGGGCGCGCTCTGTCAGCGGAATGCTCAGCCCATACTCAGGACCACTTGGCTCACCCGCAGCGCCCTGTTTGAGGACCACGCCGGCAACTTCAGCCAAGCTGCACATCTGGCTCACCGCTCTTGGGTAATCGCGCGGTCGGGGTGCGATTTGCAGGCCGAGACGGAAGCGCTGCGGGTTCTCGCGTGGGCGAAGAACCGAGCGGGGCAGCACGGACGATCTCTTGCAGTGACGCGAGTGCTGCTTAGGAAACTTGAGGGAATGCCGTCTCCCACGAAAGCCACAGCGCTGTGGCAGGCGGCTGCTGCGTATCTCAAGCTTGGTGACTTCAGCTCTGCATTATCCTTTGCTAAGTCGGCCAGGGACACGCTCGTCGAATTGGGCTACTTGGATGATGTGCCCATGATCTTGATGGTAGAAGCCCTGGTTCTGAAGTGGACTGGGAACTTGCATCAGTCTCGTGCCAGACTGCTCAAGGCTCTGCAGTTCTCAAGGGAGGCCGGGGACTGCACTACAGAGGCTCGAGTGATCATCCATCTTGCCACTCTGGATACTTTCGATCTGCGCATAGGGGATGCGATGGCAAGTCTAAGGGAAGCATCTGTCAAGAGCCGGTCTTCGGGATACGCACGTGCACGCTTCTCTCGCCTCAACGAAATCGCCAACAGCGTCGGACGCTTGATAGGGAACTATCGCTGGGCGTGGGACGCCTCCAAGAGGGCGCTGGAACTGCCCATTACCTCAGGTAGCCACCTCCTGATTGCCACCTGCAAGGACTCCCAGGCCCAACTGCATCTGGACCATCACAACGCGGACGCGGCGGCGGGCCTGGTGGACGAGGTTCTCCGGCTTTTCGAGCTCGAGGGCCATCGCGGAGACCCCTACGGCCCCTTCCTCGAATCCCTTGCCAAGCGCGGCATCATCGCGCTCCTCCGAGGAGACCACCAGCAGGCCGTTGCAGACCTGGAGCGAGCCCGCGACATTCAGGCTCGCGCGGGAGAGCGCCTCATGCTCCCAGACACCCTCAGCCACCTCGCCTTGGCCTATGCCGGGCTCGGAGACACCAGCCGCGCGCTTGACACATCCAACGAGGCGCTGGGACTTCTGGCCGAGATCGGCCACGCCAATCTCCAACCCCAGCGCATCTTCTGGCACCACTTCCTCATCTTGGAGATGCTCGAACAAACGCCTCGCTTCCCGTATCTCGGCCGTGCGGTGGAGTTCATTGATGCCCAGGCCGCGACGCTGTCGCAGGCCCAGCAGGTGCGCCTCAGGAGGGATGTCCCCCTCAACCGAGAGATTCTGGCGGCATGGGAACGCCACGGGCTTGCCTGCGGGCGGGCCGCATCCACGCTCGCTTCGTGAGAGTCCGGCGAGAGAGGCGCCCTGTACCATCCGACTCATCCTGAGTGGCGGCGACTCAAACACAGGGGTGAGGAAGATGGAAGGGCAGGTTGTTGCGCGCTTCCTTGTAGACCATCCTTTTCGGCCGGGGACCGTTAGGGCGATTCTAGACACGCTTGTGGCTCAGGGAGGAGCCTATGAGCCTCATCTAGTGCGCCGCCTGCCGGAAGACAGCCTGCGGCGGATCATACCCGCAAGGCCGGTCCGACTGTTGGACGACGCGGAGGAGGGGGGAACCCAGAGCACGTTCCTGCGCGTCTCTGAAGGGCTTGCGCGGCCGGTGTTGACCCTTTCCGTGAGTGAGGTTCCCAGATCTCGCCCCAGCATGGTCACGCTGACGATACCGCGCGAGGCGTTGGTGACGAGTAAGGACATCGAGCAGGTACTTGGCGTGTGCAAGGGCCTCTATCTGTTCCTGGAAGCTCCGTGGGGTACGGTGGGAATGGATGATCCTCCTGATCTAACCTACATGGGTTGGGCCAACTTCTTCGGGCCACAGGCCGTGGCCCGGCTCGGTCCTGCCCGCCTGCTCACATCAATGGCGTTCATCGTCGAGATCCTGCCGGACGGCGGCATCATGCTGGTCACGCACCCATCGCCTGATCTGGCGGCTGAGCCAGGGGCGCGGTCCTTGCGTCGTCAGATCGAAGAGACCCTGGACCTACGCGATTGCCTGGGCGCGGTCCTGGGCGACAGGGCGATGGACCAAGGCGCTCTTGCGCGCACGTCTCCACGCGTAAGGCGGAAACCTCCTACGCCGCGGCCGTAGTCCGGGGCGACGTTCGTCGGGCACCCGCCCGAGCTGCGTGCCGGCCGATCTGGCCGCCCTCCCACAAGATGTGGGGGATGAGCGGTTCCTTGCCACCATATCTGTCCCCCCGCGCCAGCAGCGAAAGCCAGAGGCCGCGCCCAGTGAGGCTTTTGGCCGCCGGTCTCCAAAGATTCTTCCAGAGAAGGAGGTCTACAAGAAGGAGTTTGTGGGAACATGGAGAATAGCGTGGGGCAGAGTGGGGAGTTGTGGGGATGCTCAAAGGTGAGTTCCAGTACGCGCTGGATGAAAAGGGACGGGTTGTTATCCCTCCCAGGTTCAGGCGCGTCCTGGGCGATCAGGTTGTGGCCACGCGCGGGCTGGATCCCTGCATCAGCATCTACTCGCCCGCGGAGTGGGTAAAGGTCGCGGACGCGCTGCTGCAGCTTTCCACCAAGCAGCGCGACGTTATGCGCTATCTGCTCGCTGGGGCCGTGGATATCGAGCTCGATCGCCAGGGCAGGATAACCCTGCCGCTGCACCTGCGGCAGCACGCCGGGATCGAGCGCGAGGTGGTGGTGGTGGGTCTGATCAGCCGGCTCGAGATATGGAACTACGCCGCCTGGCAGTCCTACATCGAGAAGGCGAAACTGTCGGCTCCGCAGATCGCGGAGCAGATCGAGGAGCTGCGAATATAGCCGGATCCCAGGCAGAAGCCGCCGGGCACGTCCCGGTGATGCTCGACGAGGTGCTGGCCTGGCTGGATGTGCGGCCCGGCGGCACGTACGTTGACGCCACGGTGGGCGCCGGCGGGCACGCGGAGGCGATCCTGGAGCGGATCGCCCCGGCCGGGCGGCTGATAGGGATAGACCGCGACGCCGAGGCGCTGGCGGTTGCGGAACGGCGGCTGGCTCGTTACGGAGCAGCAGTTACACTGCGGCACGCGAACTACTCGGCGATCCGCGCTGTGGTGGCGGAAGCCGGACTCGAGGCGGTAAACGGCATCGTGATGGACCTGGGAGCCTCGTCGCTGCAACTGGAAGAACCCCTCCGCGGGTTCAGCTTCGCCCGTCCAGGACCGCTCGACATGCGGATGGACCGGACGCAGCCGCATTGCGCCGCCGACCTGGTCAACTCCCTGCCCGAGGACCAACTGCGTGGGCTTCTTTGGGCGTACGGTGAGGAGCGATGGGCGCGCCGGATCGCGCGGGCGATCGTACAGCGCCGCCCGTTTGGCACGACCGACGAACTGGCATCCGTGGTCGGTGCGGCCATCCCGCGCCGGGCATGGCCTCGGGGCATCCATCCGGCGACGCGCACCTTCCAGGCGCTGCGCATCGCCACCAACCGTGAGCTGGAAGCGCTCGAGCAGGCACTCCCAGAAGCAGTGGGGGCTCTCCGGGGGGGTGGGCGACTCTGCGTCATCACCTTCCACTCCCTGGAAGACCGCATCGTCAAGCACACCTACCTCCGCCTCTCCCGTGATTGCACCTGTCCTCCCGGGAGCCCCCAATGCGTCTGCAACGGCCGTCGCCTCCTGCGCGTTCTGACGCGGCGGCCTCTTACCCCATCGCTGAGCGAGATCGCGGCCAACCCCCGTTCGCGCAGCGCCAAGATGCGCGTGGCAGAGCGCGCAACCGACCAGACCGAGCGTGCGTCGGAAGCCGGGCAATCCAGCGCTGATACCACCCTCCCCTCCGTCGTGCCTGACGTCCTCCCTCCGGCACCCGGCTTCCGGCGCCGATCTTCTTCCAGTTCGCAGGCGAGGCAGCGCTCGTGATCGCCGCTGACCGACGCACGAAAGTCTTTCCGGTGTGGCTCCCCGAGCGGTCTTCCCGCGGGGAGCCCGTGGCCCGTCGCCGCTCTCGGTTGCACCCGATGGCCGGCGCGATGGTGGTGGCGGTTCTTCTCACACTGCCCGCCCTGCTCTACGTTTCGCAGCTCACGCACCGGGCAGAGGCGGGGTACACGATCCTGCGGCTGCAGCACGAGCTCACTCACCTGCGCGCGGAGCACGCGCGCCTGTCCTCGCTCGCATCGGTCCTGAAATCGCCGCAGCGCATCGAGCACTACGCCACAACAGAGCTGGGCATGGCGCCGCCCCGCCATCACCAGCTTGCCGCCATCACCGCCGGGCCGGCCATCGCACAGGTCGAGGTGCCTGCCGAGCGCCGTGGGCCCCTTCGTCAGCTCGCGGCGTGGTTTGGGAGGAGCGAGGCCGAGGCCCGAGAGCGACCGCGATGACCCTCTCGCGCCGTCGCCGCCCGCCCGGGCGGGGTCAACCCCCTGGGCGGCGGTCCTTTCTCCGCACGGCTGAGGCCGAGCTCGATCACCTCCGGCTGATCCGGCTGCGCACGGCGGTGCTCTTTACGGTGCTGTGGACCGCGCTGGCCGGGCTCGGCGTTCGTCTGGTCTATCTCCACGTGGTGCAGGCCCCCGAGCTCGAGCGGATCGCGGAGCGCCAGCAGCTCGGCACCGTGAAGATCGAGGCCAACCGCGGCCGCCTGCTGGACCGCCTGGGCAGGCCGCTGGCCGTGAACGTCGAGGCCGCTTCGGCTTTCGCCATACCGTCCAAGATAGCGGATAGCAGGGCGTTCATCCGCGCCGTCGCGCCGGTGGTCGGGCAGCGACCCGCGGAACTCGCTCAGAAGCTGGACCCTGACCGGCACTTCGCCTGGCTGGCCCGCAGGGCCGCGCCCGAGGTTGTTGCGTCGCTCCGCGCCATGCGCCTCGGCGACCAGATAGGCTTCCTCACCGAAACCAAGCGCAGCTACCCCAGCGGGACGCTGGCTTCCCACGTGATCGGCTTTGCCGGCGTGGACAACCAGGGCCTGGAGGGCGCGGAACTGGTCTTTGAGGAGACGCTGCGGGGCCGGCCTGGGTCTGCCCGCATCGAGCGCGACGCCATGGGCCGCCCGCGGTTCGACACGCGCGCCGTCGTGCGCGAGCCAGCCCCCGGCGCCGACGTGATGCTTACCATAGACCAGGTGATCCAGCACATCGCCGAGCGCGAGCTCGATCGGGCGGTGGCCTCCACACTCGCCACGTCGGGCGCCGTCTTGATCATGGATCCCAAATCGGGCGAGCTGCTGGCGATGGCGACCCACCCACGCTACGATCCCAACTCAGTGGGTCGCGGTGAGAAGGCCGTGGTGGCCAATCGCGCCATCTCGGCCGTCTATGAACCAGGATCAACGTTCAAGATCATCCTGGCGGCGGCAGCGCTGGAAGCAGGCGCCGTGACCCCGCAAGAGGTGTTTGCGAGCAACGGCGAACTGCGGGTTGCCGGCGGTTACGTGATCCGGGAGGCCCGCGGGCGCAAGTTCCCCAGGCAGACGCTGGGAGACATCATCCGCCAGTCGTCAAATGTGGGCGCGGCCCTGGTGGCGGTGCGGCTGGGCAAGGAGCGATACTACGACGCGATCCGCCGCTTCGGGTTCGGCGCGCCCACCGGGGTTGACCTGCCCGGAGAACTCGCCGGCCTGGTGCCGTCGCCTGCGCAGTGGCTGAGTCCTGGACTCGAGACCATTGGCTTCGGTCAGGGGATATCGGTGACGCCCCTGCAGATGCTGGCGGCGGCATCAGCCCTGGGCAACGAGGGACGCCTCGTCCGCCCGCACGTGTTGCGCGCGGTGCGGGACCCCGAAGGCCGCGTGGTCAAGGTGGCGGTGCCGGAGCCCGGACGCCAGGCGGTTTCGCCAGAGGTCGCGCGAGCGGTCGTCGCCATGATGGAAGAGGCGGTGAACAAGGGGACCGGAACGCTGGCCCGGGTCGAAGGATACCGGATCGCCGGGAAGACAGGCACGGCTCAGAAGCCGGCGCCTGGAGGCGGCTACATGCCGGATGCGTACGTGGCTTCGTTTTTCGGTCTGGTGCCCGCGGACAGCCCGCGCCTGGCGGTGCTGGTGATTCTCGACGGCCCGAAGGGTGAGCACTACGGGGGCACGGTCGCGGCGCCGGTATTCCAGGCCATTGCCACGCAGGTTCTCTGGCACCTGCGCCTGCCTCCCTCCGAGCCTGTGGCCCTGGGCCGCTAGTCGCCGCGCGCCGCGCCGTGGGGCGGGCGGGTGCCTGCTATAATAAGCGGAGATTCCGCGGAGGTGGGTGGATGCATCTACGCGCGCTGCTGACGGAGCTCGACGCGCCGTCGGTGGTGGGCGACCCCGGCGTGGAGATTCGCGGGCTTGCCTACG
>DYHL01000118.1 GCA_020724185.1 Candidatus Nitrosymbiomonas sp. | reverse complement strand
TGGGGTTCATTGAGACCCCCTACCGAGAGGTGAAGGACGGCGTCGTCAGCAGGCGACTCCGCTTCCTTACCGCCGACGTCGAGGATCAGCACGTGATCGCCCAGGCCAACGCCACGCTCGATGAGCGGAGCCGGCTGGTTGGTCCCCGCGTCACTGCGCGCCAGGGCCACGAGATCAAGCTGGCGCGGCCCGAGGACGTGGACTTCATGGACGTGTCGCCCAAGCAGATCGTCTCGGTGGCGACGGCGCTGATCCCGTTCCTCGAGCACGACGACGCCAACCGCGCGCTGATGGGGTCCAACATGCAGCGCCAGGCGGTGCCTCTGGTGCAGAACGAGGCGCCCAGGGTCGGCACGGGCGTTGAGTACCGGGCGGCGGTTGACAGCGGCGCCGTGATCGTTGCGCGAATGGGCGGGGTGGTCGAGGAGGTTACCGGCGACCGCGTGGTTGTCAAGGCCGGGAGTAAGGTGGACGAGTACTCGCTGATCAAGCACCAGCGCAGCAACCAGGGTACCTGCATAAACCAGGTGCCCGTCGTCCGGAGCGGGGACGAGGTCGAAGAAGGAGACGTGCTGGCCGACGGTCCGTGCACCGACAACGGAGAACTCGCGCTGGGGCGCAACGTGCTGGTCGCGTTCATGCCCTGGGAGGGCTACAACTACGAGGATGCGATCGTCGTGAGTGAGCGGCTGGTTCGCGAGGACCTCTACACCTCGATACACATCGAGGAGTATGAGGTGGAAGCGCGCGATACCAAGCTCGGTCCCGAGGACATCACGCGGGACATCCCCAACGTGGGCGAGGAAGCGCTGCGGGACCTGGACGAGTATGGCGTCATCAGGATTGGGGCAGAGGTCCGCGCCGGCGACATCCTGGTGGGCAAGGTCACGCCCAAGGGCGAGACCGAGCTTACGGCTGAGGAGCGTCTGCTGCGCGCCATCTTCGGGGAGAAGGCGCGGGAAGTGCGCGACACGTCGCTCAAGGTGCCTCACGGCGAGCGCGGGAAGGTGGTCGCGGTCAAGACGTTCGCCCGGGAGAAGGGCGAACGGGAGGAAGGTGACGAGCTACCGCCGGGCGTGAACAGCCTTGTGCGGGTCTACGTGGCCCAGAAGCGCAAGCTGGCCGTGGGCGACAAGATGGCCGGCCGGCACGGCAACAAGGGCGTGGTCTCGGTTATCCTCCCCGACGAGGACATGCCCCACCTGCTGGACGGGACCCCGGTTGACATCGTCCTGAACCCTCTGGGTGTGCCCTCGCGGATGAACGTGGGACAGGTTCTGGAGACGCACCTGGGGTGGGCGGCCGAGAGGCTGGGGCTCTGGGTGGAGTCGCCCGTCTTCGACGGACCACGGGAGGGCGAGATTGCCCAGGTGCTCGAACTGGCCGGGCTGCCGCCGACCGGGAAAGTCAAGCTCCGTGACGGACAGACCGGAGGCGTCTTCGACCAACCGGTAACGGTGGGCTCCATCTACATGATGAAGCTGCTGCACCTGGTCGAGGACAAGATCCACGCGCGCAGCACCGGACCCTACAGTCTCATCACTCAGCAGCCGCTGGGCGGGAAGGCCCAGTTCGGCGGGCAGCGGTTTGGGGAGATGGAGGTATGGGCGCTCGAAGCCTACGGCGCCGCCTTCACCCTCCAGGAACTGCTGACCGTGAAGTCCGACGACGTCGTGGGACGGGTCAAGACCTACGAGGCGATCGTCAAGGGAGAAAACATCCAGGAGCCGGGCGTACCGGAGTCGTTCAAGGTGCTCCTCAAGGAGATGCAGGCGCTCTGTCTGGACGTCAAGGTGCTCAGCGAGGACAAGAAGGAGATCGAACTCAAGGAAATCGAGGAAGACATCACGGAAACCGCGCGGGCTCTGGGCATCAACCTGGAAGGCGAAGAAGCCCTGGTGGAGGACTACTAGGCGATGCAGGACGTGAACAACTTCGATGCTGTAAAGGTCGGGCTGGCGTCCCCTGAGGTTATCCGGAGCTGGTCGCACGGCGAGGTACGGAAACCGGAGACGATCAACTACCGGACGCTGAAGCCTGAGCGGGACGGCCTGTTCTGCGAGCGCATCTTCGGTCCGACGAAGGACTGGGAGTGTCACTGCGGCAAGTACAAGCGGATCCGGTTCAAGGGGATCGTGTGCGATCGCTGCGGCGTCGAGGTCACCCGGGCCAAGGTGCGGCGCGAGCGCATGGGGCACATAGAACTGGCCGCGCCCGTGTGCCACATCTGGTACCTCAAGGGCGTTCCGAGCCGGATCGGGCTGTTGCTTGATGTGTCCCCCCGGGCGCTGGAGCGCGTGGTGTACTTCGCCGCCTACATGGTGGTGGATCCAGGGACCGCGCCGCTCCAGAAGCGTCAGTTGCTCTCCGAGAACGACTACCGCGAGATGCGCGAGAAGTACGGGAACGCGTTTCGCGCGGGCATGGGCGCCGAGGCGGTCAGAGAGCTGTTCGACGAGATGGACATCGAGAAGTTGAGCCGCCAGCTTCGCGCCGAGCTCAAGACCGCCACCGGTCAGAAGCGGTTGAAGGTGCTCAAGCGGCTGGAGGTTGTGGAGGCCTTTCGCAAGAGCGGCAACCAGCCCCACTGGATGATCCTACGCGTCGTTCCGGTCATCCCGCCCGACCTGCGCCCAATGGTGCAGCTCGACGGTGGCCGTTTCGCCACCAGCGATCTCAACGACCTCTACCGCCGCGTCATCAACCGCAACAACCGGCTCAAGCGGTTGCTGGACCTGGGCGCGCCGGAGATCATCGTACGCAACGAGAAGCGGATGCTGCAGGAGGCCGTTGACGCGCTGATTGACAACGGTCGCCGCGGACGGCCGGTAACCGGGCCGAACAACCGCCCGCTGAAGTCGCTGTCCGACATGCTCAAGGGCAAGCAGGGCCGCTTCCGCCAGAACCTGCTGGGCAAGCGAGTGGACTACTCTGGTCGCTCCGTGATCGTGGTCGGCCCGCACCTCAAGCTCTACCAGTGCGGCCTCCCCAAGGAGATGGCGCTGGAGCTCTTCAAGCCGTTCGTGATGAAGAAGCTGGTGGACCGCAACCTATCCCAGAACATTAAGAGCGCCAAGCGCATGGTGGAGCGCGCGCGCCCCGAGGTCTGGGACGTCCTGGAGGAGGTTGTGCGCGAGCACCCGGTACTGCTCAACCGCGCGCCCACGCTCCACCGGTTGGGGATCCAGGCGTTCGAGCCGGTACTGATCGAGGGGAAGGCGATCCAGGTCCACCCGCTGGTCTGCACCGCCTACAACGCCGACTTCGACGGCGACCAGATGGCGGTGCACGTGCCGCTCTCCGCCGCATCGCAGGCCGAGGCTCGCCTGCTCATGCTCTCGGCCCACAACATTCTCTCGCCGGCCTACGGAAAGGCCATCACCAGCCCGACCCGCGACATAGTATTCGGCTGCTACTACCTGACGATGGACGATCCCGCCGACCAGGACAAGCCCGAGAAGGACCTCAAGGCCTTCTCCTCCCCCAACGAGGTAGTCCTTGCGCTGGAGAGTGAAACGCTGGGCCTTCACTCCCGGATCAGGGTCCGCTACCGGGACCCCGATCCAATAGTCACCACGGCGGGGCGCGTGATCTTCAACGAGGCGATCCCCGAGGAGTTGCGTTTCGTCAACGACGTGTGCGATCGCAAGGTGCTCTCCCAGATCGTGTCGGAGTCCTACAACCGGCTGGGCTCGACGAAGACCGTGCACCTTCTCGACGCGCTCAAGGACCTGGGCTTCAAGTACGCCACCCGCAGCGGATCGGGCATCGCAATCTCGGACATCGTAATCCCCGATGCGAAGAAGAAGGTGCTGACGGAGGCGGACAAGCGCATCGATGCCATTGAACAGCAGTACCGCCGGGGACTGATAACGGACGGCGAACGGTACCAGCGGGCGATTGACGTCTGGACGAAGGCCACGGAGGAGATCACGGACGCGATGCTCGAGCAATTCGAGCCGTACAACCCGCTGTACATGATGGCGCTCTCGGGCGCGCGCGGCAACATCCAGCAGATCCGCCAGCTTGCCGGCATGCGGGGCCTGATGACCGACCCCAGCGGTCGGATCATCGAGTTGCCCATCAAGGCCAACTTCCGCGAGGGGCTGACAGTTCTAGAGTACTTCATCTCGACCCACGGGCAGCGCAAGGGCCTGGCCGACACCGCCATCCGGACCTCTGAGTCCGGGTACCTGACCCGCCGGCTGGTGGACGTGGCCCAGGACGTCATCATCCGCGAGGTGGACTGCAAGACGACCGAGGGCGTGGCCGTGACGGCCGTCAAGGAAGGCAGCGACGTCGTGGTGCCGCTGCGCGAGCGGATCGTGGGAAGGATCCTGGCCGAGGACGCGGGGGTGCCGCGCCGCAAGCCGGTGCTGGAGGCCGGGGCGGAGGTTGACGAGGAGGCCGCGGATCGGATTGAAGAGGCGGGGCTGGAGCAGGTGGGGGTTCGCTCGGTGCTGACCTGCAAGAGCCGGCACGGGGTCTGCGCCAAGTGCTACGGCCGCAACCTTGCCACGGGCAAGGCAGTGGAGATCGGCGAGGCGGTTGGGATCATTGCCGCGCAATCCATCGGCGAGCCGGGTACCCAGCTGACGATGCGCACGTTTCACACCGGCGGGATCGCGGGCTTCGACATCACACAGGGGCTGCCCCGGGTCGAGGAGCTGTTCGAGGCGCGCAAGCCCAAGGGCCAGGCAATAGTAGCCGAGGCCGCGGGGACCGTTGCGGTCAGCGAGTCCCGTGGGGTGCGGCGCCTGACCATCTCTGGCAAGAACGACGAGCGGTCCTACGCCGTGCCGTTCGGCGTCCGCCTGCGGAAGGCCGGCGGCGATCACGTGGAGCCGGGCGACCAGCTCACCGAGGGTTCGGCCAACCCGCACGACATCCTCCGGATCAAGGGGCTCCAGGATCTGCAGGGCTACCTGGTTCAGGAGATCCAGTCCGTATATCGGTCGCAGGGCGTGGACATCAACGACAAGCACATTGAGATCATCGCCCGTCAGATGCTGCGCAAGGTGAAGGTTGACGAGGCGGGGGACACGGAGTTCCTGCCCGGCGAGCTGGTGGACCGGTTCGCCTTCGAGGAGGAGAACGCCCGCGTGATGGCCACCGGCGGAGAGCCGGCCAAGGCCCGACCAACGCTGCTTGGGATAACCAAGGCGTCGCTGGCGACCGAGAGCTTCCTGAGCGCCGCCTCGTTCCAGGAGACGGCACGCGTGCTGACCGACGCCGCGACGCGCGGCAAGGTGGACCCGCTGATAGGGTTGAAGGAGAATGTTATCATCGGCAAGCTCATCCCGGCCGGCACGGGCATGGCCCGGTACCGCCAGCTCAAGGTGCACGCGGAGCTCTAGGCCGTGTTGACACCCCTGGGGGCCGGTGCTAGAATCGGCTGGCGCGCATGACCGCGGTTGGCGCCCTTGCACGGCTTCGTGGCGCGCCGGCCCGTGCGGTCGGCGCGCATCAAACGGTAAAGGCGATCACACGCGGGGCGGCGGTGGAGGTTTTCATCGCTTCCGACGCGGAGCCGAAGGTAGTCGCGCCGGTTGTGCGCGCGGCAGCCGAGCGGGGGGTCGCCGTCGTCGAGGTGGAATCAATGACCGCCCTGGGGCGGGCCTGCGGGATTGCCGTGGGCGCAACTGCCGCGGCGGTCTTGGTTGTCAGCCCGGATCCTGCGTAGTGCCGGGTACGGTCCGGCCGGTGTGGTTACGGCCGGGGTTAATCGGGGCTCGTCTGGTCGTTGCGCTCCCTCGATCCTCCAGAGCCCTCTGGTTGCGCCGCAGGGTACTGCCGGCCTCGCCCGGTTGGGCGGGGCTCCAACGATGGCGTATCTCGTATGGCGCAGCGTCAACTGAAGACAGACTAGCACTGCGATAACCCGGCCGCCGCCCGCGGGTGGTAACGGCCGAGGCATCGCGCCCCGCGCACGGGCTTCTTCCCGGAGGTCGCTGGGGTATGCTGTGTGATGCGGGTGAAGGAGGAGAAGCATGCCGACCGTGAGTCAGCTAATCCGGCTTGGGCGCTACCAGCTTCGGGAGAAGAGCAAATCGCCGGCGCTGGGCGAGTGCCCGCAGAAGCGCGGCGTGTGTATTCAGGTGAAGACGACGACGCCCAAGAAGCCGAACTCCGCCCTGCGCAAGATCGCCCGCATCCGGCTGACCAACGGCATGGAGGTGACCGCCTACATCCCGGGGATTGGCCACAACCTACAAGAGCACTCGGTGGTGCTGATCCGTGGCGGTCGCGTCAAGGACCTCCCGGGCATCCGGTACCACATAGTTAGGGGAACGCTGGACTCGGCCGGGGTGGCCGACCGCATGCGCGGACGCTCCAAGTACGGGGCCAAGCGGCCCAAGAAGTAGACCGGAGGAAACTGGGATGCCGAGGAAGGGAAGCGTCGCACGGCTCGAGATCGGTCCGGATCCGGTCTTCGAGAACGTGGCCGTACATCGGCTGATCAACAAGGTAATGACGCGTGGCAAGAAAGGCCTGGCCGCGCGCGCCGTATACCGCGCGTTCGAGGTCGTCCGCGAGAAGAGCGGGCAGGATCCGGTGAAGGTGTTCGACAAGGCGTTGGGCAACGTGATGCCGGTGCTCGAGGTTCGTCCTCGCCGCGTCGGCGGCGCGACCTATCAGGTGCCCATTGAGGTGCGGACTGAGCGCCGATTCTCGCTGGGGCTTCGCTGGTTGGTCGGGTATTCGCGCGCGCGCAAGGACCGCCGGACCATCGCGGACAGGTTGGCCGCCGAGATCCTCGATGCGGCGGCCGGACAGGGCGCGTCGGTGAAGAGGCGGGAAGACACACACAGGATGGCAGAGGCCAACAAGGCCTTCGCACACTATCGATGGTAACTGCGGTTTCGCCGCGGGCGGGAGTGGGAACGGTGGACATGGCCGCGCTCGCAACAATTAGGAACATTGGCATCGTCGCCCACATTGACGCTGGGAAGACCACAACTACGGAGCGCATCCTGTTCTACACGGGCCGGGTGCACCGGCTGGGCGAGGTGGACGAGGGCTCCGCGACCATGGATTGGATGATCCAGGAGCGGGAGCGCGGTATCACCATTACCTCTGCGGCCACCACCTGCGAGTGGCGAGACCACCGGATCAACATTATTGATACTCCTGGCCACGTGGACTTCACCATGGAGGTCGAGCGCTCGATGCGCGTGCTGGACGGCGCCGTCGTGCTGCTTTCCGCGGTGGAGGGCGTACAGCCGCAGTCGGAGACCGTCTGGCGCCAGGCGGATCGCTACCGGGTCCCCCGGATCATCTACATCAACAAGATGGACCGGACTGGGGCCGATTTTCTCCGGACGGTTGAGATGATCCGCGAGCGGCTGGGGGCCGTGCCGGTGCCAGTGCAACTCCCGATCGGCGCCGAGGACGGCTTCCAGGGCGTGGTTGACCTCATCCGCATGAAGTCCACGATCTATCTGGACGACCTGGGCACGCGATCCGACGAGACCGACATCCCCGAGGGGCCGCGTGAGCAGGCTGAGCAATTCCGTGAGCGTCTGATTGAGGTCGCGGCCGACCTGGACGACGCCATCGCGACGAAGTACCTCGATGGTGCGCCGATCGGCGAGGAGGAGCTGCGCGCTGCCCTCCGGCGTGGCACGATCGCGGCCCGCATCATTCCCGTGCTGTGCGGCAGCTCGTTCCGAAACAAGGGAGTGCAGCCGCTGCTGGACTCCGTCATTGACTACCTGCCGTCGCCCCTGGACATGCCCCCGGTGACGGGGATGGACATCAAGGCCGGACAGGCGGCCCAGCGATCGGCCGATCCCTCCGGACCGTTCGCGGCGCTGGCGTTCAAGATCATCTCCGATCCCTACGTGGGCAAGCTCACCTACTTCCGGGTGTACTCGGGGACGCTCCGCGCCGGATCGTACGTGTTCAACGCGAACAAAGCCCAGAAGGAACGGGTCTCCCGCATCTTACAGATGCACGCGAACCACCGCGAGGACATTCCCGAGGTGTCGGCGGGCAACGTGGTCGCGGCGGTAGGTCTACGGATCACCGCCACGGGCGACACGCTGTGCGAT
>DYHL01000117.1 GCA_020724185.1 Candidatus Nitrosymbiomonas sp. | reverse complement strand
CCAGCCCTCGATCTGCTCCGAGTCCAACTTCGTTATCTCCACGCCGCAGTCGTTGGCCACACCACCGTGCCGCAGCGCCTCGACGATGCTGACATAGGAGTCCTCGACCCCCATGTACTTGCCCACGAGACCTATGCGCACGCTGCGCTGCGGGTGCAAGACCCGGCCGACGATCGTGCGCCACTCCGTCAGATCGGGCTCAGGCAGGTCGAGCCCCAGCCGCTGGAGGATGATCCGGTCCAACCCTTCTTCCTCCAGGATCAGAGGCACCTCGTAGATGCTGCGCGCGTCAATTGCCTGAATGACCGCTTCGGGCTCGACGTCGCAGAACAGCGCGATCTTCTCCTTGAGTGAGCGGCCCAGCGGCCGCTCGGTCCGGCAGACGATGACGTCGGGCTGGATGCCGATGCTGCGCAGCTCCTTCACGCTGTGCTGGGTCGGCTTTGTCTTCAACTCGCCGGCGGCGCGCAGGTGTGGCACCAGCGAAACGTGTATGTACATTACGTTCTGCTCGCCCGCTGTGCGGCGGAACTGCCGGATCGCCTCCAGGAACGGCAGGCTCTCGATGTCGCCGACGGTCCCGCCCACCTCGGTGATGAGAACGTCGGCCCCGGTGGCGGCGGTCAGCGAGCGGATCTCGTCTTTGATCTCGTTGGTCACGTGCGGGATCACCTGGACCGTGCCTCCCAGGTATTCCCCGCGGCGCTCGCGGGCGATGACCGCGTTGTAGATCTTCCCGGTGGTCGTGTTGTTGGCGCGGCCCAGGTCCTCGTCTATGAAGCGTTCGTAGTGTCCCAGGTCCATGTCGGTCTCGGCGCCGTCGTCGGTCACGAACACCTCACCGTGCTGGTGTGGGTTCATGGTGCCGGCGTCCACGTTGACGTACGGGTCGAACTTGAGCATCGTGACCCGCAGCCCACGGCTCTTCAGCAGCCTCCCGATCGAGGCCGCGGTTATTCCCTTGCCCAGCGCGGAGACCACGCCTCCGGTAACGAAGATGTACTTGGTCACGATCTTCCTCCCCGCCTCAGCAGTTCCAGAGCGTGCTCGCGCGCGATCTGCGTGGGGCGCCGCCCTCCCAGCATCCTGGCGACTTCCTCCACGCGCTCCTGCGGTCCCAGGGGTCGCACTCGCACCCTGGTACGCCCGCCGGTCGTCTCCTTGCTTACCCAGTAGTGACGGTCGGCCAGGCTGGCCACCTTGGGCAGGTGCGTGACGCAGAGGACCTGGCGCTTGCGACCGACCGCGGCCAGCAGACCCCCTACCGAACCCGCGGCCCTGCTGCCGACGCCCGCATCCACCTCGTCGCAGATGAACACCGGCACGGCGCCGGCCTCGGCCAGCACGTGGCGCAGCGCCAGCATGATCCGGGACAGCTCACCGCCCGAGGCGATGCGCGCAAGCGGTCTGGGCGCCTCCCCCGGGTTGGCCGCCAGGAGGAACTCCACCCGATCGGTGCCGTCCGAACCGACGGCCACGCGGCGATCGCCCAGCAGCAGGCCGTCCGGATCCGAATCGTCGCCGAACCCTACGATCAGCCGCGTACTCGCCATCTCCAGCGACCGCAGCGCCAACTCCACGCCGGATTCTAATCGCGAGGCGGCCTCGCGCCGGAGCCGCGATAGGCGGGCGCACCGCTCGGCCAGGTCCAGTTCCAACCCTTCCAGCGTCGCGGCTATTTCCGCGACACGGGCATCGCCCGCATCCAGACGGGCCAGCGCAGCGGCGGCCTCGTCGCGGTAGGCCAGCACGGCCTCCAGGGTCTCACCGTACTTGCGCCGCAGCCGGCGCAGCAGATCGAGCCGTTCCTCTACCCGGACCAGCTCCTCGGGATCGGCCTCAATGCCGCGGGAGTAGCGTGCCAGCTCGTGCGCGACCTCGGCGAGCTCTCCGGCAATCGCCCCGATCCGTCCGGCCAGCGCTCCCAGCGCGGGATCCAGCCCCGCGGCTTCCCGCAGCGCGCTGCGCGCCTGCCCTATCCGATCCACCGCGGCCTGCCCATCGGCCTCGTACAGGCCAGCGTAGGCCGCCGATGCGGCGCCGGCCAGGCGTTCCGCGTTGGGAAGCCGCACCCGCCTTACGGACAGCTCCTCTTCCTCACCCGGCTGGAGCCGGGCCGCCTCGATCTCGTCCACCTGGTGGCGCAGCATCTCGACCTGCCGGAGGCGATCGTGCTCGCCCTCGATCAACGCCTTCTGCTCCGCGCGCATCTCCGACCGCCGCCGCACCAACCCGCCTACCTCGGCGCGCAGCGCCTCCACAACATCGCCGCCGAAGGCATCGAGCAGTCCCAGGTGGGCCTGGGGCCGCAGCAGGCGCTGGCCTTCGTGCTGACCCGCGACCTCGATCAACAGGTCCCCTAGATCCCGCAGCATTCCCACGGTGGCCGGGCGGCCGTTGATCCAGGCGCGCGATCGGCCTTCCGGCGCGATCTCGCGCGCGACTACCAGATCGCTCGGATCCTCGCCGCCCCGGGCGCCGCCTCCTCCCGCAAGACCGTGCTCGTCCAGCCACAACCCTGCCGGTCCATCCGGATCCACCGCGAACCGCGCCTCGGCCCGCGCGGCAGAGGCGCCGGTCCGGATCAGCTCCGAGCTGGCCCGCGCGCCCAGCGCCACGGTCAGCGCGTCCACGATGATGGACTTGCCCGCGCCGGTCTCCCCGGTCATGACGTTCAGACCAGGGCCGAACTCGATGGCCGCGGACTCGATCACGGCGAACTCCTGGATCCGCAGCTCCAGCAGCACTAGCGCTCTCCCCACCCCAACTTCGTCCGCAAGACGCCGTAGAAGCTCCGGCTGCCCAGCCGGACGAGCCGGGTCCGCAAGGCCGCGCGCCGAATGACAACGCGCTCCCCCTGACTCAGCGGGTGGCTTTCCTGACCGTCCACATTCAGTCGCACGTCCTCCGTGGCGCCCGCCGTCTCAACGGCAATGGTGGCATCGCCCGAGACGACCACCGGGCGCGCGGTGAAGGTGTGCGGACAGATTGGCGTTATCACGATCACGTCCACCTGGGGATGAACGATGGGCCCGCCCGCCGACAGCGAGTAGGCCGTGGAACCCGTCGGCGTGGCCACGATCACCCCGTCGGCAGGATAGGTCGAGAGGTGCTCGCCGTTCACCCATGTGGTCACGCGCACCACGCGGGTCAGACCGGCCTTCGAGACCACCATGTCGTTGAGCGCGAGAGAGCGCTCGCGCACGCCGGCCTCACCCACGATCTCCGCCTCCAGCATGGTGCGCTCGTCAATCGCGAGTCGGGCCGAGGTGATCTCGGCCACGGCATCCGGCAGCTCACCCAAAGGCAGCTCCGCCAGGAAGCCAAACCCGCCCGTGTTCACGGCCAGTATGGGCACGCGCCCCCCGGCCAGCCGCGCCGAGGACAGGATCGTACCGTCCCCGCCCAGGACGATGAGCAGATCGCTGTCCTCGACCAGGGCCGGGTCCGGCGCGGCTAGATCCGGCCAGCCGGCGCCGGACGCGACCGAGGCGCCTACCCGGACCGCAGCGCCCTGGGCCAGGAGACGCTCGACGGCTTCGTGCAGCAGGGCGGCCGCCTGCGGATGACCGCCAAACCGGGCAGGATTGACCAGGATTCCAATCCGCATCAGGCCCCTCCCCCCACCGGGCTGCGCGCTGTGCCGTGCACCGCGCCGAGGATCTTCCCTTCTAGATCATCGGCGCCCCCCTGGTCTGAGTTGCGGAGTGCCACGAAGAACTCCCGATTGCCCTGCGGTCCGAGGATCGGAGAAGCAACGATGCCTTCTGCGGCAAGCCCCAACTCGCGGACACCCTCAACAAACCGGCGGAGGACCGCCTCGTGCACCGTGGGATCGCGCACCACCCCGCCCGGCGCCGCGCGCGGCCCTACCTCGAACTGCGGCTTCACCAGCACCAGAATCCGCCCTCCAGGCCTCACCAGCCGCGAGACCGCCGGCAGCACCTTCAGCGCCGAGATGAAGGAACAGTCCACGGTGGCCAGATCGGCCGCCTCGGGCAGATCCCCCGGCTCCAGACGCGCGGCGTGGCGGCCTTCCATCACGGCCACGCGGGCGTCCTGCCGGAGCCGCCAGTGAAGCTGCCCCCGGCCCACATCCACGGCATGGACGCGCGCTGCCCCACCCCGCAGGACGCAGTCGGTGAACCCGCCGGTGGACGCGCCCACGTCCAATACGATCAGGCCGGCCGGATCAACCCCGAGCGCGTCCAGGGCCGCGGCCAGCTTGATGCCCCCGCGGCTCACGTACTCCGGCGTCCGCGACCGGCGCTCCACGCTGGCATCATCTGCCACCTGGATTCCGGGCTTGTCGAACCGCCGGCCATCCACGAAGATCTCCCCGGCACGGATGGCAGCCTCGGCCTTGCTCCGGCTGGGTGCCAGCCCGCGCGAGGCCACCAGCAGATCCAGCCGTGTCCGCGCCGCCCCCACGCTAGCCCTCCCGGACCAACAGCATGTGCGCCATGCCCCGCAGCACGTCCGCCGAGGCCCCCCAACCTGCCAGGGCCGCTATCGCCAGAGTGGTCTCTTCTTGGGCAATGGCGCGCGACCGCTCCAGGCCGAAGGCAAACGGGAAGGTGAGCTTGTCGCCGGCAGCGTCACGGTGGGTGTCCTTGCCCAGCACCCCGCTGTCGCCCGTCTCGTCCAGGATGTCGTCCACGATCTGGAATGCCAGGCCCAGGTGCTCGCCGCACTCGGTAAGGTCGGCGAGCTGCTCAGGAGTGGCCCCTGCCAGGATCGCGCCTGAGCACACGCAGGCGCGTATCAGCGCGGCAGTCTTCCACCTGTGAATAGAGTACACGCCCATCTTGTGGTCCGTGGGCCACGCCCCAAACCGCGCCAGGGACGGACGGCCCTCGGCCAGCAGGTCCAACACCTGCCCGCCCACCATCCCCTGGGTTCCGATGGCTGCGGCGATCTCGCAGATGGCGCGCAGCGTGGGCTCAGCTCCGGCGCGCCCGGCGGTTCGTGCAAGAAGTTCAAAGGCCAGCGCGTGAAGCGCGTCGCCCGCGAGAATGGCAAGCGCGTCACCAAACGCCACATGACACGTCGGTCTCCCGCGGCGCAGGGCCGAGTCATCCATGGATGGCAGGTCGTCGTGGATGAGCGAGTAGGTGTGTATGAGTTCCACCGCGCAGGCCACGGGCAGAACCGGATCAGGGTCCCCACCCACGGCCTCGGCGGACGCCAGGACAACCAGCGGCCGAATGCGCTTTCCCCCGGCGAAGAGACTGTACCGCATCGCCTCGTGTAGAGGGCCAGGAAGCGCGCAGCAATGGGGCATCGCCGCCTCCAGCGCCGCCTCGATGCGCGGCCCGCGGGCCGCCATGTAGGCCGCCGTCTTGCCGATCAGGTCCGCAGGATCACCCGGCACGGCTCCCCTCGCGGACGATCGCGCCCAGCACACCGTTTACGAACCGGCCTGACTCGCCGGTGCCGTACCGCTTGGCGAGTTCCACGGCCTCGCTGATGACCACCCCTGGAGGGGTCCCCATGTACCTGAGTTCGTAGAGCGCCATCCGCAGGATCACGCGGTCCGCGCTGGCCAGCCGGTCGAGCGTCCAGTCCGAGAGGTGGCGCTCGATGATCCGGTCGAGCTCCTCTACGTGAAGGGCGGTTCCGGTGCACAGCGCCTCCGCCATGGTCCACTCGGCTCCACTGCCGCCGCTGCGGGCGATCGCGAGCGCCTCGTCCACGGGCACGCGGCCGACGTCGTGCTGAAACAGCACCTGAAGCGCCAGCTCGCGGGAGCGGCGCCGCGTCTTCATGAGAAAAGACCACCCACCGGGGGCCGGTGGCCGCGGCCCCGGCCGGGTGACCGGTAGGGGGGCTGCGACACGGCTTGCGTCCGTGAGTGGTCTCGCACGAGAGTATTCTACCAGACTTCGCTACCTTGCGCGCTCGATGTACTCCCCCGTGCGCGTGTCCACGCGCACAACCTCGCCCACCTCGATGAAGAACGGCACCTGGACCATCGCCCCGGTCTCCAGGCGTGCGGGCTTGGATCCGCCGGAGGCGGTATCTCCGCGAAACCCAGGAGCGGTCTCAGCAACCGCAAGGTCAACCGAGTTGGGAAGGTCCACGGCGATCGGCCGATCCTCGAAGTGGACCACGGTCACCACGGTGTTGTCCTTCAGGTAGAGGGTGGCGTCCCCAAGGAGGTCCGTTCCCAGGATCACCTGCTCGTAGGATTGCTGGTCCATGAAGACGTAGTCCTGGTCCTGGTGGTAGAGGAACTGCATCTCCCGCCGATCGAGATAAGCGTGGGGAACGCGCTCGCCGGCGTTGAACGTGCGCTCGGTTATCGCCCCGGTCTTGAGGTTCCGCACCTTGGCCCGTACGTACGCGCTGCCGCGCCCTCTCTTCACGTGCTGCGAGGACACCACCGCGTACAGATCGCCGTCCAGCGTCACCACGACGCCCGGACGAAAGTCGTTGGTCGAGATCACGCCGCCACCTCGTGCAGGTTCTTGGGAAGCCGGGTGAGGTTCTCGCACCCGCCGTCAGTCAACACCACCAGATCCTCAATGCGCACCCCGCCCCACCCGGGCAGGTAGATCCCGGGCTCCACGGTCACCACGGCGGCGGGCTGCAGCACGGCCGCCTCGCGCGGCGAGAGCGTGGGACCTTCGTGCACGGCCAGTCCGACACCGTGGCCCAGACCGTGGCCGAACGCATCACCGTAGCCGGCCGCCGCGATAACCGATCGGCCCAATGCATCGGCCTCGCGCCCGGTAAGCCCAGGCCGCAGCCCGGACAGTGCCGCCTTCTGCGCGGCCAACACGATGGCGTAGATCTCGCGGTGTCGGTCGGTCGCCGGCGCTGTGACCACCGTGCGGGTGCAGTCCGAATGATAGCCGTCCACCACCGCGCCGAAGTCCACGGTCACGAACTCGCCGGCGCCGATGACCCGATCCGAGGCGACGCCGTGCGGCAGCGCCGAGCGCGGGCCCGACGCGACGATCAGGTCAAAAGGCAGCCGCTGGGAACCCCGCGTGCGCAGCCGGTGCTCCAGGGCAACCGCCACCTCGTGCTCGGTAGTGCCGGGCCGGATCATGGGCAGCACCTCGTAGAACGCTGCCTCCGCCACCTCCGACGCCCGCCGGATCGCCTCGATCTCCTCGGGCGACTTTCGCCAGCGGATCCTGTCGAGCCCCTCGACCGGGACTATCTCTACGAGTCCTGCCTCGGCGGTTCCCGCCCCGACGGTCCCCGCTGCTGCCTGCAGGCGCCGGAACGAACCGACCGGCAGGTGCTCCTCCTCGACGCCGGCCCGTCGCGCACCGATGCGGCGCAGCACCGCGGCCGCGCCCTCCACCAGGGGGCCCTGCGCCCTCGAGATCTCAAACCCCGGGGCCTGGACCGAGGCCTGCTCCACGTATCGGAAGTCCACCACCAGATGCGCCTCGGTCATCGAGACGACGGCGATGCCAGCGGATCCCGTGAACCCTGAAACATAGGTCACGCTCTGGGGCCGGGTCAGGACGGCCGAGTCGAGACCGGAAGACTCGAGTCGGGCCCGCAGGCGTCCCAGGCGTTCGTTGTGGAGCGCATCAGGACCGTAGGACACAAGCCGTAGCATACCGCAGGTGGCCGGGCCTTTCAACGCTGTCATGCGAGAAGGGCGGCATTCCAGCCGCCCTTCTCGGTGCACCTCACAGACTCGAGTACGGCTTAGGGCACCTTGGTGAACGTCCACTCCGCGCTCTGGGCAGGAGGATTCGGGGGGATATGCACGGCTATAACAAGCCAGCTATACGTCTGCCCGTTTGCCAGCGCCGGTCCAGCATACGTCGCAGATGTCCCGGTTGTGACCTTGTCCCAGATCAGGGCACCTGCGTTGGTCCTCACCTCCACCTTGTACTCAGCAGGTGTTCCCCCGGCTGGCGGCTGCCAGGTAAACGTGGGGGTCGCCGTTGCTATGGATGCACCGTTCTGCGGAGACACGAGGGTGGGTGTCATCGGCCCAGCCGCTACCTTGGTGAAAGTCCACTCCGCGCTTGGGGCGGACGGATTCGGAGGCGCATGCACCGCTACGACGAGCCAACTGTACCTCGCACCGTTCATCAACACCGGACGTAACTACTCAGGAGGCATCCCGGGGCGGGATGCCTCCTGAGGTAATTGG
>DYHL01000116.1 GCA_020724185.1 Candidatus Nitrosymbiomonas sp. | reverse complement strand
GGATCAAACCTGGCGGGCCCGGAGGGAATCGAACCCCCGACCAGAGGCTTAGGAGTCCCCTGCTCTATCCACTGAGCTACGGGCCCGCGGCAGCATTGTAGCAGAAGACCGGCCACTTGCCGTAGTCCTTCTCCATGCCCGAGGCTGTCACTCCAGCAGGCGGCCCAGCCGGCGGTTGACTGCCAGTAGCGTCGCCCATACGACGCCCTGCCCAACATCGCTGCCTGCCGCCGCGCAGCCGATGAGGCGCTCCGGGGGCTGGCCCGGCCTGCCCAGCAGGACGGCCACCGCGAGCAGCGTCCCGGTGGGGATGCGCAAGATGTGAACTTCCTCCACGGCAGTGCGCCAGCCGTTGCGCAGCACCTGGTTTGCCGCCGCCAACGTGGATTCAACCAGCAGCCGCAGCGGGACCGTACCCATGTTCGGTCCGGTGGTCTCACCGACATAGCGTTTGGATCCCAGGCCCAGCTCGACGGTCGCCGTCGCGTTGCCATCCTCGGTGGACAGGTTGACCCGCCGGAGCTGCAGGCGCGGCCCGACCAGCATGCGCCCCCCGGCTGCCATGCCCGCGGCCAGGGTCTTCGCGCTCTTGGCCTGCGTGGACTGGCGGCTCGCGATGGTGATGAGGTCGTCCACCGTCGCCGCGAAGTGGACGTCCTGCCGCTCGGTCGTCCGCTTCCCTCCGGCGATGCCCATGCTGGCCCCCAGGGCGAATCCCGGGGGCGCCGCGGACAAGCGCAACCCACATACGGCCTCGATCGCCCGGAGACCCAGCGCCTGCGCCTCTTCCAGCGGCCGCATGGTCAGGATGGCAAACTCGTCGCCGCCGTACCGGGCGAGCAGATCGCGATCGGAGTCCACGGTGGCGAGCAGCGCCTCGGCGACCGCCCGGATGCAACGATCGCCCACCGCGTGCCCGAGCCGCTTGTTGACCGACCGGAAGTCGTCGAGATCGAGGAAGAGGA
The DNA here is from genome assembly GCA_020724185.1 of Candidatus Nitrosymbiomonas sp. Taxonomy (GTDB): domain Bacteria; phylum Sysuimicrobiota; class Sysuimicrobiia; order Sysuimicrobiales; family Humicultoraceae; genus VGFA01. Next base: position 7,215 of record DYHL01000116.1, on the reverse strand, counting down.
TGGCGATCTCGAGCCCGTCCCTCAGGCACTCGATCGCCCGCTCCCGGAGGGTGCTCCCCCACGGGAGCTCTGTCAGTGGATACACCGGGCGCCCCAGCGCCTGGAGGACGTCCTCCCGCGTGATGAGACCGACCAGCCGGTCCTCGTCGAGGACCGGAAGGTAGCCGATCCGCCGTGTGTCCATCAGGTCAAGGGCGGCGGCCAGGTTCATCCCGGGACTCGCAGCAGGAGGCTCTCGGGACATCACCTCACTGACCGGCCGGTAGGGCGGGGCGCGAAGGAGATCCCGCATGACTACGACGCCGACCAGGCGGTCCTCGCTGGCCGCGGGGAGGACGCTGACCGCGGGGAGGACGCTGACCACGGGGAGGACGCTCACGTCGCGGTCGAGCATGAGGGCGGCGGCCTCGCCGGCGGTGCGGTCCGGCCCGATGGTGACCACGCCAGTGGTCATTACCTGCTCGACGGTTCTCAAGGGATGGCCCTCAATAGGGACGATTCACGGTCCGGCCCTGGTTTGCCTTCTTGCGGCGGCCGGTCCCAGGAGAACCCGCGCCGGCGCTCGAACCCCTCCGGTGAAACCACACGACGAGCAGACGGAGGGATTCTCGTGGCACAGAAGCCCTTTGAGGTCATCGCCGAATGCACGATGGCCGGTCTCCCGGTCAGTGCCGAGATCACCCAGCTCAGCGAGCGACTTGAGACAGGGCGCCGCCAAAACCCGAGCATCGTCCGGGCGACCGTCCAGACGCCAGCCATCTACAGAGACAGATTGTACGTCCTGGAGACGCGTTTCATGGTCTGGGCAGAGGACGGTGCGAGAGCCGTTCAGGCCGTTGAGAAGATCCTTCGGGCTAACAAGGTACCCTGCCGGGGCACGCACCTCTCGGCCCGCGCCCTGTCGGAGGCGGATGTGCCAAAACCCGCTGCCCGTGCCCTGGCGCCCAGGCCGGCCGCCCGTGCGCCCAAGCGACCTTCACCCGCGCCCAAGACTCGAGCAGCGAAGCCCCGGCCGAAGGTCGGGAGGAGGTGACGGGCGCCGCCGCCGCGGAAATGGTATAATAATCTTTGTGAGAATGTTTCCCAGACCACGGCCAAGGTACGATCCCAAGACGATTTACCGCATCCACGCCGACCGCGAGGCCGGTAATAGTGCCGCGGACATAGCGGTGAAGCACGACCTGCCCGCGATCACGGTCCAGGGATTCCTGCGGTCCAGCGGGAAGACCTGCGCGCTGCTGAGTCCCTACGAGCTGCGAGGGGCCGAGCTTCCGCCGAATGCCGCCGTGCAGGTCTACTGGCTGGGTTACATCGCTGCCAGCGGCCGCGTCTTTGGCCAGAACAACCTGTCCACCTTGATCCTGGCGATTCACCCGGACGACGCCCCCCACATACAGACGCTTCTGGCAGATCTGGTCATCGGCCATCCCCGGTGTGAGTTCGCCGAGAGCAGCCTCGACGGACGCCAGGCGTACGTACGCGACCGCTCGCTTGCCGAGGTGCTCCTACAATGGGGAGTCGGCGCCGCGGCAGAAGACGGCTCGATTCCCATCGAGTTTATCCCGCCGGCGCTATGGCCGGATTTCATCAGGGGGTATCTCGAGGGAAGCCGGCGATGCCCGCCGTTTGGCGGCCAAGGGACGCGGGCACCGCGGGTGCCGGGGGTGCCGCGCACCCTCACGCTCGTGGGCAACAGGCCGTTGGTTGAGGGGCTCAGCCGTGAGCTCCAATCTGCGTGCGGGATCACCGGAGGGGCCGTCGCGCCTTCCGGCGGCGGAGGGCTTTCTCAGGTCACCTTCTCGCCCTCGGACACCACCAGGATTCTCGAGGCGGCCTACCGCAGCCCGTCGCGGACCTCACCGCGCGCGGCGAAGTTCGTCAAGAAGTTCCTGCGCCCCGCGGGCCGCCGCCGGAATCCTTCCAAGTAGCCAGCCGCAGCGTCGCGCGCGTGCCCTGCCCGGGCGTGCTGGTGATCTGTACAGTCCCCCCATGAGCCGCGGCGATCCCAAAGGCAATCGCGAGGCCGAGGCCTGCGCCACCTTCATCCCTGGAACGGGCGGGGTCCACGCGATAGAAGCGATCGCCGAGGCGTGGAAGGTGTTCCGCGCCGATTCCGATGCCGGTGTCCTCGACGATGAGGTTGCCCCGGCCATCGCCCGCGGTGGTTCGGAGGGAGACCGTTCCTCCCGGCGGCGTGAACTTGATGGCGTTCTCCAGCAGGATCAAGACCGCTTGTTCCAGGGCCTGCCGGTCGCCGAGTAGACGCGCCCCAGCGCCGTATTCTTCGCGGATGGCGACGCCCTTCTCCCGCGCGAGTGTTGCGAGCCGGCGCGCAATGCCCGCGGCCACAATAGAGAGGTCTATCAACTCGCGTTCAAGGCGAAGCGCTCCGGCGTCTATCCGGGCGAGCGTGAGCAAGTTGTCGGTCAGGCGCTCCATGTGCTCGGTCTCGGCCACGATGTCCTCAACGAGTCCCGCGTCTCCCGGGTCGGACCGGTCCCGATGTCGGAGCAAGACCTCGGCATTTGCCCGGATGAGGGTCAGGGGTGTGCGTAGCTCGTGCGACGCGTCCGCGATGAAGGTTTGCTGGCGGGCAAGCGCGAGCTGAGCAGGCGCAAGAGCCCGTTTGGCAAGAAGCAATCCACCAACCGTGGCGATCAGCACGGCGAGGGCGCCGATGGCAAGCAGCAGGTCGCGCAGGAGCCGCAGCGCGCTCGTCTGCTGGGCGATCGAGCGGCCAACCTGCACAATGCCCAGCATTCCGCCTGCATTGGGATTCGGGACGGCGATGGCGACGCGATAGATCGGTCCGGCATCCTCTCCGCCGTCCACCACGTCACTGACCCTCCCCTTTGCCAGGGCGTCCGCAAGGAGCGACGGGCTGAGGAAGGCCTGGGGTAGGGGATCGGTTTCGCTCCCTGGGAAGCTCATCGAGCCGAGGATGCGCCCCTGGGGGTCCATGCAGGCAATGTAGATCGGCGGCCGTCCAGGCAGACGAGGGGGAGGCGGTGGTGTGCCGGGAGCCGCGCGCAGGTAGCCGCTTCTGCTGAACGGCGGCGGCGTGCAGGCCTCCGCGGGCGACTGCTGCCACCGGTGGGCGGCGAAGTCGGCGCTGGCGCCCAACTGTTCGGCGACCGGCCGCATGAGCTGATCCCGCAGTCCGAGGTACAGAACCGTGCCTGAGATTACCAGGGTTGCGACCAGCACCGCGCTGTACCACACGGTCAGCCCGCGACGCAGGCCCCTCAGGAACGCGGCTCCGGGTTTGGTCTCACGCACGCGGCTCATGGATGATTCTACTCCCCGATCTTGTACCCAACGCCGCGCACGGTCTTGATCAACGGGTGTCTAACCCTACGGTCTATCTTGTCCCTCAGGTAGTGGATGTAGATGTCAACCACGTTGGACACCGCGTCGAGGTCGTATCGCCAGACATGGTCAATGATTTGCGTCCGGGAGAGCGCCGCCCCGGGGTTGCGCATCAGGTACTCGAGGAGGGCGAACTCCTTTGGGGTCAGCTCGATCACCTCGCCGGCCCGACGGACCTCGCGGCGCAGCAGATCGAGCGTGAGGTCGGCCACCTCGAGCACGGTGGGGACCTCGGCCGCGCGGTCGCGACGGCGCAGGAGTGCGTTTACCCGCGCCAGCAACTCCGCCATCGCAAAGGGTTTGACGAGGTAGTCGTCTGCCCCGGCGTTCAGCCCGGCGACCCGGTCCTCCACCGTCCCGCGCGCCGTGAGCATCAAAACGGGCGTCGCCACGCCCTCCGCCCGGAGGCGCCGGCACAGTTCAACGCCGTCGAGGTCCGGTAGCATCAGGTCCAGGACAACGAGGTCATACCCGGCGCTCAGCGCGAGATCCAGTCCGCGCTCCCCGGAATGCGCCAGGTCAACCGCATGGCGCTCCTCGGTGAGGACCCGCTGGAGCAGGCGCCCCAGGCGCTGGTCATCCTCCACGATGAGAATGTGCATCGCAGTGCTGCCTCCGCTCCCATGATAGAGCCTAACCCTGGAAGATTGGAACAAGATTGGAAGAGTCACGCCCGCGCGATTCTTAGAGAATCCCCATCTATCTCCAATCGTATTCCCATGCGTACCTCCTACGATGCCCTCTGGAGGTGTCAATCATGCTGCGCAAGCGAGTTGTAGTCGCGACACTGATCATTGCCACGGTGGCAGCCGGCGTCTGGTTCCAGCGCTCACGGAGCGCTACCCAACCGGCCACCGAAACGATGCGGACCACCCGTGTGGCGCGCGGGACGCTGACCGCCAGCGTCACCGCCAGCGGGACACTCCGGCCCTATGCGCAGGTCGAGGTTCGATCGCGCTCGACCGGAACCGTGGTGGAGGTCAAGGTGCAGGAGGGCGACAGCGTCACCAAGGGGCGACTCCTGGTCGTGATCGACGACTCCGACTCCCGGGCGGACTACCAGACGGCGCAGGCCCAGCTGTCAGCATCGCAGGCCAGGCTCACGCAGGCAGAGCAGCAGCTGGCGTCTTCGCGCGCTCAGAACGCGGCCAGCGTCGCACAGAGCGAGAATGCGCTTCGGACCGCCCAGGCGAAGCTGGCACAGGTCTTGGCCGGATCGCGCTCCGAAACGATCGAGCAGGCGAAGGCGTCCCTAACACAGGCGAAGCTGTCCGCCGACCTGGCCCAGCGCGAGCTGGAGCGCGCCCGCAACCTGTACGGCAAGGGGCTGGTCTCCCGGCAGAGCGTTGATCAGGCGCAGAACCAGCACGAGGTGGCTCTGGCTCAGGTCCGCTCGGCCCAGGCGAAGCTGAACGAGCTGCAGGCCGGCAGCACCCCATTGGACATCGCGGTGGTGCAGTCCCAGGTAAGGGAGGCCGAGTCGGCCCTCGCGACTGCCCGGGCCAGGCGCACGGAAGAGGGCGCCCTGGTCGCCGCCGCGCAAGCCGCCGGGGCCGACCTCCGCGCCAAGCAGGCCGCCGCCGCGCAGGCCCTCGAGCGGCTGGGCGAGGCCCGGGTGTCGGCTCCCATCGATGGCATAGTGGCCAGCCTGGGAGTGCAGGTCGGCCAGACCGTGATTGGCGGCGTCTCGGCCGGCGGCACGCTGCTGATGACCCTGGCCGACACCAGGGTGATGCAGGCGGAGTTCACCGTGGACGAGTCGGACATCGCACAGATTCGCACCGGGATCCCGGTGCGGGTCACCGTCGACGCCCTCCCCGGGCTGACATTCAACGGTAAGGTGAGCCGGATTGCGCCCCAGGCCACGGTCACCCAGAACGTCACGCAGTTCAACGTGATCGCAACGCTCGAGAACCCGCCCGCATCGCTCCGTCTCGGGATGTCCGCTGACGGCGAGTTCATCATCGCCGAGCGAAGGGGTGTGCTACTCGTGCCGTCGGAGGCGGTCAGCGGGAAGGACTCCAAGATCGTTCATCTCGTGCAGGGCGAGACCCTGACCCCGGTCGTCGTCGAAACGGGCACAACCGACGGCCGTCAGGTGGAGATCGTCAAAGGCCTCCAGGAGGGCCAGATGATCTACCTGGGGCAGGCGAACCGGACAACAGGCCAGACGTCCACGCAGCAGCCGGTCAATCCGTTCATGTCGCAGCCGCCGAGAGGCGGCACCGGCGGCCCCAGGCCCTAGGTAGGAGGCGGATTATGGCTCTCATTCAGATGCGCGATATTGAGAAGACCTATCACATGGATGGGGTCGAGGTGCGCGCCCTGCGCGGCGTCTCCCTCACCATCGAACCGGGCGAGTTCGTCGCGATCATGGGACCCAGCGGCTCGGGGAAGTCAACGTGCATGAACATCCTGGGATGCCTGGACCGTCCGACCTCAGGGACCTACTCCCTCGATGGGACCGACGTGACCACCTTAGACGACACCGCCCTGGCGCGACTGCGCAACCGGCGTTTGGGGTTTGTCTTTCAGTCGTACAACCTGCTGCCACGGACGCCCGCTATCGAGAACGTCGAGCTGCCGTTGGTCTATGCCGGCGTGCCCGACCGTCGCGAGAGGGCTCTGGCAGCGCTCGATGCCGTGGGGCTGCGCGATCGGTCTGAACACCTGCCCACGCAACTGTCGGGCGGCGAGCAGCAGCGTGTGGCCATCGCCCGCGCCCTTGTTACGGAGGCGCCGATCATCCTTGCCGACGAGCCAACCGGGAACCTCGACTCGGCGACGGCGAGCGAGGTCATGGCGATCGTTGAACGGCTTTCCCGTCTGGGGATGACGATCGTGCTGGTGACGCACGAGTCCGAAATCGCGGCCCGCGCCCATCGGTTGGTGCAGTTCCGCGACGGCCGGATCACGAGCGACGAGCCCGTGCAGGGGAGAGCAATCTACGCCGGGACGGCTGTCCCCGGAGGAGTTCGGTCATGAACCTCTCGGCATGCTTCCGCATTGCGCTGCGCGCGATCAAGAGCAATCCTTTGCGCTCCTTGCTGACGATGCTCGGCGTGATCATCGGCGTCGCCTCCGTGATAGCCATGATCTCCATAGGGCAGGGCGCCCGCCAGGCCACGACGCAGCAGATCGAGGCGCTGGGCAGCAACCTGCTCACGGTAATGGCGACATCCGCCCAGCAGGGCGGGATTGCCGCCGCCAGCCAGGTGCAGACGCTGACCCTGGGCGACGCCGATGCGATTGCCCGGGAGGTAGGGGGCGTGACGGGCGTGAGCGCCGAGATCTCCAGGCAGGCGCAGGTGGTCTTCGGAAATCAGAACACAAACACGCAGATCTCAGGAGTTACGCCCGCGTTCCCTGCCGTTCGCAACTTCCGGCCGGTCGAGGGCGAGTTCTTCACAGACGACGACGTGAAGAGGCGATCGAAGGTCGCCCTGCTGGGCAAGACCACGGCCAGCAAGCTCTTTGCTGAGGCGAACCCAATCGGCCAGAAGATCAGGATCCAGGGTGTTACGTTCAACGTCATGGGCGTGATGGAGCCCAAGGGCGCCGGCTTCCCCTTCGGCGACCGCGACGACGTGGTGTTCGTGCCGCTGACCACAGCGCAATACCGGCTCTTCGGGGTGACGTATGTCCGGGCGATATACGTGCAGGCGCGCAACGCCGACGACATGACTGCCGTGCAGCAGGAAGTGACGAACCTACTGCGAACGCGGCACCGGCTCGCCTCCGGTCGCGAGGATGACTTTACCATCCGCAGCCAGGCGGACATCCTCCAGGTCCTGACGGGCGTCACGCGCACGATGACGCTCCTGCTCGGGGGCGTCGCGGCGGTTG
>DYHL01000115.1 GCA_020724185.1 Candidatus Nitrosymbiomonas sp. | reverse complement strand
ATAGCCCAGGACAGGAGGAGCATGGTGCAGACGCCTGCCACCGAGGAGCAGCGGCTTGTCCACCGGACGATCAGGGAGTTCGCGCGGGAGGAGCTGCGGCCGCACGCAGCGGTCTGGGACCGTGAGGGGCGTTTTCCGCTTGAACTTGTCCCCCGGCTGGCCACCCTGGGGCTGCTGGGCATGACCGTGCCCGTTGAGTACGGCGGGTCCGGTCTGGATGCGGTGACCATGGCAACCATCATCGAGGCGCTGGCCTGGGGCGACGGGGGTGTCACGCTGTCGGTCGCGGCGCACAACTCGCTGTGCACGGGGCACATCGCCGCGTTCGGCAACGAGGTCCAGCGCCGCAGGTTCCTGCCGCGCCTGGCCAGTGGCGAGGCGCTGGGTGCCTGGTGCCTGACCGAGCCCGGCGCCGGCAGCGACGCCGCGGCGATAAAGACGCGCGCCGAGCGCCGCGGCGATCGCTGGGTTCTCAACGGCACCAAGGTCTTCGTCACCAACGGTAGCCACGCCGGGATCTACGTGGTTATGGCGGTGACCGCGCACGGGGCCGGGAGGAAGGGGATCACTGCCTTCACGGTCGAGCGTGGCACCCCGGGGCTGGAGATCGGCCGCAAGGAGGACAAGCTCGGGGTCCGCAGCAGCGACACCTCCGAGGTTCACCTCGCGGACTGCGAGGTGCCGGACGAGCACCTTCTGGGTGAGGCCGGAGACGGCTACGCCCAGGCGACGCGCGTGCTGGAGCGGGGCCGCATCGGGATCGCCGCCATGGCGGTGGGGATCGGGCACGCCGCGCTCGACGCCAGCCTGGCGTACGCCCAGGAGCGCACCGCCTACGGCCGGCCGATCGCCGACCTTCAGGCAATCCAGTTCATGCTGGCCGACATGGCCACTGAGATGGACGCCGCCTGGCTGCTGACCGAGCACGCCGCGGAGCTGGCCGACCGAGGCCAGCCGTTTCGCCGCCAGGCCTCGATGGCCAAGCTCTACGCCTCTGAAGCCGCTGCCCGGGCCGCCTCCCGCGCGGTGCAGATCCACGGTGGGTACGGGTTCACCAAGGACTATCCCGTGGAGCGCTACTACCGCGATGTGAAGCTGTGCGAGATCGGCGAGGGCACGAGCGAGGTTCAGCGTGCGATCATCTCCAAGTCCGTCCTTGCGGACTCCGGGCGGTAACGCGAGGTGCCTGGATTGATCCGTGCCGAGGGACATCGGGTCATCCGGGCCCCGGTGCAGCGTGTCTGGCAGTTGCTGAGCAGGATCGAGTCACACCCACGGTTCACCAACATCTGGATGGCCGCGGACTTGAAAGAGCGGTCCCCTGCCTCTCCGCTGGTGGAGTTCCGCGGGTTCTTCGGGGGTCTGCCGGTCGCGTCGGTGCAGAGGTTCTCACTGAAGCCCCCTGGCCGGATCGAGTTCAGGCAGGTGCGCGGGACGCTTCTGGAGCTGGCCGGAGCGTACATCATAAGGGACGCCGACGGCGAGACGGATCTCCTCGTGCAGATGACAGTGGACCCTGGCATCGCGCTCTTCTCCGAGGCGGCGGTGCGCCAGGTCCTGGCAAGCCACATCGAAGGTGCGTTGGTCAAGATCAAGGCCTCGGCCGAGCGAGACCTGGCGCGCCCATCTGGCCGGCGCCGCCAACAACCCGCTGCTGAGGCGTCCGCGATGGTTGAAGACGCCGGTGCCGAGAGAGCGCGCGCGATCGAAGAGGAACCGGAGGGCGCCGTGGAGCCGCCGGCCGCACCGGATGCGCCCGCTGCCGCACGGCCTGCAGACGTCAGGGGAAGGCGCCGCCGCCGGCGGCGACGGCACAAGGGAGGAGGAACACGATGACCGGCCGCAAGAGCGGACCCAAACGAGAGCAGATCCTGGAAGCCCTTCGCGACGTGCAGGACCCCGAGCTTCACAGGAGCATCGTCGAGCTCAACATGGTTCGGGAGATTGCCGTGGAGGACGGACGGGTGGCCGTGGAGGTGCTGCTCACCATCAGCGGCTGTCCCCTCAGGGAGACAATCGCCCAGGCGGTCACGGAGCGGCTCCGGGCCATTCCTGGGGTCAGCGAGGTTGATGTCCGGCTCGGGGTGATGGATCAGGAACAGCGCCAGGCACTGATCAGGCAACTGCACGGCGGCGGACTCCCTGCCGCGATGGACGGTGCGACGCCTCCCTCCAGGACGCAGGGCCTGCTCGCAGTAGGCTCGACCACGCGCGTGATCGCGATCGCCAGCGGAAAGGGCGGCGTGGGGAAGTCCACCGTAACGGCAAACCTGGCCGTGGCGATGGCGCTCGAGGGCCGGCGCGTGGGCGTGATTGACGCCGACATCTACGGTTTCTCCATCCCGCGGATGCTGGGCGTCACCGGACGGCCAACCGCCATAGACCAGATGTTGATCCCGCTCGAGAGCGACGGCATCAGGGTGATGTCCATCGGGTTCCTGCTGCCCGACGAGTCGGCTGCGGTGGTCTGGAGGGGCCCGATGCTGCACAGGGCCCTGGTCACCTTCATCTCCGAGGTGCACTGGGGTGATGACCTGGAGTACCTGCTGATTGATCTGCCGCCCGGGACCGGAGACGTCTCGCTCACGATCGCGCAGACGCTGCCCCGTGCCAGCATGCTGACCGTGACCACCCCGCAGCCCGCTGCGGTGAGCGTGGCGGAGCGCGCCGCGAAGATGGCTGAACTCGTCAACATGGAGGTCATCGGCGTGGTGGAGAACATGTCGGGATTCACGCCGGCGCCCGGGGCGCCGACCGTTGACTTGTTTGGTCGGGGCGGCGGGGCGCGCCTGGCCGAGATCCTGGGTGTTCCGCTTCTGGGGGAGATTCCCTTTGATGTGACCCTGCGCGAGGGCGGCGACATTGGGCTGCCCACGGTCAAAGCCTATCCGGACTGCCCTGCCTCAAGGGCGCTGCGGGAGGTTGCCCGGAGGGTTGTGGCGCGCCTGCCGGTTGCCATCCTGGGGTCATGATCCCTGCCGTGCGGGCTCTGAAGATGGCTGCAACCCCGATGCCGCTCGCGGCCTTGCTCACGACGCTGTTGCTTGCGGTGCCTTCCCAGGTCGCGTTCGCGCAGGGCACGGCCGCGGAGTGGCCGGCCCTGACCCGACGGTTCGAGCAGCAAGTCCGGCAGACCCCTTCGGATCCCAGCGCGCGGTTTACGCTCGCGATGCTCTACGCGCGCAGCGGGCGAGTTCTGGACGGCTTCAAGCAGCTTCAGGAGGCCGATCAGGCGATCGGTTCTGCTGCCGGCAGGCCGGCGCTGGCGCGGCAGATCGCCGCCGAAGCCGAGGGGCTGCTCAACCGGAACCGCCACGATCTGCTCGCCCGTTACCGGCTGGCGTTTGCGCGCTACTTTCTGGAGGACCATCCGGGTGCCGCGGCCGAGTTCGAGCGAATCGTCGCGGCCGATCCGCGGAACGACTGGGGCTACGGCTACCTTGGGCAGGGGTACGCCAACCTGGGGCAGTTGGACCGCGCAATCGCTACTTGGGAACGGGGGCTCGCGGTCAACCCACGGAACGCGGTGCTCCACTACGTGCTGGGTCTCAGTTACACCCGCAAAGGCGACAAGAAGAAGGCCGCGGCCCACCTGGCCGAGGCGTACCGCGATCGGACGCTCTACGACTACGTCACGCGGAACCCCCAATGAAGCCGCCAGTGAGTGTCGCGCGTGTCACGCTCTCCGCGCTTGCCGCGGCCACGCTCTGGCTTGGTATGGCGGCCGGGCTCGCCGTCCCTTCTGCTGCGGCGCCGGCTGCCACACCGAGTCCGGCTGCCACGCCGGCCTCCCCGCGGCTTTCGGTGACCGCGGACGAGTTGCACGTTGACGCCCCAACACGCATGGTCACGGCCGCGGGCCGGGTGCGCATCACCGACGGCACCACCACGGCCACCGCTGCGAAGGCGACCCTCTACCATAGGGAGGGGCGCGGGGTCCTGACAGGCCAGGCAAAGGTGGTCACCCCTCAGGGCGTGCTGGAGGGCGGCGAGATCACGGTACTGTACACCACGACCGCGATCACTCGCGTCGTGGCGCGTGGGAAGGCCAGTCTGGACGTCGAGAACGGCCTGGTCTCCGCCGCCCAGATTACGATCGTACCGGAGACGGACACCGTCACCGCTGGGGGTGAGGTTACGTTCTTCACGCCGCCCGATCTGATTGCCACCGGCGCGAAGCTGGTCTACCGGCGCACCCGCGGCGAAGCAATCCTGGAAGGCCGCGCCCGCGTGCAGAGCCGTGATGGATTCATCCAGAGCGAACGGATCGAGGCCTTCGGTCGCTGGGAGCGAGCGAAGGCTACCGGAGGCGTGCACGCGGTACTGCGCGACATGGAGCTCCGAAGCGTGGCGGCCGAGGTCTTCTTGGGGGAGCGCAAGGCCGTATTCGCTGGCGAGGTGCGGCTGACACAGGCGGGCCGTCTCCTGGCGACCGAGAAGCTGACGGTCTGGTATGCGGCCGGCCGGTTCGTGGCGGAAGGCCAGACCAGGGCGCGGATAGAAACAACACCGTGACCGACACGCGGTAACCGATACGATTGGGCCGCACCGCGCGGCCCAGGCGAGGGAGGCACCTACATGACCAGCAATCGCGTACGAAGACCGCACCTTGATTCGATCTCGCTCGAGCACGGCAAGCGCGCTCGCCTGCAACGCCTGCTGTACGAGCACGGACCCGGGCAGGGCACCATGCTGGTGCTCCCGGTGGACCAGGGTCTCGAGCACGGTCCGGTAGACTTCCTTCCCAATCCGCCGAGCGAGAACCCGGAGTTCCAGATACGGATGGCGATTGACGGCGGCTACTCCGCCATCCCCTTCCACTACGGCATCGCCGCGCGGTACCTGGCTCCCCACGCTGGCAAGATCCCGCTGATCCTCAAGATCAACGGCAGCACGAGCATACCGCCGTCGGATCGGGCGTTCTCAGGGATGACCGCACGGGTCGAGGACGCGGTCCGGCTTGATGCCGCCGCGGTCGGCTACACCCTCTACGTGGGTTCGCCCCGGCAGGATGAGGACATCGCCCAACTGGCCGCGGTGCGCGCCGAGTGCGACCGCTACGGGATGCCCCTGGTCGTCTGGTCGTATCCCAGGGGCGAGGCGATAGACAAGAAGGGCGGGCGCGACAGCCTGTTCGCCGTGGACTACGCCGCGCGCGTGGCGACCGAGCTCGGCGCCGATGTGATCAAGCTCAACGTGCCCGTTTTCGATCAGAAGTCGAAGGAAGGATCGCCCAAACCATACAACGGCATGGTCCTCGAGTACCGCGAGGCCGTGGAGAAGGTCGTCCGCAGCGCAGGTCAGGCATTCGTGCTGTTCAGCGGCGGCGGCAAGGTCGGCGACGCGGACCTGCTGGAGAAAGCGAGGCTGGTGATGCAGGCAGGCGCCACCGGGCTGATCTTCGGCCGGAACATGTGGCAGCGGCCGATGGCCGAGGCGCTGCGCCTCACCGCGGAGATCAAGCGTCTTATGCTGGAGGAGTAGGACCGATGCAGGCCGTTCACATCCACCAGCACGGAGGTCCTGAGGTTCTGGTCTACGAGGCGGCCCCTGAGCCATCCCCCGGGCCGACCGACGTTCTCGTCGAGATCAGGGCGGCGGCGCTTAACCACATTGACCTGTGGGTCAGGCGCGGTCTGCCCAGGCTGCGCCTGCGGTTTCCCCACATCCTGGGCGCGGACGTGGCCGGCGTTGTGGCAGGCGTCGGCGATCGCGCTACCGGCGTGGCCGTCGGCGACGAGGTGATGATCTCGCCCGGGGTCTCGTGCGGGCAGTGTCCGGCCTGCATATCCGGCCGCGACACGCTGTGCGACTCGTTCTCGATTCTGGGGGAGCACATCCCGGGCGGCTACGCCGGGTTCATCGCCGTTCCCCGCGTGAACGTGCTGCCCAAGCCGGCCCACCTTGGTTTCGAGGAGGCCGCGGCCGTGCCCCTCGTCTTCCTGACCGCGTGGAACATGCTGGTGACCAACGGCCGCATCCGGATGGGCGAGACCGTGTTTGTCTGGGGCGCGGGCAGCGGTGTGGGCAGCGCCGGGGTGCAGATCGCGCGGCGGTTGGGAGCCCGGGTGATCGCCACTGCCGGCGCGGACTGGAAGTTGGAGCGCGCCAGGGAGCTGGGCGCCGATGCTGTGATCAACCACTCCGAGCAAGACGTCTACGAGGAAGTGCGCCGGCTGACCGACCGCCGGGGAGTGGACGTGGTGTTTGATCACGTGGGCAAGGCCACCTGGGAGACCAGTCTCAAGTCACTGGCGCGCGGGGGCCGGCTCGTAACCTGCGGCGCCACGACGGGCGCCGATGGGACCACCGACATCCGGTACATCTACGGGCGGCAAATGGCGATCCACGGTACCTGGGTGGGCACCAAGCGCGAGATGCTCGAGGTGATGCGGCTGGTGGAATCCGGCGGCGTCCGTCCCGTGGTCCACGCGGTTCTGCCGCTGGCGCAGGCCGCGGAAGCCCACCGCATGCTGGAGCGTCGCGAGCAGTTTGGGAAGATCGTGCTGGTGCCCGAGCGGGTGGCTTAACCGATCCACTGGGCGCCGCCGGCCCAGATCTCCTTCTTCCAGATTGGGACGGTCTGCTTGAGGGCGTCAATGGCGAAGCGGCCGGCCTCGAACGCCTCGCGTCGGTGGGGCGCGGCCGCCGCGACGGCGACGCTGATCTCGCCGACGACCAGGGTGCCCAGGCGGTGAACGATGGAGATGCGCGCGCCCCAGCGTTCGGCCGCCTGCTCCGCGATTCGGGCCATCTCGGTCCGCGCGAGCGCCTCGTATGCTTCGTACTCGAGGCGCTCGACGTGGCGGCCGCGCGAGTGGTCCCGGACCGTGCCTAGGAACAGTACGACCGCGCCCGCGCCCGGGTGGCGCACCGAGTCGAGCACTGCGTCCACGCGGATGGGTTCAGCGGTAAGTTCGAGGAGCGCGCCCCCGCTGCCCCCGCTGACCGGTGCCAGCATCGCGACGCGGTCGCCGTCGGTCAGGGCGCTGCCCTGCGGCACCACCGTGTCGTTGATCGCCACCGTGGTCGGGCGCGGCATGCGGTTCAGGTTCGGATACCGTGTGGTGAGGATTTCCCAGAGTCCGCCGGCCGTGGTGCCCTCTGGGACCGCAAGCTGAACGGTCGCGGTGCCCACGGCTTCCCGGTGGGCGGCGTAGAGGGAAATGGTGATCTGCATGGGGCCATCAGGACCGGTTCACGCGCATCGTAGCACGCGTCCCCTCGGGTCGCAAGGATGCTCCAGAGGGCGGCGCGCGCCGCAGCGTGCCTTGGCAGTAGCCGGGACACTCATGCTGGTTCTTGCGTCCGCACGCCCGGCCGCAGCCGGGATCATAGGCCAGGATCAGGAGATCCGGATCGGCCGGCACGCGGCGGCCGGCCTGGAAGCCGAGGTCGGCCTGACGCATGACCCCTCGCTCGCGGCCCGGGTGGCCGGGGTGGGGCAGCGTGTGGCCGCCGTCTCAGATCGGCGCGGACTACCGTACGCTTTCAAGGTGTTGCGCGGCCGCGAGGTGAACGCTGTCTCGCTGCCCGGAGGGTTCATCTACGCCACCGAAGGGCTTGTGCGGTTCGTTCGGTCCGACGCCGAGCTGGCCTTTGTGATGGCACACGAGGTAGGGCACGTGGCCGCCAGGCATCACGTGACGATGATCGAGCGGCACTTCCTCTTCGGACTGATCGCGAGTCTGCTCCTGGGCGGTGATACCACCGCCGCGCAAATCGCGGAGATCGTGCGGTTCTTCCTGTCGAGGGGGTTCTCGCGGGAGTTCGAGTTCGAGGCCGACCGGCTGGCCGTTTCCTACGCGCACCGGGCCGGATATGATGCATCGGCCGCGCTCGGCTTCATGAGGCGGCTGCGCGCCTCCGGGGAAGCAGACCCGGGCAGGTATGAGGTGCTCCTGCGCACCCATCCTGGCCTGACCGACCGCATGGTCAGGGTGAGCGAGCACCTGCGGAAACTGGGATACAGGGCCGCGCGCGTGACCGTGGCCACCCGTCCGTGACCGAGATGCAGATCCGCGATCCGTACGCGGTCCTGGGGACCTACCGCAAGGCGCAACTGCACTGCCACACCCGACGATCTGACGGACGGTTCGAACCCTCCGACCTGGCGATGCGCTACCGTGACGCGGGATACAACTTCGTATGCTTCACCGACCACGACCGCGTGACGCGCTGCGATGAGGTGAACGAAGGTTCGTTCCTGGCCCTGCCGGGCGTCGAGGAG
>DYHL01000114.1 GCA_020724185.1 Candidatus Nitrosymbiomonas sp. | reverse complement strand
GCCGGCGCCGCTGCGCGCGCCGCCTCGGCCGCCGCGATGTAGGCGCCCACGCCCATGCGCGAATAGTGCGGCGCCAGGGCCAGTCCCACACCCTGGGTGATCCCATCGGCAGCCATGGCAGCAACGGCCTCGGCGATCAACGGGGGGGAGTGCCGCATTCCGACATAGACCCGGAACCGCCCGGGCACATCACCGTCGAGCCGGGCCTGCAGCGCGTCGGCCTGCCGCCGCGTGATCTCCGGCAGCGGAGAACGCCCGCCGATCGCGCGGTAGCGCTCACCCAGATCGCGGAGCATCTCGGGTGACGGCCGCCTGCCTCCCCGCACGCTGGTGTAGAAGGCCTCCAGTTCCTCGGGACCGGCAGGGCTGCCGTAGGCCATCAGCAGGACCCCTGTCATGGGCGCCCGGGTGGGGCCTGGGTGTGCTTGTGGACCAGCTCGACGAGCCGCCGCAGATGGTCTGGCGGCGTCTGCGGCAGGACGCCGTGTCCCAGGTTGAAGATATGCCCGGGCCGCCCAGCCGCATCGGCCAGGATCTCGCGCGCGGCTTCGGCAGCGACCTCAAACGGCGCCAGGAGCATCCAGGGGTCGAGGTTTCCCTGGATTCCGGCATCGCCGATCCGCGCCCAGGCGTCGGACAGACGGATGCGCCAGTCCACGCCGATGACGTCGCCGCCGGAGCGCGCCATGAGGGGCAGCAGCCCCGCGGTGCCGGTGCCGAAGTGGATCACCGGCACCCCCAGCGCGGCCAGGGCACCGAACAGCCGCTGCATGTGCGGCATGACCGCAAGTGCGTAGTCGCACGGCGCCAGCGCGCCCACCCACGAATCGAAGAGCTGCACTGCCTGTACGCCCGCGGTCACCTGGGCCTGCAGGTACGCGATTGTAGCGTCGGTCAGGCGGCTCATGAGACGATCCCAGAGCGCGGGCGCGCCGTGGAGCATCGCCTTGGTATGGGGCAGGTCGCGAGAACCGCGGCCCTCGATCAGGTAGCTGGCCACGGTGAACGGCGCGCCGGCGAATCCGATCAGCGGGACGCGGGCCTCCCCCCGGATAAGGCGGATGGCCTCCAGCACGAATCCCAGGTCACTTTCGGGTTCCAGGGGGCGCAGCGCGTCCACCCGTGCGTCCGTGCGGATCGGCTCCCCGATGACCGGGCCCGTGCCCTCGACGATGTCGAACGGCACGCCCAGCCCGATCAGGGGAAGCATGATGTCGGCGAACAGGATTGCCGCGTCCACGCCGAGCTGTTCCACTGGCAACAGCGTTACCTGGGCGCACAGCTCCGGCGTGCGGCACAGCTCTAGCATGGAATGGCGTGCCCGCAGCGCGCGGTATTCGCTCTGGTAGCGGCCGGCCTGGCGCATGAACCACACCGGGGTGCGGTCCGTGGGCTCGCGACGGCAGGCGCGCAGGAACCGATCGTTCATGCGGGTTCGTAGGTGCACAGAGGATCTTCGCCCAGGAAATCACCCGTGTGCGCGAAGGCCCGGGCCCTGGATCCCCCGCAGATCACCCTGAACTCGCAGCGCCCGCACCGGCCCTTGAGTCGCGAGGTGTCGCGCAGCGCGGTGAAGAGGGGGCTCGTGCGGTAGAGCTCGACCAGGGAGGCGGTCCTCACGTTCCCGGCAGCCAGCGGGAGGAACCCCGAGGGCATTACCTCGCCGGTCCTCGAAACGAACAGTATCCCGTTGCCGTCACGAATGCCAAACCCCCGCCCGACGCTGCTGCCGTGCACCGCGGCGCCGTCCAGCCCGGCGGCGTGCATCCGCGCCAGCGCCACGCGCCGGAAATGCGGGGCCTCCGTGGTCTTGATCGCGAAAGGGGCCCGCTCGCTCAACCCGCAGATCCACTCCATCAGCCGCTCTGCGTCCCCGGCCGCTATCTCGCGCAGCGCGGTCCCGCGCCCCACCGAGATCAGGAAGAAGAGACTCCATCGTTCGACGCGCAGCGATACAAGCAGATCGTAGATCGCCGGCAGTTCGCCCGCGGTCTCCTCGGTTACGAGGGTGTTGACTTGGAGTGGGATCTCCGCGTCGGCAACCCACCTCGCGGCCTGCATGGTCATCTCGAAGCAGCCCGGCACGCCGCGGAACGCATCGTGGCGATCCGAGGTCGAGCCATCGAGGCTCAGCGACATGCTCTGGACGCCGCAGGCGCGCAACCGGCGGACGGCATCTTCGGTCAGTAGGGCTGTACCGCTGGGCGCCAGCGAGACCCCGATTCCCACTCGTCCGGCCTCCTCGAGCAGTTCGAACAGGTCGGCCCGCTTGAGGGGATCGCCGCCGGTGAACACCATGTGGGGCAGCGGAGAGCCGAAATCCCTTACCTGCCGCAGCAGCGCGCCGGCCTCATCCGTTGTCAGTTCGTCCGGGTCGCGATCCACCACCGCTTCCGCGCGGCAGTGGCGACAGGCAAGGTCGCAGGCCCGGGTGAGTTCCCAGTAGATGAGCATGGGCGCCCTGGCGTACTCGTATCCGAACTGCGCCGCCCGCACCGCCTCGTACGATGGCGTAACCGTGCCAGGCCGGACGCGTGGAAGGGGCATCACGCGGCTGCCTCCGCGAAAGCGGCCCGCGCCGCCTCCACCGTGTGCGCGATGTCTTCCTCGGTGTGCGAAGCCGACACGAACCAGGCCTCAAACTGCGAGGGCGGGAGCAACACGCCGCGGGAGAGCATCGTCCGGAAGAACCGCGCGAACCGGGTCGCATCCGCTGCCGAGGCAGCCGCGTAGTCGTGGGGCGGGTCCGCGGTGAAGAACACCGTCAACATCGAGGCCGCGCGGGTGACCGATACGAGGACCCCGACTTCTGCCGCTGCCTGTGTGAGCCCCAGGGCAAGGCAGGACGTAAGGGCGTCAAGCCGTGCGTAGAACGAGGGGTCGGTAAGACGCCGGAGCGTCGCGGCCCCGGCGGCCATCGCCAGGGGGTTTCCGGAGAGGGTTCCTGCCTGGTACACCGGGCCCAGCGGCGCAACGGTTTCGATCACGTCGCGCCGGCCGCCGTAGGCGCCGACAGGCAGTCCCCCACCTATGATCTTGCCCAGACAGGTCAGGTCGGGGGCGATGCCATACCGCGCCTGGGCGCCTCCCCATCCTAGCCGGAAGCCGGTAATGACCTCGTCGAAGATCAGCAGCGCGCCCTCCTGAGAGGTGATGGCGCGCAGCCCTTCCAGGAATCCCGCCGCCGGCGGGACAACGCCCATGTTGGCTGCCACGGGCTCGACGATGACTGCCGCGATCGCCCCGGGGTTGGCCGCAAAGAGCGCCCGCACCGCTTCCAGGTCGTTGTACTGGGCTACCAGCGTGTCGGCGACCGCGGCCGCCGGCACACCCGCGCTGCTGGGCAGCCCGAAGGTGGCCACCCCAGAGCCTGCCTGGGCGAGCAGGGGGTCTGCGTGGCCGTGGTAGCAGCCGGCGAACTTGACGATCTTGTCCCTTCCGGTGAACCCGCGCGCCACGCGGATCGCGCTCATCGAGGCCTCGGTGCCGGAGCTGACGAAGCGCATCCGTTCCATCGTCGGCACCGCGGCACGGACCAGCCTGGCCAGCTCGACCTCATCAGGGGTGGGCATGCCGTAGCTCGTACCGGCAGACGCCCTCTGCTGGATGGCCGCAACAACCTCCGGGTCGGCGTGCCCCAGGATCAGCGCTCCCCACGAGCCGACATAGTCCAGGAACTCCCGGCCGTCGAGGTCACTCAAGCGTGCGCCGCGCGCGGCTCGCACTACGATCGGGTCGCCGCCCACCGCGCGGAACGCCCGCACCGGGCTGTTCACCCCACCAGGGAAGAGACCCTCGGCTTCCTTGAAGAGGGCCGCGGTTCGCGCGCCCGCTGCTGCAAAATCGTCCATCGCCTGCCTCACGCCTCTCCGGACCCCTCTGGGTCCACTGCCAGGTCAAACAACTCACCGGCGAGTTTCAGCGCGCTCGTGTCCCCTCGGGCGGCCGACTCGCGCAGTCGCACGATCGGCGCCTGGAGCAGCTTGCGCGCCACGGCTTCGGCGACCACGCGGACCGCCGCGTGCTGCGCCTCGTCCAGCCCCTGCAGGCGCGCGCGCGCACGCGCAAGCTCGCCCTCCACGACGCGGTCCGCCCGGCCGTGCAGCGCGGTGATCAGCGGCACGGCCATACGGGAGGCCATCCATTCCTCGAAACTCGCCAGGGCCGCCTCGACGATCTCCTCGGCTCGCGCCAGTTCCTCGGGAGGAACCTGGCTTGAGGCAGGTTCGACAGGGAGCTGATCAAGCACGTGTAGCGCGACGCCCGGAAGCGAGGCCACCGCTGCATCCACGCCGCGGGGGATGCCCAGGTCAACAACCAGCAGAGGTCTGTCCCGGTCAGCGCCGATCATGGCCGGTGACACGAGCGGCGCGTTGGCTCCCACGCAAACCACCATGAGATCAACGCCCCTGCCTGCTGCCGCAATCGCCTCTAGGGGGACCGCTTCGGCTCCGGCAAGAGCGGCCAGGCCGCAGGCCGCTTCCAGGGTGCGGTTGGCTACGGCCGTAACCCGGGCTCCGGCCGCTACCAGGAGCTTCACCACCAGTCCCGCAACTTCTCCGGCCCCTACCACGAGCGCGGTCCGCCCGCTCAGCGAGCCCAGCGTGCGCTTGGCGAGCGAGAGCGCAGCGCGGGGAATCGAGGGCGCGCTGCGCGACACGCCTGTTTCGCGGCGCACGCGGCGCCCGGTGGTTATGGAGAGCGCCACCAGACGGTTGAGCACGGGTCCCGTGCTCCGGCCCAGACGCGCCAGGTCAAAGGCGCGCTTCACCTGCCCGAGTATCTGCTCCTCGCCCAGCACCATCGAGTCCAGGCCGGCCGCCACCCGCATCACGTGCCGGGCGGCCGACATCCCGCAGTACTGGTAGAGCGAGGGAGCGAACGCCTCGGAAGGCACTCCGCGGGCCGCGGCAAGGGTCTCGGCCACCTCGACCATCGGGGCGGCACCGGGCGTGATCAGGTACACCTCGGTGCGGTTGCAGGTGGAAAGCAGCATGCACTCGCGGATCCCTGCCCGTCCGCGCAGCGTGGCGAGGACCGGCAGGAAATCAGCCTCCGCGAAGGCCATGCGCTCGCGGATCTCGATGGGCGCGGTCTTGTGGCTGAGCCCGATCGCCGACAGGATCATCGGATGGTTCAACCCCCGGTATCCTCCCTGAGCCAGCGTGCGGCATCGGCGGCGGCATAGGTGATGATGAGGTCGGCCCCTGCGC
Source organism: Candidatus Nitrosymbiomonas sp. (assembly GCA_020724185.1). Classification (GTDB taxonomy): domain Bacteria; phylum Sysuimicrobiota; class Sysuimicrobiia; order Sysuimicrobiales; family Humicultoraceae; genus VGFA01. Next base: position 3,038 of record DYHL01000114.1, on the reverse strand, counting down.
GGCGGATGGCGGTTAGCACCTCGGTCATCGCGCGGCGTTCCTCGATCCATCCGAGCTGCGCCGCCGCCTTGAGCATCGCGTACTCGCCGCTGACGTGGTAGGCCGCGATCGGAAGCGCCACCGCTTCCCGGGCGGCGCGTATCACGTCCAGGTACGCGTGGGCGGGTTTGATCATGATGATGTCGGCGCCCTGCTCGGCATCCAGCGCGACCTCGCGCAGGGCCTCGCGCACGTTGGCCGGGTCCATCTGGTAGGTCCGGCGGTCGCCGAACTGCGGGGACGATCCTGCCGCCTCACGGAATGGGCCGTAGAATGCCGAGGCATACTTGGCCGCGTAGGCCATGACGCCTGCCTGGCTGAATCCGGACGCGTCGAGCGCCTCCCGAATGGCAGCGACCTGACCGTCCATCATGGCGCTGGGCGCGACGATATCTGCGCCGGATGCGGCGTGTGACACCGCGGTGCGCGCCAGCAGTCCGAGGGTGGCATCGTTGTCCACGTCATCGCCGGTCGTGATCCCGCAGTGCCCGTGATCGGTGTAGGCGCACAGACAGACGTCGGTCATGATCACGAGGGCGCGGTTCCTCGCGCGGAGCAGGCGCACCGCTTCCTGGACGATGCCGTCGTCGGCGTAGGCGCCGCTGCCACCTGGATCCTTGGCGTTGGGAACGCCGAACAGCAGCACGGCCTGGATGCCGGCCTCTACCAGGCCGTCCACCTCGCGGACGAGCTCGTCAGGAGAGAACCGCATCTGCCCTGGCAGGGAGTAGATCGGCTCCCTGACGCGGCGGCCCGGACGGACGAACAGCGGCGCAACGAGCATCTCCGGATGCAGCCGGGCCTCCCGTACGAGCCGTCGGAGCGCGTCCCCGGCCCGCAGCCGGCGCGGACGCGCCCGCAGATCAGCGCGCGGCGCGATCTCTGACATCGTCGTCTCCTTTGATCCCGGCGAGTCGCCCGCCGCCGTGGGCAACCAGGGCGGCGATCAACCCATCCGTAGTGTGCTCCGAGGCCACGACGGTCGCCTCGAACCCTTCATCCGCTACCGCTGCCGCCGTGACCGGGCCGATGCATCCTATCACCATCGCCCGGAGGCCGTCGCGTTCCTCTCCCAGCAACCTTGCCAGGCCGCGGACGGTCGAGGCGCTCGTGAAGAGCACGGTGTCCACTGCCCGCGATCCGATGAGCCGTCGCACCTCGGCGCAGGACCGCTGTGGCGCCAGCACCGTTCTGTAGGCCGTCACCTCGTCAACGATCGCGCCCCGTGCGATCAGTGCCTCGCCCAGCGCAGGGCCGGCCGCATTCGTGCGGGGCAGCAGGATCCTCAGGCCAGCGACGTCGGCCAGCGCCTCGGCGACCGCACCGGTGAGGTACCGTGACGGCGTCAGCGCGACCCGAACCCCGGCCTCCTCGAGGGTTGCGGCGGTAGACGGTCCTATCGCTGCCCAGCGCGGACGGGTCCTGCCGGCGAGGTTGACGTTCAGCGCCTGGGCCCGAGCGAGAACCGCGCGCGCGCCGTTCGTGCTCGTGATCACAACCCAGTCGTACCGGTCAATCAGCCGAATGGAGGTATCCAGCGGTCCGCCCGGACGCGGTCCGGCAATGGTTATCGTTGGAACCGCTACTGGCTGCGCTCCCAGCCGGCTCAGCCGATCGCACATCTGACGGCTCTGGTGCCACGGACGCGTGACCAGGATGCGCCGGCCGACCAGCGGCAGCCCGTCCGTGTTCACCGGACCGCCTCTGCCAGGATCTCGCGCGCTCCGCCGGCCAGGAGTCGGGCCGCCAGGCGCCTGCCCAGTTCCGCGGGCGCCGTGGCGTCGCCCTCGACTTGATCCCGCACGATGCGCTCCCCAGAAGGGTCCAGTACGGCACCCTGGAGCCTCAGCCGTGCCCCATCGGCCGCGGCCAGCGCTGCGATCGGGTGCTGGCATCCTCCACCCAGGGCAGCCAGGAAGGCGCGCTCGGCCTCCACCGCGCCCCGGGTCGGGGAATGGTCTACTGCGGAGAGCCGCTCGCCGAGCCAGGTTTGGTCGGAACGGCACTGTATCACCACCGCTCCCTGGCCGACCGCCGGGAGCATAACCGTGGGATCCAACCGCTCCGCGGCACGATGGGCGAGACCGAGCCGCTCCAGACCTGCCGCGGCGATCACCAGGGCGTCCACCTCGCCGGCCTCGAGCTTCCGGATCCTGGTGTCCACGTTGCCCCTGAGGTCGCGCACCACCAGGTGCGGGTGCGCGGCGAGCAGGAACGCCCGGCGCCGCGGGCTGCCGGTGCCAACAACGCTGCCCGGGCCAAGGCCTCGCAGCCCGGTTCCGTCCCTCGTCACGAGGGCGTCCCTGGGATCCTCACGCGGCATGAACGCCGCCAGCATCAGGCCGTCCGTGGATTCGCCAGGGAGGTCCTTGGCGCTGTGAACGGCGACATCAACTCTTCCCTCGAGCAACGCGGCCTCGATCTCGCGTACAAACGCGCCCACGCCCAGCGACACCGCGGGTCGGTCGGGGTGTTGGTCACCTTGCGTCCTTATGGTGACCATCTCGCAACTCATGCCACTGCCTTCCAGCGCCGCGGCCACGAGGGCGGTCTGCGCCCTCGCGAGCGTGCTGCCGCGCGTGCCGATCCGCAGCCTCACTGCAGGACACGCTCCGGGAGTTCATTCCATGCGCGCAGCACGGACAGGAAAACCACGTCGAGAAGATCGCTCACCTCGACCAGCGTTCGGACCTGATCCTCGTCCAGCATCCCGCCGCGTCCCCTCGGCTCGGTGACCATCTCGAGCACGAGGTGGCGGAAGAAGCTAAAGGCCTCGGCGGCCTCTACCGGTCCCAGGCCTGCCCTGCGTAGCTCACGGCCGTAGTCGCGGCTCTGTTCCTCGAGCTGCCGGCGAATTGCTTTTCGGGATCGGGCATCGGTGGCAAACCGGACAACCGCGTCGAACAGCCCCCGGCCATGTTCGCGCGCCAGCACCCGCAGCGGCTCGTCGAGCCCGGAGAACCACGGTCGCGCGGACTGCACCTGCGCCGGCCTTCGGG
>DYHL01000113.1 GCA_020724185.1 Candidatus Nitrosymbiomonas sp. | reverse complement strand
GTGACATTACTCTCGGTCATCTTGCCCATAGCGTTGCTCATCGCGGCCGGGTACCTGCTCGCCCGTCTCGTTCCCATCGAAATCCAGTCGCTCTCGCGCGTGACGATGTACCTGCTGACCCCCAGCCTGGTGTTTTATGCGCTGGTGCGAACCGACGTGTCGGCGGCTGCCGCCGCGCGGTTGGTAGGGCTTGTCGTTGCGCAGTTCGCCGTGCTGCTCGTCGTCGCGCTGCTTGCCGGGCGCCTGATGCGGCTGGCGCCGGTCGAACGCAGCGGGCTGGCGCTCGTAACGGTTCTCTACAACGCGGGCAACTACGGGCTTCCGGTGAGCCTGTTCGCGTTTGGCGACGAAGGGGTGCGCCTGGCCACGCTCATCTTCGTGGTCTCGGCGATCCTCATGCACTCCGTGGGGGTGTTCCTGGCCTCGGCCGGCAGGAACAAGCCCGTCCGCGCCGTCCTCGACATCTTCCGCCTGCCGCTCATCTATGCCGCGGTCGCGGGTGTGGTTTTCGCATACCAGGGGTGGACGGTGCCGATCGCGCTGTGGCGCCCGATCGAGCTCATGGCCCAGGGCGCGATTCCCGTGCTACTCATCACCCTGGGGGTGCAGCTTTCCCAGGCACGACCCTCGGCCGCGAACGCGCCGCTGGGAGTGGCGACAGTCCTGCGACTCGTCGTCTCCCCGCTGCTGGTGGCCGTGCTTGCGCCGTGGTTCGGCATCACCGGACTGGCCCGCGACGTCGCGGTGACGTCCACGGCGATGCCGACCGCGATCAACGCGTTTCTGATCGCGGCACAGTTTGACGCCGTCCCGGAATTCGTGGCCAGCGCGGTCTTCCTGACCACGGTCGCGAGTTTCGTTTCGATCTCGATCATCCTGGCGCTGCTTACGTGAACCCGGGGCGACCGCGCTCACCGCTATGGTCCCGCCTGGGCGCTCTGAGTCTCGCCCACTTCACCAACGATCTCTATGCCGCTTTCCTGGCGCCCCTGCTGCCGCTGGTGGTTGCCAAGTTCGGTCTCTCGCTGGCGCTCGCCGGGCTTCTGGGCAGCGCGTTCAACCTGTCGTCCGCCTTCTCCCAGCCGTTCTTCGGGTTGGTCGCCGACCGCACCTCAAGGCCCGTGTTCACCGTTCTGGGAGCGCTCATCACGGTGATCATGATGGGGCTGCTTGGACTCGCGCCCTCCTACCACGTGATGCTCGCGGTGCTGTTCATCGCGGGCCTGGGGACCGCGTCGTTTCACCCCCAGTCGTTCGCGGTCGCCGGGGCCGTGAGTGGGGACCGCCGGGGTGCCGGGCTTTCGATCTTCGTTGCCGGCGGTGAACTGGGATACTCGCTGGGCCCGATCTATGTGGCCGCGATCGTGGGTGCGGTAGGGCTCCCAGGAACCGCGTTGGCCGCGCTTCCAGGCGTGGCGGTCTGCCTGCTGCTCTGGCGGCATGTTGGCTCCTGGCAGTCTGATCTGGAGAAGCCCACTCGGGGTCTGCGCGGCGACGTCAGGCGGCACGGGAGATCCCTGGCACTGATCTGGCTTGTGGTGGTTATCAGGAGCGTGGTCACCTTGGGGCACATCCTGTTCATCCCGCTCCTGCTGCGCGATCGCGGAGCGACGCTGATGATGGGCGGGACCGCGATCTTTCTCTTCGGAGGGATCGGCTCAATCGGAGGTCTGGTCGGCGGGGCGCTCTCCGACCGGATCGGGCGGCGCGCCGTGATGGCAATCTCGCTGATCGCAACCGCGCCTCTGCTAGTGCTTTTCGGCATGACCGAGAGCACATGGGGCCTGGTGCCACTGGCCCTGGGTGGTTTCACGCTCTTCCTGGCGGCTCCGGTCAGCATAGTGATGGCCCAGGAGATGTTCCCCTCACGGGCAAGCCTGGCCAGCAGCTTGGTGACCGGAATGGCGTGGGGGACAGCGGGCCTATCCATGACGCTAATCGGCGCGATTGCGGACAAGATCGGGCTGGCCCAGACCCTGATGGCAAGCCTTGGCCTCTTCCTGATCGCGCTCGTGGCGATCTGGGCGCTGCCGGCGCAGCCGCCGCGCGCCAGGACTACGCTGGACTGATCCCGCTCACTTTTCGCTGACCGGCGTGACCACGCAGGTTGTCGTCCGCGTGACGCCGGTTGTCTCCTGGAACCTGGAGACGATCAACCTGCCCAGCGTGTCCATGCTCTCTGTTTCCACGAACGCGATGATGTCGGTCGGCCCGGTAACGGCGTGCGCCATCTTGACCCCTGGGGTCCGCAGAATGTGCGCCAGCGCGTCAGACAGCTTGCCGGGTAGAATGCGTATGAGTACGTACGCCTGAACCATCGTTTCTCCCTCCTCTGCCCGGTCTCAGGGCCGCAGCGTCACCAGCAGATCCACGAGCAGGTTGCGCGCCAGATAGAGCAACAAGATGGCGATAATCGGTGACAGATCGAGGCCTCCGGCTGCCGGCATCACCCTGCGGATCGGGTCCAGGATGGGCGAGGTCAGATCGTGGACCATCTTGACCGCGGGATGGCGGAGGGCCGGGAACCACGAGAGGACCACGCGCGCGAAGATGAGCGTGGTGATGATCTTGTAGGCCAGGTCGAGGAAGTAGATCAGCTCCAGCATCCGTTTCTCCCGTGGCAGTTCCCTGGCGGCGCGCGGAGCCCGATCATCATTGTAACAAGCCGGTCCCAGGCAGGCAACGAACTCTCAGCGCCCGAGGAGGCCGGGGGGAGGGTCCGGGCAGCCGTCGAAGATGGCCGTGAGGACAGCCCATGACGGTCAAGCTCTTTCATGCTGATGCGTACGCGCGCGAGTTCACCTCGGTGGTGACCGGCGTGCGCCGCCGCGAAGGCAAGGTCACCGCGGTTGCGCTCGCGGAGACCGCGTTCTACCCCGCAGCCGGCGGCCAGCCCGCGGACCAGGGCCATCTCGACGCCCTGGAGGTAACGGACGTCCTGGAGGAGGACGGGGAGATCTGGCACTTCATCCGGGGGGCGCCATCCACGCTGCGGGAAGGCCTCATTGTAGCCGGAGCCCTCGACTGGGAGCGCCGCTTCGACCACATGCAGCAACACACCGGCCAGCACATCCTCTCAGCGGCCTTCCTGCAGGCGTATGGGGCGGGGACGCTGTCCGTGCACATCGGCGCCACCTGCACGCTGGACCTGGATCTTTCCATCCTCGACGAGGAAGCCATTGCCCGCGCAGAGGACCTGGCCAACTCGATCGTCACCGAGAACCGGGTGGTGACCGCGCGCGAGGTTGAGATCGAGGAGACGGTCGCGATGGGGCTGCGCCGGCCACCCAGGCAGGTTGGGAGGATACGGGTGGTTGAGGTGGCGGGCTTCGACCGCTCGGCCTGCGGCGGCACGCACGTCCGCGCCACCGGCGAGGTCGGCGCCATAGCGCTCCTGCGCCACGAGCGCCACAAGGGCGGCGTGCGGGTGGGCTTCCAGTGCGGATGGCGCGCGCTGCGTCACTACCGGTGGGCGCGCGGCCTGATCACCTCCCTTGCCACCGAGTTCACCGTGGGTGAGCCCGACCTTGCCGGCGCGATCGGGCGCCTTCAGGGCCGCGCGCGGGAGCTCGAACGCGGGCTGGAGGCCGCCCGCCTGGAACTGCTGGGGTATGAGGCCCGGGAGCTCCTCACACGCGCTGCTTCCTTGGGTGCGCCCTCGGGTGTCCAGGGGCTGTCGGTCGTCGCCGTGGCGTTTGACGGTCGTGCCATCGAGGACCTCCGCGCGCTGGCACGCGCCCTCACCGCGCAGGCGGAGTGCGTTGCGATCCTTGCCACCGATCCGGGTCGCCGCGTGCTGGTGGCACGCAGCCCGGCGGTGGCCGTGGACGCGGCCGCGGTGCTGCGCGAGGCCGTGGCGGCGCCTGGGGCGCCCTCGGCCGCGGCCCTGGTGGAGGCCGCGCGACTGGCACTGCGGCGCCAGGGGGCCTCGGCGTGAGCGCGGGGAGCGGGGTCGCTGCCAGGCCTGCCCGTGGCCCCACACGCATCTGGTGCTGTGGCATAATACCGGTATGAGCGAGGTAGGCCTGATTCTGGCCTTCACGGCCGGCGTGCTGGGTTTCCTCAGTCCCTGCATCGTTCCGTTGATTCCGGGCTACCTCTCGTTCGTCTCAGGGCTCTCCCTGGCAGAGATGAGCGTGGAGGAGCGGCGGCGGCACCTGGGCCGGATACTGGCGGCCACGGGCCTGTTCGTCCTGGGCTTCGCCACGATCTTCACCGCGATGGGCGCCTCGGCCTCAGTCCTGGGGGCCCTTGTGCTCGAGAACCGCCTGCTGCTGACGCGCCTGGGAGGCGCGTTGGTGATCTTCATGGGCCTTGGCGTGCTGGGCGTGATCCGGGTGCCCGGGCTCTCGCGGGAGCGCCGTTTTCAGGTACGACGCCAGCCCCTTGGGCTGATAGGCGCGTTTCCCGTGGGCATGGCGTTCGGCTTCGCCTGGACGCCGTGCGTGGGTCCTGTGCTCACCGCGGTGCTCACGATGGCAGCAACGACGCAGACGGTATCAAGCGGCGCGCTGCTGCTGTTTGCCTACTCGCTCGGCCTTGGCCTGCCTTTTCTCGTCACGGCGGTACTGATGACGGTCGCGTTCGATGCCGTGGGGTGGCTGCGCCAACACGCCCGCTCGGTTTCGACGGTGAGCGGGGTCTTTCTCGTCGTGATGGGCGGCGCCATGGCGACCGACCTGCTGTTTGCGTTCAACACCTGGATCATCCGGCTGGTACCGTTTCGGCCTGTCATCTGAGATCCAGCAAAACGGGAGAACTTGAGATGAGGCCATTCGCAACCCGGGGGGCGCGACTGCACCTTCCCGTAGCCATCCTGCTCCTATCTTTGATCGTTGCGCCACTGTCAGCGGTGCCTCCCGCGCACGCCGCCGACGCAGGCCTGGCGCTGGAGGCGCTGGGGCTGCTCCGCGAGCGGTACGTGGATCCCGTGGACTCCGTAGTTCTATTGAACGGGGCGATCGGAGGGCTGCGCTCGGCGCTTTCGGCGGCGGGCCTCCAGGCCAGCCTTGCCGCCATCCCACCCGGCACTCCGAACGGGCAGGCCGATGCCGCGTTCCGCATCCGGTTTGACGCCGCGGTCGCGGCGGCTGGCGGCCGCGTCTCAGGCGCCTCGCTGGCCTACGCCGCGATCCGTGCCATGACCGCGGTGCTCCGCGACTCTCACACCGGCTTCCTCACCCCTGAGCAGAACCGTGAGCGTCAGGCGCGGCAGCGCCAGCAGGCGGCGTTCTCGGGCGTTGGGATAGTGCTGATGCCGCGCGAGGGGCGCTTCTACGTGCGCGACGTCATACCCGGCAGCCCGGCCGAGGCCGCCGGCGTGCAGCCGTTGGACCGTATCTTGAGGATTGACGCGATCCCTACCACCGGACTCCAGGTGGAGCAGGTGGCCGGGACGATTCGCGGTCCCGCAGGGACCTCGGTGACGCTCACGCTCGACCGCCCCGGCCGGGCGGATGCGATCACGCTGAACATAACGCGGGCTCCGATTCAGGTCCCAGCGATCTTCCAGGCCCGGGTCCTCGATGGCGGAATCGGCCACCTTCAGCTCTACCAGTTCGTCACCCGCACCGGGCAGGAGTTCCGCCAGGCGCTGGAGCGGATGCTCGCCGGCGGCATGCGCGCGCTGGTGCTCGACCTGCGGTCCAACAGCGGCGGCTACCTGCACGAGCTGACCGCGGCTGCGAATGCCCTGCTGCTCCCGGGCCAGCCCATCTACCAGGAGACCTCCCGTGGGGGAAGCACGCGGACGGTTCGGGCATCCGCGGCGCCGATCCTGCCCTCGCACGTGCCGGTCGTCGTGCTCATTGACGAGGGAAGCGCCTCATCCGCCGAGCTCCTGGCGGCCGCGCTGCAGGAGCACGGGCGCGCGACGCTGATGGGCGCCAAGACCAGCGGCGCGGTCGAGGCCGCGGTGCTCCACGATCTCTCGGATGGGTCAGCGCTCAGCGTGACCGTGCTCAGGCTTTCCACCGGGATGGGGCGGCGCCTGGAAGGGGTTGGGGTTTCCCCCGATATTCCTGTGGCGCTAGCGGTTTTCGATCTGGACCAGGGCCGCGACACCCAGCTCCAACGTGGGGTGCTGGTGGCCCGGCAGCGCCTGGGCTTGGCGCGCAAGGCAGCGCCGGCAGCCGCCGGCCGGTAGGGGGGCGAGATGCTACCTTCCGACCGCCTGCGCGACAAGTTGATCGTGATGAACGGCAAGGGCACCCAGGTCTACCGGACCCTGGCCGGCGCTTACCGCTTCGACCGGTTCGAGCTGCACGTGGACGCCATCCATCCTGACCCTGTCTCACCGTCCTGTTGGGCCCGCGTGCGCATGGACCAGGCCGAGGCCCAGGTACCTCCGGCGATGTTGGGGAGTCCATCCGGCCGGCTGGCGGCGGAGGACTTCCTGACGCGCGCGGTGCACGAGGCCATAGGACGCCATGTACGCACCCGGTGGCAGGGGAAGGCCGCGCCCGTGGCGATCCATGCGGGCGGGGGGGAGATCCTACGGCGCTCGTGCTGCACGGTCAGTGAGGAGTGCGTCGAGATCCGCCTGACGATCGGGCTCCCTGCTGAGGGACGCAAAGTGCTGGCCAAGCTGGCACAGACGCTGCTCTTCGATGAGCTGCCCGCGGTGGTTCAGGCCGGTCTGGTGTGGGCGAACCTCGACGCGGCTACTGGCTCGCGGCACCTCGAGGTGCTAGAAGATTATCTGGCGCTGCAGGGGACGCTGGACGCGCTCGGGCTGACGGCATTCATTGCCGACGGCTCGGTATTGCCGAGGGAGGATGGCCCGGGCGACCGGCCGCTGCGCGGCGGTCGCGCCGTTACCCTGCGCGCTCCGGACGAGCTGGCCGTTACGGTTACCCTGCCGCACCGGGGTACGGTACGCGGGTTGGGCATTGGCCGCGGCGTCACGGTAGTCGCCGGAGGGACTTTCTCCGGGAAGTCCACGCTGCTGGCCGCGCTCTCGGCCGGCGTGTACCCCCACGTTCCAGGGGACGGCCGAGAGTTCGTGGCCACGGTTCCCGACGCGGTGCGAATCCTCACCGAGCCCGGCCGGCGCGTCGAGCGCGTGGACGTCAGCGCGTTCATCCGGGAGCTACCGCACCGACAGGACGCGACCGCGGTGTCGTCCGAACACGCGACAGGGACGGTCTCCCTGGCCGCAGGCGTCGCGGAGGCCATCGAGATCGGGTCCCGCCTGCTGTTGTTCGACGAGGACGAGAGCACGGTTGCGTTCCTGGCACGGGATGCGGCGATGCGGCAGTTGGTCCCGGTGGAGCGCGACCCCGTGACCCCGCTGGTGGACCGTATCAGGGCGTTGTGGGAAGTCCGTGGCGTCTCGTCGGTGATAGCCACTGGCAGCCTTGGGGAGTACCTCGACGTGGCGGATGCGGTAATCGTCATGGAAGGGTTTCAACCCCATGCGGCGACCGAACGTGCGCGCAGCATCGTTGCGGGATTCCCCGGGCGTCGCACGCGCGCCGGCGGGGAGTTCGGCATGCCGGCGCCGCGCTGCCCGCTGCCGCGGGGGTTTGGCGGGCTGCGGGGGCGCAGCCATCGCACCGAGCCGCGCGGAGGAGCGGAGATCGGCATCGGGCGCGAAACCGTCAGGACGGCGGCGCTTGGGCAGCTTGTGGATGCGAGCCAGGCATGCGCGGCCGGCGATGCGATCCTCTACGCGCTGGCCAAGAACTACGTGGACGGGAACGCCTCCATAGCCGAGATCCTCGACCGTGTCTTTGCGGACATCGAAACGCAAGGGTTGGGCGTGCTGGGATCGGAAGGGAGTCATGCCGGAGGTTACGCGCTTCCCAGGCGGCACGAGGTGGCGGCGGTGCTGAACCGGATGCGGGTTCTTCAAGTGCGGACGAGAAGGGCGGTGCAGGGATCGCCCCAAGAACGCGCGGTGGCAGAGGAGCCTGCGGCGGTCGCGGACACCGCGGCGCCCCACTCCGATCAGGCCGACACCCCGGCGCCCGAACCCAACCCGGCTGCCGCCCCGGTGCCCTCACAGGAGGGCTGATCCCCGCAGGGGCGAAAGGGAGGAATCGGCCGGCCGATCTATCGGTTGAGCCGGGAGGTTCCGAATGTCCGTGCGAGTGCTGAGGCGCCGCTTTACGGTGGACGAGTACCACCGCATGGCAGAGGCCGGCATCCTCTCGGAGGACGACCGGGTGGAGCTCATCGGCGGGGAAATCGTCGAGATGGTGCCGATCGGCAGCCGGCATGCGGACTGCGTGGACCGCCTGAACAGGTTATTCGTCACACTGGTGCGAGACCGGGCCGTAGTC
>DYHL01000112.1:1552-8310 GCA_020724185.1 Candidatus Nitrosymbiomonas sp. | reverse complement strand
TCGTGGAACCCGCCGCATACGGCGCGGCACTGCAGTACTTCACCGGCAGCAAGGAACACAACGTCGCCCTGCGCGAGCGGGCGGTCCGCGCCGGGCTGAAGCTCAACGAGTACGGGGTATGGCGGTTGGGGGACGGCCGGCGCGTGGCCGGCCGCACGGAGCCCGAGGTCTACCGCACCCTCGGCCTGCCGTGGATACCGCCCGAACTCCGGGAGGATCAGGGTGAGATCGAGGCGGCGGAAGCCGGCCGGCTACCCCGGCTGATCGAGGTCGAGGACATCCGCGGCGAGGTTCACGCGCACACGGACTGGAGCGACGGCTCCGACAGCGTTGAGGAGATCGCCGCGGCCGCCCAGGCGATGGGATACGAGTACGTCTGCATCACCGACCACTCGCAGTCGCTCAGGGTCGCGCGAGGAGTGCCGGCCGTGGACCTGCGCGGCCACATCCGGCACGTGCGCTCCCTCTCTGACCGCCTGGGGATCGCCGTCCTCATCGGCACCGAGTGCGACATCTCCGCCGACGGGGGCCTGGACTATCCCGACGACCTGTTGGCCGACCTCGACCTCGTGATCGCATCGGTGCACACCCGCTTCGGGATGAGTCGCGAGGCCATGACCGCGCGCATGGTGCGGGCGATGGAGAGTGAGCACGTGGACATCCTCGGTCACCCCACCGGCCGCCTGCTCGGCGCGCGCGATCCCTACGAGGTGGACATCGAGGCGGTGGTGGACGCCGCCGTCCGGACCGGGACCGCGCTCGAGATCAACGCCGCGCCCGAACGTTTGGACCTCTAGGACACGGACGTCCGCCTGGCCCTGGAGCGGGGAGCGCGCCTGGCGATAGGCACCGACGCGCACTCGTCCGCGCAGTTGCGCTACATGTCGCTCGGGGTGGGAACAGCCCGGCGCGGGTGGGCCGAGGCACAAGATGTCATCAACACGCTGCCGCTCGCGTCGTTGCGTGAGGTGCTCGGCCACCGGGAAGGCCGTCCCCGGCGCAGCCGCTGAGATGCTAGAACCCCTGCCGCGCAGTTTCTTCGCACGGCACACCGTTGTCGTTGCCCGCGCCCTGCTGGGCCATCTGCTGGTCCACGAGACGCCTTCGGGAGTGCTTGTCGGCCGCATAGTGGAGACCGAGGCCTACCGGGGGACCGACGACCCTGCCAGCCATGCCTTCAGGCGGACCCCGCGCAGCGAGATCATGTTTGGGCGGCCCGGGATCGCCTATGTCTACCGGGCGTTTGGGCTGCACGCCTGCCTGAACGTTGTAACCGAGCCCGAGGGACGACCAGGGGCAGTGCTCCTGCGGGCGCTCGACCCCGCTGGCTCAGGCCCGGGCCGACTGACCGTTGCCATGGCGGTGGGCCTGGACCGCCACCCCGCGCTCTCGCACCGGTTTGCTTCTCGTCTATAATGAAAAGGTGTCAGTTCTGGTCCTTTTCCTGGACGGCGTCGGCCTCGGCGAGCCAGATCCCGCGATCAACCCGTTCGCGAGGGCTGCGACGCCAACGCTGCGCCATCTGCTCGGCGGCCCGCTCGTTGCCCAGGAGGCGGTCAGCCGCCCGGGCGTGCTGCTGCGCTCCGCGGACGCAACCCTGGGTGTGGCAGGGCTGCCGCAGAGCGCGACCGGGCAGACCTCGCTGCTCACCGGCTGCAACGCGCCGGCGATCGCCGGCAGGCACGTGAGCGCGTACCCCACCGCGGCGATGCGGGAACTGCTCTCAGCGCACAGCATCTTCGCGCGCGCGCGACAGCATGGCCTGCGCGTGGCGCTGGCAAACGCGTACAGTCCGGAGTATTTCTCCGCCGTGGCCCTCCGGCGACTCAGGGTGGCCGCTGTCACCCACGCGGCGCAGGCCGCAGGGGTCAGGCTGCGCTCGATTGACGATCTGCGCGCCGGGCGCGCGGTGTTTCACGACCTGGTCAACCACAGGCTGCGCGGGTGGGGGCACGACGTCCAGGCGCTGACCCCGCGGCTTGCCGGTCACCGACTGGGCGAGATCTCCGAGGACGCGGACCTCACCTTCTTTGAGTTCTTCCTCACGGACCTTGCGGCGCACGGGCGCACCGCCCTCTCCCCAGAGGCCGTGATCGGCATGACGGACGAGCTGCTGGCCGGCCTCCTCGATCGTCTGGGCGCCAGGACGACCCTGCTTGTCACCAGCGATCACGGCAACCTGGAGGACTGCCGCACGAGCGCGCACACCCGGCACCCTGTTCCGGTCCTGGCTGTCGGCCCCCAGCGCGGCGCCTTCCGGGATGTTTGCACGATCGCCGATGTTGCTCCCGCGATTCTTTCCGCGCTGAATGGAGACCGGGCCGCGGCGGCAGCGCGGTCCGGCGGGGTGCCCGCGTGAACGGCCCGCCTGCCGACGCGCGCACCCTGCGCGTGCTCGAGTTTCCCAAGATACTTGCCGCGCTGGCCGAGGGTACCGTGACGCCCATGGGGCGCGAGGTGGCGCTGCGCCTGGCGCCGTTGTGCGAAGGCGAGGCAGTGCGCGCGGCCCTGGCGGAGACCGCCGAGGCGGTGGCGGTTGCCGCGGAGTCCGAGATCCAGGTGCGGGGCGCGCGCGACATCCGGCCGCAGGCAGCGCTGGCGGCATCGGGCGGTGTGCTGGAACCCCTGGAACTGCTCGACGTGGCGCAGACCCTGGAGGTAACGCGGCGCGTCCAGTCCCACCTGCGCTCCCGGCGCGTCCTGGCCCCGCGCCTGGCGGCACTGGCCGACCGTCTGTCCGCGCTGCCGGACCTGGAAGCGGAGATAGGTCGGGCCCTGGACGATCAGGGCCGGGTTCTGAGCACCGCCTCGCCTGAGCTGCGCCGGATCCGCGACGAGCACCAGGCCGTGGAGCGGCGCCTGCGGGAATCGCTGGAGAGGCTGCTCCACGATTCGACGATCGCCCGCTACCTGCAAGAGTCGCTGGTGACGGTGCGGGGTGATCGGTTTGTCCTACCAGTGCGGGCCGAGCACCGCGCGCAGTTCCCGGGCATCGTGCACGACGCGAGCGCAAGCGGAGCCACGCTCTTCATGGAGCCGCTGGCGTTGGTCCCGCTGGGCAACCGGCGGCGCGAGCTGGATGCCGCGGAGCGCGAGGAGATCCTCCGGATCCTGCGCAGGCTCTCAGGCATGGTTGGTGAGTACTCCGCGGCGCTGTGCACCAACGGGGAGATCCTGGGCGATCTGGACCTGGCCGCGGCCAAGGCCGCGCTGGCCGCGCGCCTGCGCGCCACGGCACCGGAGGTGCGCGGGGACGGCGTGGTGCGGTTGCGCGATGCGCGCCACCCGCTGCTGGCGCTCGCCCGGGGTGACGCCGGGGTCGTCCCGGTGGACATCGCCCTCGGAGGCGAGTTTACCGCGCTGGTCGTGACCGGTCCCAACACCGGCGGCAAGACCGTGGCGCTGAAGACCATCGGCCTGCTGGCACTGATGGCCCAGGCAGGGCTGTTCGTCCCGGCCGCGGACGGCAGCGCCGTCGCCCGCTTCGACCAGGTGCACGCGGACATCGGCGACGAGCAGTCCATCGAGCAGAACCTGTCCACGTTCTCGTCGCACATGGGCGCCATCGTTCAGATCCTGCGGAGCGCGCGGCCGCCCGGGCTTGTGCTGCTCGACGAGATCGGCGCCGGGACCGATCCCACCGAAGGCGTGGTTCTCGCCCGGGCGATCATCCAGGAACTGCACCGCCGGGGGCTGCACACCGTGGTCACCACCCACTACAACGAGCTGAAGATGCTGGCCGCGGTGCAGCCCGGCATCGAGAACGCCTCGGTGGAGTTTGACGTTGAGACGCTGCGCCCGACCTTCCGTCTTATGATCGGGCTTCCCGGCCGCAGCAACGCGCTGGTCATCGCGGAGCGGCTCGGTCTTGATCCCGGCGTCGTGGCCGAGGCCCGGTCCCACCTGGCGCCCGAGCACGTGGCCATCGAGCAGGTGCTGGACGACCTGACGCGCGACAGGCAGGCCGCTGAGCGCGACCGGGTTGAGGCCGCGCTGTCCAGGGCAGCAGCCCAGGAGGCCGAGCAGCGCATGGTCGAGGAGGCCGAGCACGTTCGGCGCGAGCGCCGGCGCCTGATGGCAGAGGCCAGGCAGACCAGCGAGGCTATCATCGTCGAGACACGCCGGCGGTTGGACGCGGTGGTGGCAGAGGTGCGCGCCGCGCGCACCGGCGAAGCCGTGCGGCAGGCACGCACGCACCTGAGGCAGGCGCTGGAGGCGTTGCCTGCCCCAGAGCCTGCGGCGCCTCCAGGGCCGCCGGTCGAGCGCGTGCACGCAGGTCAGACGGTCTTCGTGATGCCGCTGGGCAGGACCGGCACCGCGGTGGCCGGTCCGGACGCGCACGGTCATGTGGAGGTGGAGGTGGGAACCCTGCGCACGCGGGTTCCCATTGACGCGCTGCACGAAGCCCCGGCGGTTCAAGGCACGCCTCTAGCCCCGGCGCGGCCCGCCGGGGGCGCCGTGGCGCCCGGGCGACCTGCCGTGACGACCTCGCTCAGCGTGCGCGGACAGACCGTGGACGAGGCCCTGCTGGTTGTGGACCGCTACCTCGACGATGCGGTGCGCGCGCGGCTGCCGCAGGTCACCGTGATTCACGGCAAGGGAACCGGCGCGCTGCGGCGGGCCGTGCACGAGTTCCTGCGCGGGCACCCGCACGTGCGGCAGTTCCGCCTGGGCGAGCGTGGCGAGGGAGGCGACGGCGCGACGGTTGTCACCCTGATGTTGTAATCTGAGGTATCGCAGGCCGGTATGCGGAGGTTGAAGCATGGCGTTTCTTGCACCCGAAGAGCAACTGCTACGGCTGCGGCGCGGCTGCGCCGAGATCATCTCCGAGGAGGATCTCCTGGCCAAGCTGCGCCTTGGCCGTCCGCTGCGGGTCAAGCTCGGTCTCGATCCCTCTGCGCCCGACCTGCACCTGGGCACCGCGATAGTGCTGCGGAAGATGCGGCAGTTTCAGGATCTGGGCCACGAGGCTATCATCGTGATCGGCGACTTCACCGGGACGATCGGCGACCCCACCGGCAAGAAGCAGTCGCGTCCGATGCTCTCGCCCGAGGAGATCGCGGCCAACGCCCAGACCTACCGCGAGCAGTACGGCTTGATCCTCGACCCCGTGCGCACCAGGGTAACGTTCAACAGCCAGTGGCTGGGCGCGCTGTCGTTTGCCGATGTGATCCGACTGGCCGCGCGCACCACCGTTGCGCGCATCCTCGAGCGCGACGACTTTACCACCCGGCTGCGCGGTGGGGTGCCGATCCACTTGCACGAGCTGCTCTACCCCCTCTGCCAGGGGTACGATTCGGTGGCCTTGGAGGCCGAAGTCGAACTGGGAGGCACCGACCAGAAGTTCAACAACCTGATGGGGCGCGATCTGCAGCGCGAGGTTGGACAGCCGCCGCAGGTTGTGGTGCTGACGCCGCTGCTGACGGGGCTCGATGGCGTGGAGAAGATGAGCAAGTCTCTGGGCAACGCCATTGGGATAACAGAGCCACCCTCGGAGATGTTCGGCAAGGCGATGTCCATCCCCGACGCGCTGATGCCGGACTACTTCGAGTACGCGACCGACGTGCCCATGGAAGAGGTCACCGCCATTCGCGAGGGGCTGGAGGCCGGAACGCTCCACCCGCGGGACGCCAAGCGCCGCCTGGCACGGGCCATTGTTGCGCTCTGGCACGGCGAGGAAGCGGCCGGGGTCGCTGGGGCCGCGTTCGAGCGGCTCTTTGTGGGGAAGGAACTGCCCGACGAGATCCCGGAGGCGTTCGTTCCTGCGGATGAGGCGCCCGGTGGGCAAATCCGCCTGGTCAGACTGCTGGTCGTGGCCGGGCTGGCCGAGAGCAACGGTGAGGCGAAGCGGCTCATCAGCCAGGGCGGCGTCAGCGTGGACGGCGGCAAGGTTCACGATGTGGAGGCGGTTGTTCCCCTGCGCCAGGGGCTAGTCTTGAAGGTAGGCAGGCGCAGGTTCGCGCGCGTCACGACCACTTAGATGGAGGTGTCCACACACATGCACGCACAGGTGTTGTCCGCGGTAGATGCTGCATCAGGCGAACTGATCGAACTTGCCCGTCGCATACACGCCACGCCGGAGATCGCCTTCCAGGAGCACCAGGCGGCGGACTGGTTGACCGAGGCGCTTGAGCGGCACGGATTCCGCGTGGAGCGCGGCGTGTCGGATCTGGAGACCGCGTTCCGGGCCGAGATCGTGGGATCAGATAGCGGGCCTACCGTTGCGATCCTGGCGGAGTACGACGCGCTCCCGGAGATTGGGCACGCGTGCGGCCACAACCTCATATGCACGGCGGCGCTGGGCGCCGGCATCGGGCTGGCGGCGGTTCGCCATCACCTGCCAGGTCGCGTCGTGGTGGTGGGAACCCCGGCCGAGGAAGGCGGCGGCGGGAAGGTGATCATGCTGGAGCGCGGTGCCTTCCAGGGCGTGGACGCGGCCATGATGTTCCATCCCGCGGGCTATACCCTATCGGGCAGGCCCTCCCTGACCTCCTACCGCCTGGCCGTCAAGTTCATCGGAAAGCCGGCGCACGCCGCCGCTGCTCCGGACGAAGGCGCGAACGCGCTGGACGGGCTCATCCAGACTTTCGTGGGGATAGGACTGCTTCGCCAGCAGTTGCGCGACGATGCCAGGATCCACGGCATCATCACATACGGCGGGGCCGCGCCCAACATCATTCCCGACCGTGCCGAGGCGGTGCTCACCGTGCGGGCGACGGCGGACGACTACGCCCGCGAGTTGCTGGACCGGGTGGTCA
>DYHL01000112.1:0-1542 GCA_020724185.1 Candidatus Nitrosymbiomonas sp. | reverse complement strand
CGCGCGCGGCGCCGCCCTGGCGACAGGGACGACCCTCGAGTACGCGTCCCGCAAGGGCTACGATGCGATCAAGCCAAACCGCGCGATGGGGCAGTTGTTCGGCCAGCATCTGGATGCACTGGGTTGGCCCCAGGACACCCCTCCCGAGCGGCAGCGCATGGGCTCCACGGACATGGGGGACCTGAGCCAGGCGATCCCGTCCATCCACCCGTACGTGGCGATCGGGTCCAAGGATCTGGTCGGGCACACCCTGGAGTTCCGTGAAGCGTCTCTCTCCGAGAGCGGGCTGGCGGCGATGATCGCGGCGGCGAAGGCCATGGCGCTGACGGCGTGCGACCTGATGACGCGACCGGAGCTGCTCGCGGAGGTGCGAAGGGAGTTCGCCGGCGGGCCCCCTGCGGTTGCCTGAACTGGTCTCGACGGGTATACTCGATTCTGCCCGTGGGCCCTTAGCTCAGGTGGTGAGAGCGCACCCCTGATAAGGGTGAGGTCGGTGGTTCGAGTCCACCAGGGCCCACCAGGATTGAGGATTCTTCACAGATCCCCCTGCGATTGTCGAAGCTCCCGTGACCACGGAGGTGCCACAGATGCCTGATCGTTTCATCGTCACCCCATACTTCCTGGATGAAGAGTGGTCCCAGCTCGAGGCGCTCGGGCTCAGCGTCTACGATGCGAACAGGCAGGTTCTGGGTCATGGTGACCAGATCACGGCAATGTCGCCTCTGCTTGGGGGACTTTCGGATCTCGTTTCGGACGCGATGCGCCGCGGCGAGAGGCCTGTCAGCATCTGTGGGGACTGTTGTTCGGCTATAGGCGTACTGGCTGGTCTACAGCGTGCGAGCACCAACCCCACGCTGATCTGGTTTGACGCTCACGGGGATTTCAATACCTGGGAGACAACCCCAAGCGGATTCCTCGGAGGGATGCCCCTGGCCATGATCGTAGGGCGCGGGGAGCAACGGCTCGTGGAAGCCGCGGGCTTGCGAAATCAGCCAGAGCGACAGGTAATCCTGACGGACGCGCGCGATCTAGATCCAGGAGAGCGGGAGGCTCTTGAGGGTTCTTCCGTGCGCCGGCTAGGCGACGTCAGAATGCTGCTCCAAGACCTGCCTGAGGGGCCCTTGTACGTCCACTTCGACACCGATGTTGTCAGCCCGACCGACGCTCCTGCCCAGAACTACCCTGCTCAAGGCGGTCCATCGGCGTCGGAACTGGCCGAGGTCTTCGCTCACCTGGCACGCACTGCCCGGGTAGTAGCTATCTCAGTGTCGAGCTGGAATCCGAACATGGATAAGGATGGTCGCACGCAGAGGGCGTGCATGGACCTCCTCGATGTCCTTAGGGCGCCTGGAACTTAACCCGCCCGGAGTTGTCCACGAGCACGAGACCCGGCGACCCGTCCGGAGCGGCATTGAGCCACACCCGGCCCCTGCCTGTCCCATCGGACATAATCACGCCTGACGGCCGGTCCGGTGAGGCCACGAACCAGATGCGGCCGCGGCCGCTGGCCAGCAGGTGGGGCAGGGCGTGGCGGCAGCAGCG
>DYHL01000111.1:6905-8372 GCA_020724185.1 Candidatus Nitrosymbiomonas sp. | reverse complement strand
CCGCGCGTCCGGTGGTCTCGTCGGCCAGGCGGATCTCCAGCCCCGCGTTGAGGTAGGCGATGTCTTCCAGTCGCTTAGCCACAACGTCGAAGGTGAACTCGGTTGCCGTCATGATCTGCGCGTCAGGCTTGAACGTCACCTTGGTGCCCGTGGGCAGTGGGGACCCCCGCGTCCAGGCCAGTGGTCCCTGCGACCGGCCGCGCGCGAACCGCTGGCGGTGGGTCTTGCCGTCCTGGTAGACCTCTACCTCCAGCCACTCGGAGAGCGCGTTGACCACCGAAACCCCCACGCCGTGCAGCCCGCCGGAGATCCTGTACCCGCCCCCGCCGAACTTGCCGCCCGAGTGCAGGGTCGTCAGCACCACCTCCACCGCGGGCTTTCCCACCCTTGGCACTTTGTCCACGGGAATGCCCCGGCCGTTATCCAGCACGGTGGCGCTGCCATCGGCGTGAAGCGTGACGTCAATGCGCGTGCAGGCCCCTGCCAGGGCCTCGTCTACCGAGTTGTCCACCACCTCGTATAGGAGGTGGTGCAGCCCGTCCGGGCCGGTGCTCCCAATGTACATGGCGGGGCGCCGCCGGACTCCGTCCAGCCCTTCCAGCACCTGGATCTGCTGGGCCGTATACTCCCCTGTCTCGGCCATCACTCCACGCTCCGCGCAAGCAAACGGGCACACGCCGCCTCGCGCATGCCCACCCCTTATTCTACCATCGGAATGGACTGGGTGTCAACGGTGGAAAGCCCCGTCCTGACTATCTCTCCGCCGTTTTTCGCCGCCGGGTTCCAGCCAGGCTGCCGATCCGCCCGGCCACGGTGGATGGGGCCGCCGGGGAGGGATAGAAAAGGGCGGACGTTACCACGATTGCGCGGGCCGACGGCAGAAGTCCGGGGTCTGCCAGGCGGCCGGTGGCCGCGGCCCGCGCGAGTAGGTTCCGGCCCTCAGAAGACCGCTGCAGCCCCCTGGCGTCAAGAATCGCCACTACCTCCCGTACGTCCACAACGGTTTCCCCGCCCAGGTGCACGAACAGGCCTGTGCTCACCGCGCGCCCTCCTGGCCCGGCTCGCGACCGGGCAGCCTTCGCCGCGCCACCGGCGTCACGTCGGTGATCGCCCCTTTTCCCAACTCGCGGGCCAGGGCCGCCACGATCTCCCCGCGCCTCAACCGGATCTCCTGCCCGGCTGCCTCGTGGGTCACCCCCACCAGCAGCCGCCTGCCCCGCAGGGTGACCGGAGCGCTCACCCCTGCCAGCGCCGGGCCCGCGATCCGCGGCCAGATCTCCCGGGCAGTGGCAAGGTGCACCGCGGGCTCGATTCCCAGCGCGCGGGCGGCCGATCTTAGAACCTCTCGAATCGGGACGACCATTCCGCCTCCGACACCTCGCCGGCTTCCACCGCCAGAACCCTCACCGGACGGGCAACCCGCGGCAGCGCGGTGGAGGTCAGCAACACCTGCGCCTCGTCCGCCAG
>DYHL01000111.1:0-6895 GCA_020724185.1 Candidatus Nitrosymbiomonas sp. | reverse complement strand
TGATCGAGCTCCGACAGCGCGTCGTCGAGCAGGAGCACCGGGCTCTCGCCCATCTCGGAGGCCATCACGCCGCGCTCGGCCAGCCGAACCGCCAGCATGGCGGTCCTCCATTGGCCCTGCGACCCGTTGGCGCGTAGCGCGGCCCCCTCCAGCGACAACTCCACGTCGTCGCGGTGGGGTCCTGACAGCGTGGCTCCTCGTCTGATTTCATCGGCGCGCAGCCGCGCCATTTGCGCCCGCGCCTCGTCCGTCCGAGATTCGTCCGTCCCCCCGAGCCAGGACGGCCGGTAGGCTGCGACGAGCCTGCCCTCGCCTCCCAGACGGCCAAACCACGCTTCCGCCTCGGGCGCCATGCGCCGCATGTACCCCTCGCGGTGGGCCGCGATCCTCACGCCTAGCGCGACCATCTGGGCGTCCCAGGCCTCCAGGCCGCCGGGCGCCCCGCGCCTCAGGTGGGCGTTCCGCTGTGCCACGACCCGATGATACCGGTGCAGCGCGAAGAAGTAGGCGGGGCTAAGTTGCGCCAGGGCCGCGTCCAGGAGGCGGCGCCGCCCTGCGGCCGGGCCGCGCACCATCTCCAGATCCCACGGCGCGGCCAGGACAACCGGCAGGCGACCGAGCACGCTCCCGCGCGGGGTGGGCGCGCCGTTCACCCTCATCTGTGAGGTCAGGCGCCCGCCTTCCAGCGCCAGCGTGATCTCGATCTCTTCTTCGCGTCCCCGCCGGGAGACCGCTGCCCGCACGCGAGCGGCCGTCTCGCCCCTCTGGATTGCTTCCTCCTCGCGCGCCGTCCGGTGAGAGCGCCCCGTCGCCACAAGGTAGATTGCTTCCAGCACGTTGGACTTGCCCTGGCCGTTGCGGCCGACGAGCGCGGTGATGCCGTCGTCGAACGCGACCTCCGCCCGGGAGTAGTTACGAAAGGCGCGGATCCAGAGGCGCCGGAGTCGCGGCATCGTCTGCGGCCACAATGGCCAGGGTAGGTCCTCCCTG
The DNA here is from genome assembly GCA_020724185.1 of Candidatus Nitrosymbiomonas sp. Lineage (GTDB taxonomy): Bacteria > Sysuimicrobiota > Sysuimicrobiia > Sysuimicrobiales > Humicultoraceae > VGFA01. Next base: position 5,905 of record DYHL01000111.1, on the reverse strand, counting down.
CACGGCGATAAGGTCCCCGGAGGCCACCCGGCGGCCGCGCTTTGTCTCGACCTGCCCGTTGACCAGCACGCGGCGCGCCGCGATGAGGGTTTTGGCTTCGCCTCCGGTCCCCACCACGCCGGCCCACTTCAGCAGCGCGCCGAGGGCGATGGTCCCGGTGTGGATCCTTACCGTACGCTCATGTGGCAACGCGGACCGGCGCCAGAACGTACGTGTAGTCGCCGTGGGTGGCAGGGCGCAGCGCGCCCGGGCTCAGTGGCCCGGTCAGCTCCAGGACCAGTTCGTCCGCGTCGAGCACCGACAGACACTCGATCAGGTACCTGGCGTTGAAGGCGGTTGCCACAACGTCGCCCTCAGAAGAAACCTGGATTCGCTCTTCGGACCGTCCGTACTCGGGCGTGTTGGAGGCAAGCGTCAGCGTGTCCCCTTCGGCCTGAATCCGGACCACGTTGGCCGAATCCCGCGCGGTCAGCGCCACGCGCCGCACCGCGGCCAGCAGCCGCTGCGTGCCCACGGTCACCCGCTGCTTGTAACCCTGGGGAATCACCTGCTGGTAGTTCGGGAAGGGCCCGGGAATCAGGCGGCTGACCAGCCTGGCCCCCGGCATCGTGAACAGAATCTGGTTCTCGGCCAGCGAGATCTCCACATCGCCATCGGCGCTCCCAAGGGCGCGTGTCAACTCGCGCATGGTCTTGGAGGGCACGATGACGCCTATCTTCTGCGATGCCGGGTTGGCGAGCGCGGCGGTGCGCAGGGCGAGCCGGCCGCCGTCGGTGGCCACCACGCGGATTTCCTTCCCGTCCAGCACGAGGTAGAGCCCGGTCAGGAACACGCGCGTGTCATCGGTGGAAACGGCAAACTCGGTCTGGCGTACCATGGTGCGCAGCAGCCCGGCCTCCACGCTGGCCACCGGAGCTGCCTCGGGCTCGGGCATCAGCGGGAAGTCTGACGCCGGCAGCCCAAGAAGGTCGTAGGTAACCCTCTCGCACTGGACCTCGACCTCGGTCCCTCCCTCAACGACCTTCACCTGTACGGGCGCCTCGGGCAGGTTGGAGACGATCTCGCCGAAGAGCCGCGCCGGAAGCGTTATCGCGCCGCCCTTCTTGACCTTTGCGGGCACCTCGGTCTGAATCCCGTGGTCGAGGTCGGTGGCGGCCAGCTTGATCGCATCCTTGCGCGTCTCGATCAGTATGTTGCTCAGGATGGGCATCGTGGCGCGCGTGGATACGGCGCGGCCCACCAGGGCAACTGCCTTGTTTAGGTGCTCGTGCGCACAGGTGAACTGCATGCGCGCCTCCCTCTATCTTGTATTGTAATCAAACTACAGCCGTAGTAGTAGGCGGTGTGCACTCTGTGAACAACCGCCCCGGCCGCCTGGGCACATGCCGTTGCGGACTTATGGTGCTCTGGACGGCGTGGGGACATCTCGGAGAAGCGCGCGGCCCTGCCCGCATTGCGCGCATCAGTTGTCCCGACGGTCCCGAGTCCGTGCACAGGATATCAACCCTGACGCTGAAGATCTTCCATCAGACGCTTGATGCTGGCCGCCAAGTGGGCGTCCCGGTGAAGCGCCTCGCGCACCCGCTGGCACGCGTGCATGACCGTGGTGTGATCGCGGCCACCGAACTCCTCCCCGACGCGCGGCAGTGAGGCGTCGGTGATCTCTCGAGCCACGTACATGGCCACCTGGCGCGGGAAGGCCACGCCCTTTGTGCGGCGCTTGGCGCGCATCTCCTCCACCCGTAGGCCGAAGAACTCCGCCACCGCCATCTGGATGGATTGGATTGTCACGACCCTGGTGCGCGCGGGAGGCAGCAGGTCGCGCAGGACGTCCGCGGCCAGCTCCACCCCGATGGGCGAGCGGGTGAGCGAAGCGTACGCCACGACGCGCACAAGCGCGCCCTCCAACTCCCGAATGTTCGTGTGGATGCGCTGGGCGATGTACTCCGCGACCTCGCCTGGCACCGAGAGCCCGTCACTCTCGGCCTTCTTGCTCAGGATCGCGATGCGGGTCTCCAGATCGGGAGGTTGGATGTCGGCGATCAGCCCCCACTCAAAGCGGCTCCTGAGACGGTCCTCCAGCGTAGGTATCTCCTTGGGCGGCCGGTCGGACGAGATGATTATCTGGTGGTTGGTCTCGTGCAGCGCGTTGAACGTGTGGAAGAATTCCTCCTGCGTGCGCTCCTTTCCCGCCAGGAACTGGATGTCGTCTATCAGCAGGACGTCCACGCCGCGGTACCGCTGCCGGAACTCCAAGGTCTTGTCGTCCCGGATCGAGTTGATCATCTCGTTGGTGAACTTCTCGCTGCTGACGTACGCGACCCGCGCAATGCCCGCGCCGCGGAGCACCCGGTGCCCGATGGCCTGGAGCAGGTGGGTTTTGCCCAGGCCCACGCCGCCATAGATGAACAGCGGGTTGTAGGCCCGCGCAGGCGATTCGGCCACGGCCATCGCCGCCGCGTGGGCGAACCGGTTTCCGGCGCCCACGACGAACGTCTCGAAGGTGTACTTGGGCGAGATGTGGAGCCCCTCCGGAACGCGGGAGGACGCGGAAGACGGCGACGCGAGGCGGGGGCCCGGCGATGCGGGGTCGGGAGGTGGCGCGGGAGGCGCGGCCTCGACGACCGAGATGCGCACGCCCACGTCGCGCCCGACCACGACGCGCAGTGCCCGCCGGATCGTGTCCGTCAGCCGCTGTTCCACCCAGTCCTTCGCAAAGCGGTTTGGGACGGCAAAGTGGAAGGTATCGTCCTGGAGCCCGATGGGACGCATCACCCGCAGAAACGACTCGAGGGTCGGCTTGTTGAGTTGCCCTTCCATCCTTCGCAGGGCTTCCGTCCACAACTCGGCAGGGGAGACTTCGATCGTCACGTCCGGCTCCTCTCTCGTTGCGCGATGCCCATTGGGCGCTTCCTAAGACTTGAAGATCTCGTCGAGGAAGGCTATGCCCTCCTCGGTGAGCGTGCGTTTCCCACGCCCCTTCCCCGTGGCAAGCTTGAGGGTTTCCAGGGCCTGAAGATCACGGTACGCGGTGCTGTGGCTGATGTCGAGCTCCTTGGCAATCGTGGTGGGGCCCGCCGCGCCCAACTCGGCGACCAACAACAGCACCTTCTTCTGCCGCGGGGTGATCTCTGGGGCCCGACGGTGCGCCGGCTCCGGGGCCAGGGCGGGAACGGCAGGCTCCTGCTGTACTCGCAGCGTGACCACGGTGCCGTGGTCCAGGTTGTCCTCTATGGACAGCGATCCGCCCAGGAACTGCATCTGCTCCCGCGCCACCGGCAGCCCGCTGCCGACGCCGCGGATGAACCGACGCATCTCGGCCGTGGCGGTGGAGAACCCCGGCACCACCGCGCGCGCCTTGTCGGAGATCCCCGGACCCTGGTCGGCGACGCGGATCGTGTTGCCGTCATCGAGGACCGTGATCGTGGCGTTGTGGAAATAGGCGTGTATCAAGTTCTCAACGATCTCCTTGATGACAACGAACGGCACCCGCCCCCCGCGTTCACGCGATACCGCGTATGTGCGCGCCGCCAGCTCGCCGACGAGCGCGTGGAAGTCGTCCCCGCGCAGCGAGATGACCCGCGGGGCCGCCAGCGGCGAGTCGTAGACCGCCAGGCGCACTTCCGGCTCGGCCTCGCCGCCGGCAGGCAACGGCGCGACGCGCCGCTCCTCGATCAGCCGCGCGATGATCTCACGAATGGACATCGAGTCCTCGCTGCGCCTGGTAGTGGTTGGCCACCACCGCGCAGACTCCTACCCCCACGACCGCCGGGCATCAAATTTCACGCCCACCCCTGGACGGTCAATGGAATGGCAAGGGTGTGGACAACCCGGCCCGGACGGACTAGGGATTCGCGCTGTCGCCTCCCGCATCCTCTGTCCGCGACTTGCCCAAGAAAGAGCATCAGCAGCGGCTCTCGGACGTTATCCACAGGTGTGGAAAACCCTGTGGACAACAAAGGGGTTTCTGGGGGCATTTGCCCGGCTCCTCCACTGAACCACGAGCGCATCTCGGGCTCGGTTCGGGCGTTCCCGGAAAAAGATGTGGACAGCGACCGGGGTTATCCACAGGGTATGCGCAGGGCGCGCGCCTGATGGACCGGTTACGCCGCAAGCCCAGACGGAGCGCGCTACAGAGCGCGTTGCCGCAGCATGGGGACTGTGCTATAGTGGGCCTGTTCTGTTGCGGAGGTCCTCAAGTGAAGCGCACCTTTCAACCAAAGAAGCGGAAGCGCGGGCGCGTGCACGGCTTTCGCGCGCGCATGCGCACCCCGGGCGGGCGCCAGACGCTGAAGCGCCGGCGGGCGAAGGGGAGGCACCGGCTGACCGTTTCCGGGTAGGGCGCTGAGGTGCCCACTCTCCGGTTTGGCCGTCTGTCCCGAGAGGAAGACTTTCGCCGCGTGTATCGCGAAGGCTCCCGCTGCACGACCGCACTCCTCGTCCTGCACGCGCGTCCCAACGGCACCGAGTGCGTGCGTCTGGGGCTGGCCGTGAGCAGGAGGTTCGGCGGCGCCGTTGCGCGCAACCGAGTCAGGCGGCGGCTGCGCGAGGCGATCCGTGCCGAGCGCGGGCGCATCCGCATCGGGGCCGATATGGTGGTGGTTCCGCGCCGGGCAGCCGCGGCGGCGAGCTACGCCGGTCTTCGCGATGCCGTGGTCGTGGCCCTGGACCGGGCCGGGATGGGCTGCGCGGCGGAGGAAAGTGACCGATGACGCGGATCCTGCTAGCATTGCTTGCCGGATACAGAAGGTTTCTCTCTCCGCTGCTTCCGCGCGCGTGCCGTTTCCACCCTTCGTGTTCGGCGTACACGGCCGAGGCAATTGAGCGCCACGGCGCCCTGCGTGGGCTGCCCATGGTGGCGCGTCGAATCGCGCGCTGCCACCCGTTCCATCCCGGCGGATACGACCCCGTTCCATGATGGACATAAGCATGATGGGCACAAGGAGGATGTCGCGTGTTTGATGCCATCGTGACGCTGCTGCAGAGCGTGCTCCAGGCGTTCCACGGCGTCACCCAAAACTATGTGATGGCGATCGTACTGCTGACGATCGCCATCAAGCTCGTCCTGCACCCCCTGACGCGGAAGCAACTAGGATCCATGAAGGCGATGCAGGCGCTGGCGCCGCAAATGGAGGTCCTGCGTCGCAAGTACAAGGAAGACCCCAAGCAACTGAACGTCGAGGTGATGAACCTCTATCGCGCGAACAAGGTGAACCCGCTCGGGGGGTGCCTTCCGCTTCTGCTCCAGTTGCCGGTGCTCTACGCCCTGTTTGCTCTCCTGAGAAAGCCAGGCCTGTTTGGCGGAGAGACGCTGTTCGGCCTCCCCCTGGAGGCCCAACCCTGGCCCGTCCAGGTGATCCTAGACCACCCACTGCTCATTCTTATCCCGGTCCTGAGCGGCCTAACCACCTACTACCAGCAGAAGATGTCCATCACCGACCCACAACAAGCCAAAATGTTTATTTTTATGCCTATAATGATCGCATGGTTTTCCACGCAGTTCCCGCTGGGCCTGTCAGTATACTGGATCTCCTCGACCGTGGCCTACATCGTGGAGTACTTCATCGTGGTCGGGCCGCCCAGGCCGGTCAAGGTGGCTCCTCCCCGGCAGCCGGCCGCTGCGACGAAGACCAAGCGCAGGCCCGGCGGAGGGGACGACCGGTGACCACCGCGGAGGCCTCGGGCCGCACCGTTGACGAGGCCGTTGAGAAGGCCCTCGCCCAACTGGGCGTTGCGCGGAGCGAGGTGGACATCGAGGTCCTCCAGGAGCCCAAGGCGGCCCTGCTGGGCTTCGGCGGGAGAGAGGCGCGCATCAGGCTTACCGTGCGGCCCGGCGCCGCCGATACCCTTGGCTGCGTATTCCGATGAATTCGTCCACTGATTCCGGGGTTATTCGTCCACCGAT
>DYHL01000110.1 GCA_020724185.1 Candidatus Nitrosymbiomonas sp. | reverse complement strand
AGACGTTCGATGCATCCCCATGGTTCGCACTCCATCGTCAAATCGGAAATCCGGGAGAATATCCTCGGAGCCCCTCACGCACAACAAGGTGCCGACCTTACATGCCTGGCCACCTGCGGACAAATCGGGTGATCGCCTTGTGGCCCGGGCTGCCGCGGCCGGTTATCCTCCGGATAGATGCATGAATCCGCATGTGCTCCGGCGGGTGATCTTCACGCCGGCCGTCCGGATTGACGGCGTGCTCAAGTGCACGGGCCGGGTCCCGACGCTCGCGGAGGCCACAAGCTGGCTGGCGACCGCGGCCGAAGCCCAACCGGAGGAGTCCTAATCTGTAGCATACCTCGTCCGCGCGGGTCAGCCGAGCATGGCAGCAAGCTCCATCGGATCGGACACCGGCAGGCGGCAGGCAAACCGCTCGCAGACGAAGGCCGTGGCGCATCCGTCGAGCGGCGGGCGGCCGGCCAGAAGCGGGATCGGCGACGTCTCGCCGGGCCGGCCCACGGCCACAACCTGGCGGGGCCGGTAGGGTTTCATCACGACGTCCAGTAGTGCCCGCGTCTCGTCCGAGGCCGGATCGCCGACGATGGCGACCTCCGTCGGCGGCGCGAGGGCGAAGTCGAGCGCGCACAGCCACTGCGCGAACGCGGTGGGATGGGCCGCGGCAAGCGGCTGAACGGCCTTCAGCGCGGCCTCTGCCGCGTCGCGGTACGCGCCCTCGCCCGTGAACGCCGCCAGGCGCAGCAGCATGGTTGCCGCCATGGCGTTTCCCGAGGGTGTGGCGTTGTCTTGAAGAACTTTGGGCCTCACCACCAGCGCTTCGTGGTCGTCCGCAGTATCGAAGAACCCGCCTGCCGGGTCGCGGTAGCGGGCGAGCATCTCATCGGCCAGCCGCCGCGCTTCCACGAACCACCGCGCATCGAACGTCGTCTCGTAGAGCGCAAGCAGACCCTCGATGATGTCGGCGTAGTCTTCGAGGTAGGCGTTCACCCTGGCCCCTCCGCCGCGCCAGGTCCGGAGCAGCCTGCCGTCGGCCGTCCGCATCTCGCGCAGGAGGAACCCCGCCGCGGCCTCGGCTGCGCGGCGGTAGTCGGGACGGTCGAAGACCCGGGCAGCCTCGGCGAACGCCGCCAGCGCCAAGCCGTTCCAGGCCGCGAGCGCCTTGTCATCCAGACCTGGCCGCACGCGCCCCTCACGCCGCTCGAACAGCGCGCGCCGCGCCGTTGCTAGGCGCCCCTCGACCTCTTCGACGGCGGCCCCGTGCTTCGCGGCCAGCGCCCGTGGGTCCGCGGCAACGTGCAACACGTTCTTCCCCTCGAAGTTCCCGACATCGGTGACGCCGTAGGCCTCGCAGAAGAGGCCGGCACCGTCGCCGAGCACCTCGCGGATCTCAGCCGCCGACCAGACGAAGAATCTCCCCTCCTCGCCCTCGGAATCGGCGTCCTGGCTGCTGTAGAACCCGCCCGCCGGATCGGTCATCTCACGCAGTAGGTAATCGAGGGTCTCCTCGGCCACGCGGCGAAAGAGCGGGGTCTGGGTCACCTGCCAAGCATGCACGTAGACGCGCGCGAGCTGCGCGTTGTCGTAGAGCATCTTCTCGAAGTGCGGCACCAGCCAAGCCGCGTCCGTGGCGTAGCGGTGGAATCCGCCGCCGAGGTGGTCGTAGATGCCGCCGCGTGCCATCTTCTCCAGCGTGGCCTCTGCCATCGCGAGCGCGGATCGCTCGCCGGTGCGCAGGTGGGCGCGCAGGAGGAACTCGATCGTCATCGGCTGCGGGAACTTCGGCGCGCTGCCCAATCCAGCGTTGGCCGCGTCGTGCTGGCGCTCGAGCTGGTTGCGAGCCGCGTCCAGGACGGCCGTGGTGAGATCAGAGGGTGCGGCGGTCCCCGGCAGAGGGATACCGGGTGCGGCGGCGTCCTGCCTGAGGTGCTCCAGCAGGCCAGCGCCGCTGCGGGTGATCTCATCCCGCCGCTCGCGCCACGCCCGCGCGATTGCCTCCAGCACCTGGACGAACGATGGCAAACCGTGGCGGGGCGAGGGCGGGAAGTAGGTGCCTCCGTAGAACGGCACGCCTTCCGGCGTCAGGAACACGCTCATCGGCCAGCCCCCGCTGCCGGTTATCGCCACGACCGCCCGCATGTAGATCTGGTCGAGGTCCGGCCGCTCCTCGCGGTCCACCTTGACGCTGACGAAGTGGGCGTTCAGGACCGCCGCGGCATCGGGATCCTCGAACGACTCGTGCGCCATCACGTGGCACCAGTGGCACGCCGCGCAGCCGATGCTCAGGAAGATCGGCCGGTCCTCTTCGCGGGCGCGGCTCAGCGCCTCTTCGCCCCACGGGTACCAGTCCACCGGGTTGTCGGCGTGCTGGAGAAGATATGGGCTGGATTCACCTGCGAGCCGATTGGGCATGGTGCCCCCATTGTACCAGGGGGTTCACGGTTGCCTTGGCCGAGGGCTGCCAGGGGCCGACCTCCCAGGAGCGCGGGCCGCGGTTGACGAATAGGGCATCACCTTCCAGAGCGAGATGCGAGGGAAAGGAGCGGTGAGTGGAATGCGTCCAACCTTCGTAGCAGGTCTGCTGCTCTGCGTGCTGAGTCTCAACCTCGTTCCGGCGGCCGGCCAGGGAGCGATCCGGGTCGTCGTCAACGGAGAGGAACTCGCCTTCGACGTGCCGCCCGTCGAGGTGGGCGGACGGCTGCTGGTCCCGCTCCGAGGCGTATTCGAGCGCCTTGGTGCCACGGTCGTGTGGGAACCCGCCACGCAGCGCATCACCGCCTCCACGGCCACCAGGAGGGTCGAGCTGGTAATGGGCCGCCGCGAGGCGGCGGTGGACGGCAGGATGGTCATCCTGGACACCCCTCCCATGACCATCGGGGGTCGCACGATGGTGCCGCTCCGCTTCGTAAGCGAGGCCATGGGCGCGTACGTACAGTGGCAGGCTGCGGCGCGGACCGTGCTCATCACGCTTCCTACCGCCGAGCCGGCTCCGCCGGGATATCGGACCCGACCGACGCCGCTCCCAACGCCGGTGACGCCTGTGACCCCGGTTCCCACCCCGGCTCCCACCCCGGCTCCGGTCATCACGCCGTCCCCGAGGGTCACCGAAGGGGTGCTCGTCGCGATCGCCCTCACCGCGACCCCGCCGCGCATACATGTCAGCGTGGGCGCGATCATATACATCTTCGCCATCACGCCTGAGACGGCGATTTCGAGATTCGACGCGGGCACCGGCGCCGGAGGGTCGGCTGCCCTGGCAGCGCTGCGTATGGGCGACCAGGTTCGCGTCGAGGCGGCAGGCACGGGCAACGACGCGGCCAGCGTGCGTGCCTCGTTCCGGCTGGTGCGCGGCCGCGTGGACGTGCTGACCCCGACCGCGATAGCGCTCCAGGACGGCCCGGTGGTCCGGATCAACACCGATGCCGTGGTGACGATCAACGGCGCGCCCGTGCCACTCGGCGACGCGCCGGCGCGCGTCCGGCGTGGTGACGAGATCGCCGTGCGGATGAACCCGTCCTCTAATGAAGCATGGGAGCTGGCGGTAACCAGTCTCATCGCCGCGACACCCACGGCAACGGTCACACCGGTGGGAACCCCAACGGTCCGAACGGTGACGTACGTGAGCCGCACCGACGCCCCGCTGATCGAAGCGGCACCGGGAACCCCGCATCCAACCGAGGTGCTCTTCGTCGGACGGGATGCAACGGGCCGGTACCGTTCTGTCGTGGATTTCAACGTTGCCCTTCCTTCGGGCGCGGTCGTGCGCCGGGCCACGCTGCGCCTGTTTATGTACGGGTACAGGTCGGGCGGCGCCGACCTCTACACGGTGTTCCCGGTGACGCGGCCCTGGACCGAGACAACCGCCACCTGGAACCTGCTGGCCGGTAGCTACGCGTCGCTGCGGTTCGCCGGGCCGGTGACGATCGCGGGCGGTGCCACCCGCATCTTCGTCGAATGGGACGTGACCGAGATAGTGAGGGGTTGGGTCGCAGGGTCGTTGCTGAACTACGGGTTCTTGATACGCAACCTGGAGATGGGCGCCAACCTGGTGTACTTCGGGCACGGTGAGGACGTGCTGGCCAACCGGCCGAGGTTGATAATCGAGTTCACGGCGCCGTAGCGGCGAGCCCGGGGCCAGTGTAGGATTCCGTTTGCAGGAAGGTGAAGGTTCGGTATAGAATAGTGTGGCACTTCCTCCCCGCCCGCCGGAAGTCCCCTTCGGGGGATGACCCCGGGCGGGTGTTCTCATATGAGAACCGTTGTCTTCTTCGATGGCCAGAATCTGTATCACGGGGCGAGGGAGGCTTGGGCGCCTGTTCCTCTCGTTTCTGGCTCGCCGTATGGCTATCCAAGCTACGATGTGCGAATGCTGGCCGAAGCCCTTTGCGCCAGAGATCCCAGAAGAACCCCCGGGCAGATCCGGTTCTACACGGGGGTTCCGTCTCCAAAGCAGAGCGCGTTCTGGCATGGGTTCTGGTCAAACAAGCTCCGATTCCTTGGGAGCCAGGGAATCCACGTCTACAGAGGGCGCATCAATCCGGGCGGGCAGGAGAAGGGTGTTGACGTGAGCATTGCCGTTGACCTGATTGCCCTCACTTATGAGCAGGCGTACGAGGTTGCCGTTGTCGTCAGCCAGGACTGGGACTTGGGTCCCGCCGTGGCGCTGGCGAAAAGGATCGCTTGGGCGCAGGGGCGTTCCCTGGTCTTCGAGTCGGCTTTTCCGTATGAGCCAGGAGTCGGCTCCCCGAGGGGAATTCCAGGAGCGATTTGGGTGCACATCAATCGAGAGCTCTACGATTCCTGCAGGGATCTGACCGACTACAGGATGCTTCCACGCATGGGGGATGACCGGCAGTGACGCCACCCACGCATCCAACACGCGCCCCAGCCCTGCGGAAGCGGCCGCGCGGGGTCATGGCGGAGGATATCTAGGCGGAGGACGTGCAGGCTGAGGACGCGCGGGCGGAGGCGGTGGGATGGACGCGCTCAAAGAACGGATACTGCGCGAAGGTCGCAACCTGGGCAACGGTATCCTTAAGGTAGACAGCTTCCTCAACCACCAGGTGGATCCCGCGCTGCTGGACGAGTGCGGGCGCGAGCTGGCGGCCAGGTTCACTTCGGTGGGGGCCACCAAGGTGCTCACCGCGGAGATCTCGGGCATAGCGCCGGCGTTCACAACCGCCATGCACCTGGGCGTGCCCGTGGTCTACGCCCGCAAGACGCGGCCCGTGACCATGCCCTATCAGGTCTTCCTCACGCTGGCCCCGTCGCACACCAAGGGTCACACGATCGAGCTGATCATCTCGCCCGAGTACCTGTCGCACGGCGAGCGGGTGCTGATCGTGGACGACTTCCTGGCCTCCGGCCAGACCATCCTTGGCCTGGCCCGCCTGGCCCAGGCCGCGGGCTCGACAATCGTGGGGATCGGTGCGGTCATCGAGAAGGTCATGGAAGGGGGCCGCGAGCGACTGGCGACGCTGGGCGTGCCGATCGTGGCGCTGGCCGTCGTCACCGACATGAGCGGCGGGAAGATCGTGCTGGCGTAGCGCGCGGCCGCGGGCCGGCAGCCCGGCGTCGCACCGCGGCGCGCGGAAAGCCCCTCGCCCTCCTAGACCGTCTGCCCCGCCACCGGCACCTCGGCCGGGACCCCGACCGAGGTCAGTGTACCCGCCAGCGCCTCTGCCGCGGCCTCGTCGCCGTGGACACAGAACGCGCGGCCGATCCGTGGCACGCGCGCCGCCCATGCGAGCAGCTCGTTCCGGTCGGCGTGCGCGCTGAACGCGTCGGCCCGCTCGATCCGGATCGCCACCTTGTGCGGCTGACCGTAGATCCTGGCCTCCGGCGCACCGTCGGACAGCCGGCGGCCCAGCGTGTGCTCGGCCTGGTATCCCACGAACAGCAGCGTGGACCGCGGGTCGCCGATGCGGTCGCGCAGGTGCGACAGGATGCGGCCCGCCTCCGCCATCCCGGAGGTGGCGATGACAACGCACGGCTCGCCCGAGGCACTCAGAGCCCTACTCTCGGCAGGGGTGCGCACGTAGCGCAAAGCGCCAAACCCGAAGGGATCGTGCCGCTTCAGGTGCGCCAGGATCTCCTCGTCGAAGCACTCGGGGTGCGCTCGGAAGATCTCCGTGGCGTCGGTCGCCATAGGGCTGTCCATGTAGACCGCGATCGCCGGGATGAGGCCTGCCTCCCGCTGGAGGTGCAGCGTGTACGCAACCTCCTGTACCCGGCCGAGCGCGAAGGCCGGGATCAGCACCCTGCCGCCGCGGCCGACGGTCTCGCGCACCACGGCAGCCAGGTGCGCCTCGGCCTCGGCGCGCGGGGCGTGCTCCCGGTCGCCGTAGGTGGACTCGATGAGCAGGAGATCCAAAGCGGGCGGCACCTCGGGGTCGCGCACGATGGCGGTCCCGGGGCGGCCCAGGTCGCCGGTGAATCCCAGGCGCTGGCCATCCGCTTCGAGCAGCACCATCGCCGACCCCAGGATGTGCCCCGCTTCGTGGAAGGTGGCGGTCACGGAGCCAACGCGAAACGGCCGTCCGTAGGGCACGGTGGTCAGGCGGGCGATCGCCCGCTCTGCGGCGCGGCCGTCGTAGAGCGGCTCCACCGCGGGCAGTCCCTGGCGCCGGTGGTGCCGGTTCACGACCTGCGCGTCCTGCCGCTGCACCTTCGCGCTGTCCCGCAGCACCAGCGCGGCCAGATCGCGGGTGGCCGGCGTGCAGTAGATCGGACCGCGAAACCCCTGCGCCACCAGCGTAGGCAGGTTGCCGCAGTGATCAAGGTGCGCGTGCGAGAGGATGACGGCATCGAGATCGCCGGGCGCAGTGGGGAAACTCCGGTTCCGATCCGCGGCCTCGGCGCGCCGGCCCTGGAACAACCCGCAGTCAAGGTAGACCCGAGTATCGCCTGCCTCGACCATGTGGAGCGATCCGGTGACGGTGCGGACGGCCCCGTGAAAGGTTACTCGGATGGCGAACTCCCCAGTCGGCTTGACCACGCCACGCGGCTCTTGTACCGTAAGTCGCGTGGTCCACGTGAGAGATAGATTCCAGGTATCTTGGATTCGGTAGGCGCCAGGTGCCCTTCCTGCTCGGCGCTCTCCCGCTGATTGCCATCCTGGCAGCCCCGTTTGCCGGCCCGATTGCCGGTCGGCTCCGGACGCACCCGGGCTGGATCAGCGCCGTTGTCCCGGCCGGCCTGCTCGCGGTGCTGGTGTGGCTTGCGCAGCCCACCTTTGGCGGCGATACGCTGCGGCTGTCGCTGGCCTGGTTTCCCGACCTCGGCCTCCGCTACGCGCTCACACTCGACGGCCTGGCGCTACTCTTTGCGGGGCTGATCCTGGCCGTCGGGCTGCTGATCCTCGTCTACTCGGTAGCGTACATGCACGCGGGCCCAGAGCTGGGCCGGTTCTACGCCCACATGCTCATCTTCATGGGCGCGATGTTGGGGGTCGTGCTCGCCGATGACCTCATCGTCCTCTACGTTTTCTGGGAGTTGACCAGCCTGGCCTCGTTCTTCCTGATCGGCTACAGGAACGAGGATCCGGCGGCGCGCTCCGGCGCGACCACGGCGCTGGTCGTCACCGTGGCCGGCGGCGTTACGATGCTGGTCGGCCTGGTGATGCTGGCGCAGGTCGGTGGAACCTGGCAGATAAGCGCGCTGCTGGCCAAGGCCGCGGCCATCAAGGCAGATCCGAGCTACCCGGTGATCCTGGCGCTGGTGCTGACCGGCGCGTTCACCAAGTCGGCGCAGGTGCCGTTCCAGTTCTGGCTACCCGCCGCGATGGTGGCGCCTACGCCGGTCTCGACATACCTGCACGCCGCCACCATGGTGTGGGCCGGAGTGTACCTGCTGGCGCGTCTGCTGCCTGTGCTCGGAGGCACGGCGCTATGGGTGGCCGTGGTTACGCCCGTCGGCCTGGCGACGCTGCTCGTGGGCGCATCTCTGGCGCTGGTGCAAACCGACCTGAAGGGCCTGCTCGCCTACTCCACCGTCGGCGCGCTGGGACTGGCCACCGCGCTGCTTGGATGGGGCACGCCTGCCGCTGCGGCCGCGGCCATGGTCTTCGTTCTGAACCACGCGGCGTTCAAAGGCACGCTCTTCCTGGTCGCCGGCGCCGTCGAGCACGAGACCGGCACGAGGGTGATTGACCGGCTGGGTGGACTGCGCCGGGCTATGCCGATCACGTTCGGCATAGCGACGCTGGCGGCGCTCTCGATGGCAGGCCTACCTCCCTTCGGAGGGTTCCTGAGCAAGGAGGCGGCGGTAGAAGCCTTCCTGCGCGGTTCTTGGATCGCGACCGGCGCGGTGGTTCTCTCTGGAGCGCTCTCGCTGGCGTACGGGGCCCGGTACATGTGGATCTTCCTGGGCAAGGCGCCCCAGCCGCGCCGTGCAAAGGGCCGCGC
>DYHL01000109.1 GCA_020724185.1 Candidatus Nitrosymbiomonas sp. | reverse complement strand
GTTTGGTATTCTTGGGGCAGCGCTTCCCGGGGAGGTCACAGAAGATGACTGAGCGCCAACGGGCTCTGGACCTAGCCCTTACCCAGATAGAGAAGCAGTTCGGCAAGGGCTCCATCATGAAGCTAGGCGAGGCCACTGCGAGGCTTCAGGTCGAGGTCATCCCGACCGGGGCTCTAGGTCTCGATCTGGCGCTGGGCGTCGGCGGCGTTCCCAGGGGACGCGTGGTCGAGATATACGGCCCTGAGGCGTCGGGCAAGACCACACTCGGCTACCACATCATCGCAGAGGCACAACGCGAAGGTGGGGTCGCGGCGTTCATTGACGCCGAGCACGCGCTCGACCCGGTCTATGCCAAGGCAGTGGGGATGGACGTGGACAACCTGCTCCTGTCCCAGCCCGACAGCGGTGAGCAGGCCCTGGAGATCGCCGAGACCCTCGTGCGCAGCGGCGCCGTGGATGTCGTCGTCGTGGACTCGGTGGCCGCCCTGGTGCCACGCGCCGAACTGGAGGGCGAGATGGGCGATGCGCATGTCGGACTGCAGGCGCGCCTCATGTCGCAGGCCCTCCGCAAACTGGTCGGCACCATCAGCCGGTCGCGCACGATCGTCGTCTTCATAAACCAGATCCGCGAGAAGATCGGCGTCATGTTTGGAAACCCGGAAACCACCACTGGTGGTAGGGCGCTCAAGTTCTATTCCTCGGTCCGCATGGAGATCCGCAAGATCGAGAACCTCAAGAGCGGGGACGAGGTCCGGGGGATGCGGGCGCGTGTCAAGGTCGTGAAGAACAAGGTCGCCCCTCCGTTTCGCGATACGGAGGTGGACATAATCTTCGGCCATGGGATCTCGCGCAGCGCCAGCATCCTGGACGTCGCTACGGCTATGGGTCTTGTCCAGCGTTCGGGGGCCTGGTTCACCTACGGCGATCTGCGCCTGGGACAGGGGCGCGACAACGCGCGCGAGTTCCTGGACAACAACGCCGAGGTGGCCAAGGAGATAGACCGCCGCGTGCGCGAGGCCCGTGGGTTGATTCGCACCAAGGAAGGCGTGGCGGCTCCACCGGCTGAACCGGAGGTCCGGCCTGCTCCGGCCGTAGCCCGTCCTGCGCCGGTGGCGCGCCCGGTGCCGGCGAAACCCCGGGGGTAGCCAACGGAACGCGGGCCCGCCTCCGGAACCGCAAGCCCCCGCGTGGCGCGCGTGCGGGCGTCTGCGCGTGACCCAGGGGTCTGCCTGGTAGAGATCGAAGGTGTCGGTCGGTTCCGGATCGACGCCCGGACCGCCGGCGCGCTCGGCCTGGCCGAGGGCCAGCACCTTGCCCCGAACGAGGTTGCCCGCCTTGCCGGCGCCGCGGAGCGCCAGAGGGCCAGGACCGCGGCCCTGCGTCTTCTGCAGCGGCGGCTGCGCAGCCGCGCAGAGCTGGAGGTTGCGCTGCGCCGGCGGGGAGTGCCGCGCGAGGAGGCCTTGGCCGTCATCGGCGAACTGGCGCGGTCAGGGTGGATAGACGACGGGCGTTTCGCGCACGCGTGGATCGCCGACCGCCTGGCCCTGCGGCCCAGCGGCGCGCGGAAACTACGAGCGGAACTGGCGGTGCGCGGCGTGGCGCCGGCGGTGATCGCCGATGCGCTGCGGGAGCAGTTGCTTCCGGAGCAAGAGGAGGCCCTGGCGCTGCGCCAGGCAGGGGACCGGCTGAGGCGTCTCCAGGGGTTTCCTCCACACGTAGCACGGAGGCGCCTGGTGGGATGGCTGCAGCGCCGCGGCTATTCGGCCGGCACGATAGCAAGCACTCTGCGGAAGGTAGAACAGCCCAGCGCGGGCAGCCCTGATGATGACCCCTCATTCTGATTCCGGCCAGGCGCAGCCGGCCCAACTGTCCCTCGACCTGGCGCCCGAAGACCGCGCGCGGGCGCTGGAGGGTCTCACCCCCGGCCAGCTCGCCGCGGTAACCCACGGCGACGGTCCCTTGCTGATCGTGGCCGGCGCAGGCACCGGGAAGACGACCGTCATCACGCGCCGGATCGCATGGCTGATCGCCAGCCGGCGCGTGCGCCCCGCCGAGATCCTCGCGCTGACGTTTACCGACAAGGCGGCCGGTGAGATGGAGGCGCGTGTGGACCAACTCGTGCCCTACGGCTATGTGGACGCGTGGATCAGCACGTTTCACGCCTTCGGCGACAGGGTGCTGCGCGAGCAGGCGCTCGAGGCCGGGCTGGCGCCCGACTTCCGGGTGCTCTCACGGCCTGAGCAGTTCATCTTCGTCCGCGACCGGCTCTTCCAGATGCCACTGGAGAGGTACAGGCCTCTGGGCGATCCAACGCGGTACATTGAGGCGCTGCTCACCCTGATCGCCCGCGCAAAGGACGAGGACATCTCCGCGGAAGAGTACGAGGCCTTTGCGGAGCGCCTGGTCCGGGAAGGCGAAGCAGGCGGCGACGGATCGGAGCCGGGGGAGGACGCCGGAGCGCACCTCGAGATTGCCAGGACCTACGCGGCCTATCAGCGCCTGCTGCGTGAGGCAGGCCGGGTGGACTTCGGCGACCTGATCTCGATTCCCCTCCAGTTGTTCCGCGACCCGAGATCCTGCGCCGCTACCAGGAGCGGTTTCGCTACATCCTGGTGGACGAGTTCCAGGATACGAACCACGCGCAGTTCGAGCTCGTGCGACTCCTGGCAGCGGCGCACCACAACATCACGGTGGTTGGGGACGACGATCAGGCGATCTACAAGTTCCGCGGCGCGGCGATCAGCAACATCCTGGGGTTTACGGCCGCGTATCCCGACGCCGCGCAGGCGGTGCTTGCCGACAACTTCCGATCGCCCCAGACAGTGCTGGACGCTGCCTACCGCCTGATCCAGCACAACAACCCCGATCGCCTGGAGGTGCGCAACCAGATCGACAAGCGGCTCGTGGCCCGCCAGCCCATCGGCCCACTCGTAAGGCACCTGCACCACGACACCCTTACCAGCGAAGCAGACGCCGTGGCGGAGGCGATCGCCGGCCACGTCCAGTCAGGCGGGCAGGCGAGGGAGTGCGCGATTCTGGTGCGCGCCAACCGTGATGCCGACCCGTTCATGCGGGCCCTAAACGTTCGGGGGATACCCTGGTGGTTCTCCGGAACGCGCGGGCTCTACGACCGCGAGGAGATCAGGGTGGCGCTGGCGTTCCTGCGCGCCCTGGCCAACCCCTCGGACAATCTGAGCCTGTACTACCTGGGCACATCGGGCCTCTATATGGTCAACGGCACCGAGATGGCGCTGGCACTCAACCAGGCGAATCGCCGCCACAGGTCGCTGGAGAACACCTTCCGGAATCTGCACACGGCCCCCGAGCTCAGCGCCGAGCTGTCACCCGAGAGCCGGGCCTCGATTGCCCGCCTCCTCGAGGACCTGGACGAGATGCGCGCGCTGATGCGCCACCACCCCACGGGGCGCGTGCTGTACGAGTATCTGGTCACGCGCACGGGCTACATCCGGCGTCTGGCTACATCTGAGCAGCCCGGCGACGAGGTGAAGGTGGCGAACCTGGCCCGCCTCTTCGATGTCGTGGCACGCCACGGCGAGGTTGCCGTGTACGATCGGGTGCCCGAGTTTGTGCGTCGCATGGAGGATCTGATCGCGGCCGGAGACGACCCTCCGTCTCCAGACCCTGATCCGGAGTTCGATGGCGTGCAGATATTGACCGTGCACAAGGCCAAGGGACTGGAGTTCCCGGTCGTGTTCCTGGTCAACTGCGTTGCCGACCGGTTTCCTTCGCGCGGGCGGTCCGAGCCCCTGCGGATCCCCGACGAGCTGGTGCGGGACAAGGAGATCCTGCCCTCGGGTGATAGCCATCTTCAAGAGGAGCGGCGGCTGTTCTACGTGGGCATGACGCGGGCGAAGCAACGGCTGGTGCTTACGAGCGGACGGGACTACGGGAACTCCCGCCCGCGCAAGATCAGCCGGTTCGTGCTGGAGGCCCTGGACGAACCGTCGGCCGACCTGGTGGCGTTCAAGGCCTCGGCGATCGAGGCCATACAGAGGCACGCCCCTCCCGCGGACGCGCCCCTGTCGCTGCCGGGCATTCTCCCACCGGAGGCGCCCATCAACCTGTCGTTCCGTCAGGTGGACGACTACCAGATCTGCCCGCTGAAGTACAAGTACGCGCACGTGCTGCGCGTGCCGCTGCTGCGCGACCACCGGGTCGTGTACGGTGCGGCGGTCCACGCCGGGGCCATGGAGTACAACCGGCGGCGCGCGCGCGGACAGCCGATCGAACTCGAGCATCTGATCCAGGCATTCGAGCGTGCCTGGGCGGCCGAGGGGTTCATCAGCCGCGAGCACGAGGACCAAAGGCTGGCCGAAGGCCGCGAGGTCCTGCGAACCTTTCTCGCGTTCCAGCAGGCCTCCGGCACGACCCCGACCATGGTCGAGAGCAAGTTCGCGGTTCAAGCTGGCAGCACGCGGGTTAGGGGCCGGTGGGACCGCGTTGATCTGCGCGGCGCAGCGGCTTCCGGTGGTACCGACGAGGTGGTCATCATTGATTTCAAGACCACCGACGTGCGGGCTCAGAAGGACGCCGACCGCAGGGCAAAGGAGAGCCTGCAGCTCGACATCTACGCTCTGGCCTACTGGCACCACTACGGCCGCACGCCTGACCGGTTGGAGCTCCACTTCCTGGGGCCCAGGCACGTTCTCGTGGGAACCGCCGCTCCGACCCAGGCGAAGATGGACGCCGCGGCCGAGTCAATCGAGCGGGCAGCAGAGGGCATCCGCAACCAAGAGTTCACTGCAACCCCGGACTACTATCGGGCATGCCGGTACTGCGCCTTTGCCTCGATCTGTCCGTACACCGCGGAGGAGGACTAACCTGCCCTCTGGCAGGTGAGGAAAGCGGGTGCGCATGGGGATTGTAGATCTGGTCATCCTGGTCGCTGTGGCAGCCGCCGCTGCCGGGCTGGTTGTCCTGGTCCTGCGCCGGCGCGAAGCACCCGGCGCCGGGCTGCTGCTTATCCAGCAGCAACTCGACGCGCTGCGCGGGCAGATGGCGCAGCGTCTGGACGAGGTGGGCCGCACGGTGAGCGAACGCCTGGACGCCAACCTCCAGATGGTCGGCCAGCGGTTCACCGAGACCACCAGCATGGTGACGACGGTGCACGAGCGGTTGAAGGGGGTCGAGGAAGCCGCGGGCCGGATTTTCGAGCTCGGCAAGGACCTGGCCTCGCTGCAGGAGATCCTGCAGCCGCCCAAGCTGCGCGGGGGCGTGGGTGAGCTGCTCCTCGAGAACCTCCTGCGCGACCGCTTGCCAGAGGCCAACTTCGAGATGCAGCACCGCTTCTCCAACGGCACGGTGGTGGATGCGGTGATACGCTTGGGGGATCGGCTGGTGCCGGTGGATTCCAAATTCCCCCAGGACGGCCTCCAAGCCATGTTGAGGGCCGAATCCGACGAGGAGCGCAGCAGGGCCAGGCGGGAGTTCGAGCGCCAGGTCCAGGCGCACGTCAAGGTCATTGCCGAGAAGTACATTCTGCCCGAAGAGGGCACGTACGACTTCGCCCTGATGTACGTGCCCGCGGAGAACGTGTACTACGAGGCGGTTGTGCGCGGTGACGAGGCAGGGGGCCTCTACCAGTACTGCATGGAGCGTCGTGTGATCCCGGTGTCGCCTACGACCTTCTATGCCTATCTGGTGGCGCTCGTCTACGGCCTCAAGGGCCTGCAGGTGGAGCGCCAGGCAGCCCAGATCCAGGAGGGTCTGGCCCACCTGGCTGTGGACATCAGCCGGGTGAAGGAGCCGATGACCAGGCTGGGCGAGCAAATCCGGCGAGCCCAGAACAACTTCGAGGTGGCGCGCCGGGCGCTGGATCGCTTTGGCGACCGCCTGGAGAGCCTGGGC
This sequence comes from Candidatus Nitrosymbiomonas sp., assembly GCA_020724185.1. Taxonomy (GTDB): domain Bacteria; phylum Sysuimicrobiota; class Sysuimicrobiia; order Sysuimicrobiales; family Humicultoraceae; genus VGFA01. The sequence goes on along the minus strand of DYHL01000109.1, from coordinate 2,605 downwards.
GGCGTCCCCATTGCCGAGGAGCCCAGGGAGGCGCTGCCCCCCGAATCGCAGACCGATTCTTGACACTGTTTTCGGTCCGTCGGTACAATCTACTGAAGGGACGCACGTATCCTTCCAAACCGGAGGGTGATACCGAACCGACCCAACACAACCGAGGGAGGTGACCATCATCGAAACCATGGGCCCGTACGTCGTTACCGTGGTCGCGGCCCTGATTGCACTCCTCCTCGGGTACCTCCTGCGCAGAACCATCGCCGAGGCTCGAATAAGATCGGCCGAAGTGGCCGCACGACAGATCCTTGAGGAAGCAAGGAAGGAGGCAGAAGCCAGACAGCGGGAAGCCATCGTTGAAGCCAAGGACGAGGCGTTCCGCCTCAAGCGTGAAGCGGAGAAGGAGATCCGTGAGCTGCGTGCGGACCTCCAGCGGCAAGAGCGGCGTGTGGCACAGCGAGAGGAGAACCTCGAGCGGAAGATAGAGGGCCTTGAAAAGCGCGAGCGCCACCAGGCAGAAGAGGAACAGCGCATTGCCCAGCTGCGCGAAGAAGCCGCCCGGCTGAAGCACGCGCAGCAGAGTGAACTAGAGCGGATCGCAGGCCTGACCTCTGAGGAGGCACGGGCGCAGGTCCTATCCGCAGTTGAGGTCAACACCCGAGACGAGGCAGTACACCTGATACGCCGCATCGAGAACGAGGCCCGGGATGAGGGTGACCGTCGGGCCCGCGAGATTCTTGCCCTGGCGATTCAGCGTTGCGCGGCCGAGCACACGGCCGAGGTCACCGTATCGGTCGTTCCCATTCCCAACGAGGACATGAAGGGCCGCATCATCGGCCGGGAGGGCCGGAACATCCGGACCCTGGAGAGTCTGACCGGGGTGGACCTGATAATTGACGACACCCCTGAGGCCGTCACGATCTCCTCATTTGACCCTGTCCGGCGCGAGGTCGCCAAGGTTGCCCTGGAGAAGTTGCTGGCAGACGGCCGGATCCACCCGGGCAGGATCGAAGAGGTGGTGGAGAAGGCCCGTGCCGAGGTGGAGGAGCGGGTGCGCTCGGACGGCGAGCAGGCGGCATTCGAGGCCAACGTCCACGGGCTGCACCCGGAGGAGGTCCAGGTCCTCGGCCGGCTCAAGTACCGGCACTCCTACGGTCAGAACCTGCTGCGCCACTCCGTGGAGGTGTCGTTGCTCTCCGGGCTGCTGGCCACGCACCTGGGCGCCGATCCCAAACTGGCCCGCCGGGCCGGGCTGCTGCACGACATCGGCAAAGCCCTCACCCACGAGGCAGAGGGGACCCACGTCACCCTGGGCGCCGATCTGTGCAGGCGCTACCACGAGCCCCCCGAGGTGCTGAACGCGATCGCCTATCACCACGAAGAGGAGGAAGCCACGTGCGTGGAGGCGGTCATCGTGGCGGCCGCCGACGCGATCTCGGCCAGCAGGCCAGGGGCCCGCAAAGAGACGGTCGAGCTGTACATCAAGCGCCTGCAGGCGCTTGAAGAGCTGGCCACATCGTTCGCAGGCGTGGAGAAGGCGTACGCGATACAGGCCGGGAGGGAGATCCGTGTTATCGTGAGACCGGCGGAGATTGACGATACCGCTGCCGCCATCCTGGCCCGCGACCTGGCCCGCAAGATCGAGGAGCAACTCAAGTACCCGGGCCAGATCAAGGTCACGGTCCTCCGCGAGACCCGGGTCATCGAGTACGCGCGGTGACCGGGTGAGGGTCCTGTTCGTAGGAGACATCACCGGGAAGCCGGGCAGGCGGCTGATCGCCGAATGCCTGCCCGCGCTGCGGCGGTCGAGGGATCTCGACGTGGTGATAGCCAACGGCGAGAACGCCGCGGGCGGCAGGGGGTTGACCGCGGGCGTGTCCGAGGAGATGTTTGCCGCGGGCGTGGACGCGATCACCACTGGCAACCACGTCTGGCACAACCGGGAGGCCTACGAGCTGCTCGATGCCGACCCCAGGATTCTGCGGCCGGCCAACTATCCGCCTGGAGTGCCTGGACGGGGCGCGGCGGCGATCACGACCGCGGGCGGCGTCAGGATCGGCCTGATCAACCTGCAGGGGCGCGTGTTCATGCAGGAGCTCGACGATCCGTTTCGCATTGCGCGGGACCTTGCGCGCGAGTTGCGCGCGGAACTCCCCACGGTTGTGGTGGACTTCCATGCCGAGGCCACGTCTGAGAAGGTGGCCATGGGCTGGCACCTGGACGGTCGCGTCAGCGCGGTAATCGGGACGCACACGCACGTGCAGACGGCGGACGAGCGCGTCCTGCCGGAGGGCACCGCGTACATTACCGACGTCGGCATGACGGGCCCCCGCGACGGCATCATCGGCATGGCCCGCACAGCCGTGCTGGAGCGATTCCTGACGCAGCTTCCGGCGCGCTTCGAGGTGGCCACTGGTCCGGTCATGCTCAACGCGGTGCTGGTGACCGTGGCCGGCGACGGGCGCGCCACGGCCATCGAGCGTATCCAGGTCGTTACCGGGGACGAGCCGCGTGCGAATTGACCTCCATACCCACACGCTGGCGTCGGATGGGCTCATGGACGCGGCCTCCCTGGTGGCCGAGGCCGGATCCCGGGGCGTAGGCCTGCTCGCCG
>DYHL01000108.1:6984-8612 GCA_020724185.1 Candidatus Nitrosymbiomonas sp. | reverse complement strand
GTCCAAGAACCCGGAGACGGCCAGAAGAGCCTGCTACTATGGAGCGGTGGTCACGATACTCGTCGGCATCACCGCCTCATTCATGGGGCTGATGGCGTTGAAGCTGGTGCCAAACGCCGCGGATACCAGGATGGTTCTGCCAACGCTCGTAATGGGTCTTCCCTTCATCTTTGGATTGCTCGTCATGGGCGGGATTATCGGTGCCGGGTTGTCTACCGCCGATGGCGGGCTGCTGGGCGTGTCTTCAGTCCTGGGAAGGAACATCGTGCAGAGGAACATCCTCAAGGTTTGGAAGAAGCACTATTCGCCGGAGGATAGGAAGGCTCTCGACGCCAAACTCCTTTGGGTCACCCGGCTTGCGGCAATACCAATCATGGCAGCGGCGATCTATGTGGCCATCGTGAAACCCGAGCCGGGCATTCTGCTGGTTCTTGCCTTCGATGTGGTTTTTGCCGGTTGCTTTGTTCCCCTGACATTGGGTTTGTTCTGGAAGAAGGCCAATACGCTCGGGGCTCTGGCAGCGGTCGTTGTTGGTTCCGTGCTCCGATTGGTCCTGTACTACACTATCCCGGAGCATTTGGCCGGTCTGGACACGCTGATACCTCCTGTTGTCTCTCTGCTCGTCATGGTGCCCGTAAGTCTGTTGACCCAGAAGCAGGATCCGCCGAAGCATTCGGTGGTCCACGAGGTTCCGAGCGAGGAGGACGTGCTCTCCACCGCACGCTAGCCAGTACATAGCACTCCGTGCACAAGGCAGCCCTGCTGGACCGGCGAAAGTTGGCCGGTCCGCAGGGGCACGTGCCGACTGCCCTCGCAGCCCTTGACCATCCCCCGAAACCCGCATACCTTCGGGATGCGCCGCAGGAACCGCGCGGTAAGACACGAGGTGAACGGACAATGCGCGAGACGGTTGGTTACCGGCCACCGCCCCCCGTGGCGGTGCGCGAAGCCCGGGATGCCGACGAGGCGAGGATTCTGGAGATCAGCAACGCCCTCTTTCCGGACTATTCGGAGACCCTGGAGGAGTTTCGCGAGGACCGCAGGAGGCTGCAGGAGGGAGGGTACGCGTCCATCCTGGCGGTAGCCGAGACCCCCACGGGCCTGGTCGTGGGGTACTCCCATGCCCACCACATGGCAGGGCAGTTCGATCCCGCGCGGTTCCGCCTTGGCGTCTACACCGACCCTGCCCGGCAGGGTCAGGGAGTGGGTTCCGCGCTGTACGCTCACATGCGCGGGGTGCTCGCCGCCCGGGGCGCCCGGGTTGTCGAGTCGTTCGCCCGTGAGACGATGCCCGAGGCGATTCGATTCCTGGTCCAGCGGGGATTTCAAGAGACGATGCGGACCTGGGAGGTCCGGCTGGACCTTGGGCGGTTCGACCCATCGCCGTTTGAGTACTACCTGGAGCCGTTGCGCCAGGAGGGCATCACGATCGTGACGCTGGAGGACGAGCTCCGGCGCGACCCCGACGCCCTGCGCCGCGCGTACGAGATGCACAACGCCGTGGTGGCGGACATCCCGATGCCGATCCCGTACACGCCCATTCCCTTTGAGGTGTACGTGCGCCGCACAATCGAGTCGCCGCGGGCGCTGCCCGATGCGTACTTCCTGGTGCGCTCAGGCGATGACTA
>DYHL01000108.1:4096-6974 GCA_020724185.1 Candidatus Nitrosymbiomonas sp. | reverse complement strand
CCAACCTGCAGCGGCCCGCGCAGGGAACGCACCTCTACCATGGCGTGACCGGTGTGCTGCCCTCACACAGGGGGCGGGGCATCGCCATGGCGCTCAAGCTGGCAACCATCGCATATGGACGCCAGCATGGCTACTCGGAGATCCGCACCTGGAACGAGACGCACAACACCGGCATGCTGGCGATCAACGAGCGGCTGGGATTCACCCGACAGCCTGCCTGGATTACCTTCGAGGCGGCCCTGGAGCCGGGATGCGCGCCGTGAGCGGAGACTCGCTGCCTTTCCTCCGGCTGTCGGGCGGACCGCGCGAGATCGGGGAAGGCCACGGCCGGGCCGTTGCCGGCCTCGTCGCCCACAACCTCGACCTGTACTTCCGGAGGTTCGCCGGCGAGGTCTCCCTGACGAGGGACGAGGTGCTCAGACGGACGGAACGATGCTGGCCCGCCCTCCGTGCCCACAGCGCTGCTTTCACCGAGATGGTCGAGGGCCTGGCGCGCGGGGCAGGCCAGCCCTTGATGGAGGTAGCCGCGCTGAACCTGCGCTACGAGCTGTTCTACGGCGAGTTCTCGCGGCTGGGGAAGATCGAACTGGGTGGGATGCCAGCGCCCGCCGGGGAATGCACGGTCTTCGCGGTCACCCCTGAAGCATCGGATGACGGCCACCTTTGGGTCGGCGAGAACTGGGACTGGATCCCCGGGGTTGCGGGGGTGCTCCAGCACGTCACGCAGCCGGACGGACTCCGCGTGCTGTGTTTCACCGAAGCCGGGATCGCGGGCGGGAAGATCGGCCAAAACAGCGCAGGGATCGGCCTCGCCGTAAGCGGCATGATTTCCGGTGACGACGACTGGACGCGCTCGGGTCCTCCGTTTCACCTGCGCACCTGGGAGGCCCTTTGCTCCACGACTCTGGACGCTGCCGTCGGCGCCGTGACGCAGGGAGTCCGCGCGTGCTCCGCCAACTTCCTGCTGGCCAGCGCAGGGCAGAGGGGAGAAGGGGTCGCCGTGGATTTGGAGGCCGCGCCGCGCTGTGTCCGCGCCCTAGGTCCCATCAACGGGACCCTGGTCCATGCCAACCACTTCCGTGACCCCGACCGTCTCGGGCTCTGGCAGCCGATCACCGAGGAGTGGCGCTCGACCTTTCACCGGTGCGCCCGGATGGAGCAACTGCTGGCCGCGGCTGCGGCGCGGGGTCCCATCTCCCCCGGTACCTTGCGGGCAGTCCTGTGTGACCACGAGGGCCACCCCGAGTCCATCTGCCGGCACCCCAACCCGGCATTGCCCGAGGCCGAGCGCTACCAGACCGTGGTCTCCATCCTGATGGATCTCCACGCCGGTCGCATGCAGGTGGCGGCAGGTCCACCGTGCACGTTCTCGTACCACACGTATTGCGTGTAGCCTGCTGTCATGTGGGCTTGCGGTGCACTAGCGTGCTTCTCCTGGGCCGGGCGGGCCTGGTGGCAGGGTAGGGGCAGGCGGGACCGGTTCTCCGTGCCCTCTGGGCGATGGCCTCCAGGCAGGTGTGTGTGTGGGCGGAGTGTAGGGGCCCCGCCGGTTTCGGAGAGAGATCTCGCTCTCCATGTACACCGGGCGGCTGGTGCGGGCTCTTGCCACCAGCGCGATCCGAATGCGCGCCACCTCCGAGGGGATCAGTGTCAGGGCGCCTTCCGCATCGTGATAGGTGATCTCGAGCGCGTCAATGCGCGAGGCCAGGTTGTTGACCCCGCGCCCCAGCCGGCGCTCGATCTCGCGCTGCCTGGGGTTGTACTGGAAGACGACCTCGTAGGATTCGGCCCGGCGGTAGGGGTTGCCCGATGGGATCCGCACCCTCACGCGGCTCGGGCACAAGCCGGTGGGCGCGCACGCGGCGTCGGCTACCACGGTCTCTGCCCAGCGGAGTTCTTCGGTGACCCGTTCCATGGCCCTCCGGGCGCCCTGCTGCCCGTCCAGCCCATCTCCGACGAGGACCGCCGCCTGCGAGGCCATGCGCGCAAGGCCCATCAGTCCGGCTGCAGCCATCGCCGTCAGGCTCAATGCCAGGGTCAGCTCGATCAGGGACAGGCCCCTGCGCCCCTCCGGCAGCCCGCTGCCAGGGTGTCCGGGCATGGTGTGCACGCGTGTCCTCCTTTGCGACTGCGCCGTGCACTGCTGCTATCGGCCGAGGGTGCCGGGTTCTGCAGGGGGGCCGCCCTGCGGCGGCCGGTTCGGTGACCGGGGAACTCGCGGCGCTGGCAGCCGCCCTGTCGTTTGGGATCAGCACCGTCCTGGCAAGGCGCTTCATGGTGGCGGTCGCTCCTGAAGCCGGCGTCCTGGTGAGCATTGCGGCAAACGTCCTGATCTTTTCGACCATCCTCGTAGCGGCGGCCTTGGGTGGAATGCTGCCGCCGATCCACTCGGTCTCAATCCTCATGTTTGCCGCAGGCGGGATAGCCGGCACGCTGCTGGGCCGGAACCTGGCGTACCAAACCATCCGCCGCCTGGGGCCTGCACTCTCCACCGCCATCCGGTTGAGCAACAGCGTCTTCACGCTGATGTTTGGCTACCTGTTTCTAGGGGAACTGCCCCGCCCGTGGCAGGTCGTCGGGCTGGCCGCCGTAACGACCGGCCTGTGGGTGAGTCTCTGGCCGGGACGCCGCGCGGGCCACAGCAGGCCGCGCGCCCTTGACCTGGTGGGGATAGCGATGGCGCTGGCAGGGGCGGCCTCGTTCGCCCTTGGCGATACCGCGCGCCGGTTCGGGTTGATCCTGACCCCGGCGCCGATTCTGGGCGCCACCGTGGGTGCGGTCACCGCGCTGCTCGCCCATCTGCTCTGGTCGGCTTTCCAGCGCTCGGCCCGCTGGCCCACCGGCCGGGCATGGCTCCGCGCCGACCTGCTGGGCAGCG
>DYHL01000108.1:0-4086 GCA_020724185.1 Candidatus Nitrosymbiomonas sp. | reverse complement strand
TCTTTTCAATACCGTGGCGATCCTGCTGCTCTTCACCGCTCTTAGACACGCCCCTGTGGCCATCGCGTCGGTGCTGTACAATCTGCAGGCGCTCGTGGTGCTGATCGCCAGCCCGGTTCTCCTGCGCGGTCAGGAGACGATCACGGTCTGGATCGTGCTCGGGACGATGATCGCGCTGATGGGGACGGCCCTGATTCTGCTGGGGTGAGGGGCTACGGCGCTCCGCTCGGATAGGTCAGGGCCGTGGGATTGAAGCGCAGGACGAACTCCGGGAGGGTCCCCACCTGTTCGGCGCCACGCGAGAAAGCCCACAACGGGCGGATTGTCAAGCGCACATCGCGCGTACCCGGGGCGACCCGGGGAAACGGGAATAGCCCTGCCAGCACCGTGCGTGGCGGAAGCACCTGCCGGCCCAAGTCCGGGATCAGGCGGCTGTAGGGCGCCAGCACGCCCGGGTCCCTCACCACCGGGTGGAGGACGCCGTCGGTGTTGAGGCGGAGGTTCAGCGAGAGGTAACCCTCCAGGGCCAGGCCAGAGGCGTTTTCCACCTCCAGCCGGATCAGCGTGAACGCACGGGCAGCCGCGCGATGCCAGGAGTGGTGTTCTTCCGGGACGAGCGCGCGATAGTATGCGTGGTCCACCAGGCGCGGCGTTACCCACAGCGCGGTGGCGGTGACGAAGCCGCCGCCTGCAATGGCCACCCCGCTGCTGGCCAGGTGGCCTGCGGGCGCCTGCGGCGCCACAAGCAGCGCGAGAAGGATGACCAGCCGGACCGGGGCCATGTAGGGCCTCTACGCCACGCGGCGGCCAGACGCCTGCCTGGGAAGAGCCGCGGCGGTCTCACTTGGGCGGGCTCACTTGTCGTGATGCCGCGGCCGGTGCATGATGGCGTCGGAGAGGGTGCGCTTGGTCACATCTGCCAGCTTCTCGCCTGCCTATCACCGCCTGGCCGCTGGTGAGCTGCGCCGCCGCGCGGACGAAGCGCTCGACCTCCTGCGGGAATGCCGCGCCTGCCCGCGCGAGTGTGGGGTGGATCGCCTGGAAGACCGATGGGCTGTCTGCAAGACCGGACGCTACGCCATCGTGAACTCGTTCTCTCCTCACCTCGGTGAGGAGGACTGTCTGAGGGGATGGGGGGGTAGCGGCACGATCTTCTTCTCGATGTGCAGCCTGAAGTGCGCTTTCTGCCAGAACTACGCGATCAGCCATCTCGGCGAAGGCCAGCCGGTACCGCCCCAGGCGTTGGCCGCCATGATGCTTCATCTTCAAGGTGCGGGTTGCCACAACATAAACCTGGTCACGCCCGAGCACGTCGTGCCGCAGATCCTGGAGGCGCTGCCTCTGGCCGTCGAGGCAGGACTGAACCTGCCCCTGGTGTACAACACCAGCGCGTACGACTCGATTGAGTGCCTGCGCCTGCTCGATGGCATTGTGGACATCTACATGCCTGATTTCAAGTGCTGGGATCGCGAGGTCGCTCGCCGCTACCTGCTGGCGCCGGACTACCCGGAGGCGGCGCGGGCGTCCATCGTCGAGATGCACCGGCAGACAGGCGACCTTATCCTGGACGAGCGTGGGCTCGCTTTGCGGGGCCTGCTCGTGCGGCACCTGGTGATGCCGGAGGGCCTGGCAGGGACGGCTGATGTCATGCGCTGGCTTGCCGCGTCGGTCTCCCCTGACACCTATGTCAACCTGATGGACCAGTACGCGCCGGCGGGCAAGGTCGGGGCGGAGCGCTTTCCCGAGCTGAACCGCCGGATAACCTACGAGGAATACCGTGCTGCCGCTGCGTCGGCGCGCGCAGCAGGCATCTGGAGGTTGGACGAGCGACGCAGGAGGGGATGGGCATGATCGAGGTGCGGGTGGAGCCGTCGGTCGCAGCTCACGTGAGGGTCGCGGTCGTTGAGGCCGCGGGGGTGGCGGTGGCAGACCACGATCCGGGGCTCTGGGATGAGATCGAGGCAACCAGCGCGCGCCTTCGTGCCGCTTACGCCGGGCGCGAGCCCGCGCAGATCGAGGGTCTCCACCCCGCCCGAGAGCTGTACCGCCGGATAGGCGTGGATCCAACCAAGCTGCGGCCCTCCTCTGAGGCGCTGCTGCGGCGCGTCCTGCGGGGCGACGGGCTGCCCAGGATCAACACGCTTGTGGACATCAACAACCTCTGCTCGCTCGAGTTCCTGCTGCCCATCGGGCTGCACGATCTCGGCCGCGTCCGCGGGGCACTCGTGATACGCCGCGGACAGCCCGGCGAGGGGTATGAGGCGATCGGCAAGGGATCCTATAGCGTCGAGGACCGTCTCACCGCAGCCGACGACGATGGTCGATGCGGCAGCCCAACCAGCGACTCGCAGCGGACGATGATCACGCCGGCAACTAGGCAATGCCTCATGATCATCTACGCGCCGGCCAGCTACGATCCCGCACGGCTGGAGGCGCACGCCGCTCTTGCCGCCTCCCGGATCGAGCGGTTCGCCGGCGGTACGATCGCGCAGTACGGGCTGCGCTAGGCGCCCACCGTGCGCACCGCCTATCTGCCGGCTCCAGCACCCATCGAAACCGCGCCTCTCGTGATCGAGGAGAGGGAGGTGCCGCTCCCCGGCCCTGGTGAGATTGGTATCCGCGTGCATGCCTGCGGCGTCTGTCACACCGACCTGCACATCGCCGAAGGCGACCTACCTCCCCACCGATTGCCGGTGGTCCTGGGGCACCAGGTAGTCGGCACCGTTGACCGGCTCGGCCCGGATGTCACCCCTGATTTGGAAGGGAGACGCGTGGGCGTGACCTGGCTGGCCCACGCCTGCGGATCGTGCGCCTCCTGTGTCAGGGGTGAGGAGAACCTCTGCCCGCAGGCTCAGTTCACCGGCTACGACGTGGACGGTGGGTTCGCCGGCTATACCCTGGCCCGTGCGGCGTTCGTGGTTCCCATCCCGCTGGCGTTCGACGATGCCGCGGCTGCGCCGCTCCTGTGCGCCGGTGTGATCGGCTACCGGGCCCTACGCGTTGCAGGGCTGCAGCCAGGAGAGCGTCTGGCCCTCTTCGGGTTCGGCGCCTCGGCGCACCTGGCGATCCAGGTCGCCCGGCACTGGGGATGCGAGGTCGGGGTTGTCACGCGCGGGGCCGAACACCGGGCGCTGGCAGAGGAACTGGGCGCGTCCTGGGCGGTCGAACCCGGCGTCGCGCCTCCGGCGCCCTGCGATCGGGCAATCGTTTTCGCGCCATCAGGCGCGGTGGTTGTCGCCGCGCTGCAGGCGGTACGACCGGGCGGAACGGTGGCGATCAATGCCGTGACGCTGGACGGTATCCCGGCGATGGCCTACGCCACGTTGTATGGGGAGCGCGTCCTGCGCACGGTCAGCCATCTGACCCGCGCGGACGCGCACGCCTTTCTGCGCCTGGCCGCAGAGATCCCCGTCCGGGTCGAGATCGAGTCACATCCGCTGGAGGCGGCCAACGAGGTACTGCTGCGCCTGAAGCGGCGAGAGATGCGCGCCGCCGCGGTGTTGCGCCCCTCTATGGGCGCCACTTGATCGTGCAGCCTTTGGGCGGCGTGGTCGCCTCTCCCGGGGCGCGGCCCGCCAACAGCGCATCGAGCGCGTCCCTGAGGTAGTGGCTGGCTACCGCCTCGGGGCGCTCGAAGTTGTCGTCGGGTGCGCCGTGGTAGCACAGCACGCGCCCGCGGTCGAACAGGAACACCTCGGGCGTGCGCGTCGCGCCATAGCTCCGGGCGACCTGCTGCGACTCGTCGAACAGGTAGGGGAACGGGTACGCCTTCTTCTGCGCGTGCGACCGCATCGCCTCGAACGAGTCGTCGGGGTAGGCCACCGGGTCGTTGCTGCTGACCATGACCAACTGAACTCCCCGGCCGGCGTACTCACGCTGAACGGCGATCATCCGATCTTCCCATGCCTTGACGTAGGGGCAGTGGTTGCACCAGAACACAATGCCCATCACCGCCCGGTCGGCGAACTGGTCTGTCGAGACCGTGGAACCGTCGGTCGCTGGGAGCGAGAAAGGCACGACCTGGTCACCTATGGCTAGGAGCCTGTCCTGGAAATGGCATCAGTATTAGCGGCTGAGGGGCTCAAC
>DYHL01000107.1 GCA_020724185.1 Candidatus Nitrosymbiomonas sp. | reverse complement strand
CCAGGAGCGGATTGCCCATCTCGAAGGGGTCTCGCTGGCCGAGCAGGCGCAGATGTGGCTGGACGGCTTCGACAAGGCAGGGGTCTCCACTGGGGTCTTCATCGCCATGGGCGAGGCGCACGACGACCTGGCCGAGTTCATCGCGCTGCGGCCCGATCGGCTCTACGGCTGCGGCTCGCTCATGGATCCCACCCACCCGGACGCGGCGCGCACCGTCCGGCAGTTCCCCTCGATGGGGTTTCGCGCGCTCAAACTCTACGCACCGGCCTACCGGGTGGAGCTCAACGACCGCCTGGTCTACCCGGTCTACGAAGCGGCGGCCGAGTGCAACCTGCCGATAATCATCCACTTCGGCATCACCGTCGGAATGTTCTACGATCTGACCTTCGCCAACCCGCTGGCGCTGTCGGCCCCAGGCCGGGAGTTCCCCGACGTCACCTTCATCATCGCCCACCTTGGCGCCGGCTTCCTGCGTGAGACGCTATTGCTGGCCTATCACACCGAGAACATCTGCGTGGACACCTCCGGCACCAACAACTGGCGCACCTACGTCCCAGGCGAACCGTCTCTCGATCAAGTCTTCAGGGATGCGCTGCGCACGTTCGGGCCGTCGCGCATCTTGTTTGGCACCGACTCGACCTACTTCAGCGGCTACCGGCAGGAACTCGTGAACGAACAGGTGGCGATTCTCGATCGGCTCGACCTGAACGATGACGAGCGGGCACTGATCCTGGCTGGAAACGCGCGGCGGATCTTCGGCATCACCGGCTAGAACCTGGCCGAGGCCCACGCGCGGCCTGAAGCAGGTCGGAATCGGGAAGAATGACCATGGAGACCACGGAGACCATGGCCGTCACCTTGCCGGTAGAAATCCAGCCCGAAGGCGGGCCGGCGATCTTTCACCTGGCCGACGTCCGCTTGGGAGGCGCATTCCCGTTCCTGGGGGATGCGGGGTCCGCTCACCGCCTTGTGGTGCGCGAGACCTTCGTGCGGGCCGTGGATCAGGGCCTGGGTCTTGCCCCTGCCCTGGTGTTGATCACCGGGAACCTGTTTGGGACGCCGTTTCCCCCGCGTGACCTGGCCGAGTTCGCGCGGGCGCAGCTCGCTCGCTTCTCGGAGCGCGGCATACCCGTGCTGGTGGCGGCCGGGCCGCTGGACGCCTGCTACGAGAGGAACTACGCCTCGGGAGCGCTCTCCGATTTGGAACGCGTCATTGTCTTCCCGGAGACGCCGAAGGCCATTGAGCTGCGCGACCTCGACCTCACGGTCGTCGGCGTGTCCTGGGGCGCGGCGCCGGTGCACGCTGAGGCGCTCGCGGCCGTTTCCATCCACAGGCATCAGCGCTGCCTCATCGGCGCGCTGCATTTGGAGATCCCCGAGTCCGAAGAGGGCCTCCGCGCCCTGAGCCGCCAGATCGCTGCGTCGGGAGCCGGCTACCTGGCCCTGGGAGGATCGCCGGTCCGGCGCGATCTCTCGGCCGAAGCGGTGGCGGCCTGGTGCCCAGGATCCCCGGAGATGGTGGCCGCGCAAGAGGGCGAGGGTTCGCCCCTGCTCGTGCGGCTCGGGGAGAGGATCGCGGCGCAGCCCGTCCCAGTGGCGCAGCCCGTTCCCGTGGTGCGACCCGTCCCCGTGGCGCGGCGGCGGTTCGTGCGGCACACCCTTGAGCCGGCAGCGTTCAACTCGACCGAGGAACTGGCCGAGGCGATCCGGGCGCTGGCCGATCCCAATCACGCCGCCCTCATCCAGATGCGCGGGAACTCCCGCATCAACCAGTTCATTGCCGTGGACGATCTGCGCAACCGCCTGGCCGGCAGCTTCCTCTCGCTGGAGATCGTGGATGATTCGCTGCCGTCTCCCGCAGACCTGGAAGCGGTGGCATATCCCGATCTCTCGGTAGCCGGGAGGTTCGTCGGGGTAGCGCGGGCTGAGATGGCGAGGTCCTCGGACCCTGAGGCCATGCGCCGCGCGGGCGCCGCGCTGCGCATGGGGCTCTGGCTGCTCGAAGGACGGCGTTCCTCATGATGATCACCCGGATCCGGCTGCGCCGGTTCAAGCGCTTCGCCGACTGGCAGGCAGATTTGGGCCCTGGGCTGACGGTCATTCGCGGCCCCAACGAGTCCGGCAAGACCACCCTCATGGAAGCGATCTTCGAGGGGCTGTTCGGCAACCCGGCGCGCGGTGAGGCCGTCGCTCGGCTGCGTTCCTGGGGTGAGTCGCGCCTAGGCGAGATCACGATCGGGATGCGGGTGAGAGGCGACTGCTACCTGCTGAGAAAGGACCTGGAGGCCGGCACCATCCTCCTGCAGCGAGAAGGCGGCGGGGACCGCGTCGAGACCCTGCGCGAGGTCCAGAGGCGTCTGCTGGATTGGATCGGGCTGGCCACCGAGGGCGCCTACCGGGCCACGGCCTTCGTTGCGCAGGGCGACATCGCGCGCGTCGGTGAGGACCGCCACCTGCTCAGCACCCACCTCTCGCGCATCCTCAGCGGCGCCGGCGCCGAGGGAGTCGGGGCCGCGCTGCGGTGGCTGGCGGAGCAGCGAACCCGGCTTGTCGCGGATCTGCCCGGCGGTGGGGGCGCGGCCGATCGCGCCGTCGAGTTGATGGAACGGCAAACCGCGCAGCGGCAGCGCGAGGAGCGCGCGCAGCGCCACCGTCTGGAGCTGCGCGATATCGTGCAGAAGCTGGAGGGGGCGGAGCGCGAGGCCAGCGAGAGGACCGAACTCGCGCGCGTTGCGCGGTGGGTAGCCGATCTCCATCGCCGGGAGCAGGCGCTCGTCGAAGAAGAAGCCGCGACCCGGGAGCACCTCAAGCGCGCGGAGGGGCTGCTGGAGCGCCTGGCTGAGATCAAGGCAGGGCTGGCGGAGTTCTCGTCGCAGCAGGAGGCGCTGATTGCCGACCTGTTCCAGGCACGCCGTCAGTATCTCCTGGCGGAGTCCGGCCTCAACGACGCGCGTGAGCAGGCCGTCCGAGAAGAGCGTCTCCCGGAGCACCTGGCCACGCGCCACCAATCCGCGGTGAGGGTGGGCGCCATGGGGTGGACGCTGGCCGGCAGCAGCGGGATCCTCATCGCCGGAGGCGCGCTCATCGCGGCCTTCCTGCAGCACTGGATCGGCTGGGCGCTGCTGGCCTCGGGCGCGGGCGTCGCGGTTGCCGCCGTGCGCTACCGCGGCCGGACCACCGAGGCCGGGGACGAATACCGGGCCCAAGAGCAGCGGGTGCTGGACCTGCGACGCCAGGTTGAGGTGCTGCAGAGCCAGTTGGCCCGGGCCGGCGAAGTGGTAACGGCGCGCCTCCACGCTGTGGGGAGCACGGAGATCGAGGAGGTCGAGCGCCGATTCTCGAGCTACATGGACCTCCTGCGCGAGCGCGAGGAGATTCGGGCATCGCTGCGGCAGATCCGCGGCAGCGATCCAAAGGCAGCGCTGGAGGACCGGCTGCGCGAGATCGTAGAGGAGCTCTCCAGCCTGCGCACCACGATCGGTACGCTGCCCAAGGGCGCCAGGCGACTGCCGACCGGTGGAGTGGAGCAACTCGAACGGGAGGGCCGGGAGGCCGCGGGCGTGCTCGAGGATCTGCGGACGCGGCGCGCGCGACTGGAAGGCGTCCTGGAAGAGCTGCGCCATCAGAACGACGAGGGCCCTCGCGTGGTCGAGGAGATCGCCGGTCTGCAGGCCCGGACCGCTCGTGCCGCGCACTCCATGGAGGGAGTCACGCTGACGGCGCGGGTGAAGAGCGTCTACCCGGCCAGGGAGCTGTTGGAGCGGCGGGCCGGGCAGTACCTTTCGCTGGCCACCGGCGGCGTCTACGGCAGGTTGGCAATTGACGAGCGCACGCTGCGGACGCAGGTGTGGGCGCCCTCTGCCGGTGACTGGAAAGAGGCGGGCGACCTCAGCCAGGGGATGAGCGACCAACTCTACCTCTGCCTGCGCCTGGCGCTGCTCGACGTCATCACCGAGGATCGCCGGCCTCCGGTGTTCCTCGATGAGCCGTTTGCCCACCTCGATGGGGAGCGGCGGCGCGCCATGCTCCCGCTGCTCGCTGCCGCGGCGAAGGACCGTCAGGTGGTGCTGTTCACCTGCTCGCCTGACTGCGATTCCGTCGCGGACCGGGTCATCGTGCTGGCATCGCCGTGAGGATCACGGATCTCCGCCTGGCGCTGGTCTTCGTGCCGTTCCCCGGACCGGTCTACCCGGCCTGGCGGGCCGGAGGAGTCCAGGAGGGCACCCAGGCCACGGTGCTCGAGATTGACACCGATGCCGGGATCACCGGCGTCGGCACCACCTTTGCCCACGGCCGGCGCGAGATGATCGAGACCGTCGAGCACATGGTCAGGCCCTACCTGATCGGCAAGGACCCGTTTGCGGTCGAGCGTCACATCCACCTGCTGCGGACCGCCGGCATGTTCGGCGCGAGGCCCTGGCTGGTGGAGGTTGCCCTCTGGGACATCATCGGCAAGGCCGCGGGGCTGCCTCTCTACCGGCTGTGGGGTGGGTACACCGACCGGGTCAAGGCCTACGCCAGCACCGCCGAGGTCCGCCCCCCGGCGCGGCGCGCCGACGACGTCCGCCGGTACCGCGACGACGGGTTCCGCGCGGTCAAACTGCGTTTGCACCACGACGACCCCCAGGACGATCTCCGTGTCGTCGAGGCCGCGGTCGCCGCAGGCGGCGGCGAGGTTGAGATCATGGCCGACGCCAACCAGGGCACGATCCTGCCCTACCACACGATGGGGCCGCGCTGGTCATACGAGACCGCGCGCTTCATGGCGCGTGAGTTAGGGCAGATGGGCGTCGTCTGGCTGGAAGAACCGCTGCCACGCTTCGACTTCGACAGCATCGCGCGCCTCTCAGCCGAGGTGGACATCCCCATCGCCGGAGGCGAGGCCAACGCCGGGCTGCACGAGTTCCGGTGGCTGATAGAACGGCGCTGCTACGACATCCTGCAGCCCGACGCCACGCTCTCTGAAGGGCTGTTCCAGCTCCGCAAGATCGCCGGACTAGCCGAGGCGCACGGGCTGCGGTTCGTCCCGCACACCTGGGCTGACGGGATTGGCATGGCCGCGAACCTGCAACTGGCGGCCTCGGTGCCGAACTGTGGGTACCTGGAGTTCCCCTACGATCCCCCGCACTTCACGATGGGGGCGTTCCAGGCGCTGCTGGTCGAGCCGATCCGCGTCGAGGCCGACGGCTGCGTGCGGGTTCCCGAGGCGCCGGGCCTGGGCGTTGAGCTGAACCGGGAGGCAGTGGAGCGGTTCCGGGTGGGGTGACGGGATCGAACCAGCAGCCTTGCTTGATCTCCCCCTTGCTCTTTCTGGAAGCATATTCTACCATAATGATTAGGAATACCCTCGCCGAAGGGAGACACAATGGGCGGGAAATCTAGAAAGGCCACATTCAACCTCCGGGAGGATGTGCTCACGGCATTGAGCGAGGTGGTTGCGCGCGGTGCCGCACCAAGCAAGAACGCCCTGGTGGATCGGGCGCTGAGAAGGGAACTCAAGGAGTTGCAGCGGCAGTTGACGGCAGCCGCCTGGAAGCAGGCCGCGCAAGACCCCCTCTTCATGCGAGACCTGGGAGAGATCGAAGATGCGTTCATGGACGCCGACGCCGAAACCGCTGGGGGGACTGCGTGATCAGCCCGCTGAAATGGGCGGTCGCAGAGGCCGATCTCAATCCCGTACGCGGGTCAGAGCAGCGGGGAACTCGCCCGGTGCTCATCGTGAGCAACGAGGCGTTCAACCAGGCGATGCCCAACGTGACGGTTCTCCCGCTGACCTCAACCCAGCGGCGCCTCTACCCGGCTGAGGTATTGCTGCCCGGAGGTGAAGCAGGACAGCCCCAGGATTCCATCATCATGGCCCATCAGATGCGAACCATCTCAAAGACCCGGCTGAAGGATCTCGCGGGGTACCTGACAGATCCCTCTTTGCGCCGGCAGGTGCAGCAGGCCATCCGGGACCATCTGGATTTGGAGTGACCGTGAAGACGTGGGCCCACCGCAAAGCCGACGGCCGCCGCCTGCTGCTCTACGGCACTACCGCCTACGTGCTCCCACCGCTGGCCGAGGGGCCGAGCATAACTGAGAACCTTTCTCACCTGCGCTGGCATCCGCTGCGGATGGAATGGGTCGCCTACGCTGCCGGCCGCCAGGAGCGGGCGTTTCTGCCGCCGGCGGAGTTCTGCCCGCTCTGCCCCACGCGGCCGGGCGGACCGCCGACTGAGATCCCCTTTGAGGATTTCGAGGTCGCCGTCTTCGAAAACCGGTTTCCCGCGTTCGCGGATCAGCCGGGCCCGCTGCCGGAGATCCCGGGGGAAACCGCGCAGGCCGCGGGAGCGTGCGAGGTCGTCGTCTACACTCCTGAGCACACCGGGAGTCTCGGCACGCTTGCGCAGGAGCGCCGCGAGTTGCTGGTGCGGGTGTGGGCCCAGCGGTATCGCGAGCTGTGCGAGCGTGAGGGCGTCCGGTTCGTGATGCCCTTCGAGAACCGCGGTGAAGCCGTGGGCGTCACGTTGCACCATCCCCACGGGCAGATCTACGCGTATCCGTTCGTCCCGCCCGTGCTCCAGGCAGAGGTCGCCGCGTTCCGCCGGGGGCCGGTTTTGCAGAACCTCCTGGCGCAGGTCGGCAGCAGGTACATCGTGGAGGAGGACGATGCCGCAGCAGTGATCGTGCCGCCGTTCGCGCGGTTTCCCTACGAGGTCTGGGTCGTCCCGAAGCGCGCCCAGCCCGGGCCGTGGACCTTCGAGGACGCCGAGGTCACTGCTGTGGCGAGGACATTGGGAAGAGTTGTGTCGCGGTACGACGCGCTCTTCGCGCGACCCTTCCCCTATGTGATGGTGCTGCACGCCGCGCCGAAGGGCGAGGAGGCTCACTTCCACTTCCACGTGGAGTTCTATCCCGTCATGCGCGGAGCGGACCGGCTGAAGTACCTGGCCGGAACCGAGCTCGGGGCCGGGACTTACACGGTGGACGTTCTGCCGGAGGATGCGGCCCGGGCGCTCCGGCAGGTGGAACCGTGAACGGCCCGCGGGCGTGAACGGCCCTCCCGACATGAACAACCCTCCTGTGGTGAGCGGACCTTCAGAGGTCTGCGCGGAGGCCCCGGGTCGGGTCAACCTGCTGGGCGAGCACACCGACTACAACGAAGGGTTCGTCCTGCCGATGCCACTCGGGCAGGTCACGCGAGTGTTCGCCGCGCGGGCCGAGGGCATGGTGGAAGCGTACGCTGAGATCTTCGATGAGCGGTTGGTGCTAGAGCTGGGGCGACCGCGCGAAGGCACCTGGCTGGACTACATCGCAGGCTGCGTGTGGGCCCTTGCTCAAGAGGGGATCGAGGTGCCGGGCGCAAGGTTCCGCATCCAGCGCGGCGTGCCGCCCGGCGCCGGGCTGGCCAGCTCCGCCGCCCTTGAGATCGCCGTCCTGCGCGCGCTCCGGACCTTGTACGAGATCCCTCTGGACGACCTGCGGCTCGCCCTGATCGCCCACCGGGCCGAGGTGGAGTATGTTGGCGTGCGCTGCGGCGTGATGGACCAGGTCGTCGCGTCGTTGGGCAGGGCAGGCCAGGCCCTATTCCTGGATGCGCGCAGTCTCCAGCATGAGTGGGTTCCCATCCCCGCGGGGTATCGGTTTGTGGTGGTGGACTCGGGTGTCCCCCGCCGGCTGGCGGAGGCCGGCTACAACCGGCGCCGCGCCGAGTGCGAAGAAGCAGCGGCGCGCCTGGGCGTCCGCGCGCTGCGCGATCTCACTCCCGGGGACCTGGAGCGGATCGCCCTGTTGCCCGAGCCGCTCGGACGACGGGTCCGGCACGTCGTCACGGAGGACGCCCGGGTCCTGGCAGGAGTTGAAGCCCTGCGATCAGGGGATGTGCGGACGTTCGGGCGCTTGATGATCGAGTCGCACCGGTCGCTGAGGGAAGACTACGAGGTGTCGACGGTGGAACTCGACCGGCTTGTGGCTCTGGCAGTGGAGAACGGAGCGCTGGGCGCGCGCCTGACCGGAGCCGGCTTCGGCGGGAGCGTCGTGGCGCTGGTGGCGGAGGCAAACTTCGAGGCTTTCGTGAGTAGTACCCTATCCCAAAGATGACCCGGCTTCGTGGAGAAGTTATCATTAGGCCGCAGTGATTGGACAAACCCTCAATGCCCGACCTTACAGGCCCCCTTAGCGGAACACTTCAAGTACGATGTTGTCATTCATGAGTATCGCCCTAGTTAGTTCTTACGAAGCGTAGAGCCCCCAGTGACCCCCGACCGTTCCGAGTCTTGCCTCCGGGTGCAGCAGAGCTTTCGATGCTAGTACTCCGTCTTGAAACGTGAGAATCTCTCTGTTTATCGTAACCTCGATTCGAACCCGGACCCATTGATCCAGAGGGAACGCTGGTGCATTCGGTACAAACTCACCCGGCTTTCCGTGGGAAAGGATTTGGCCGCTTGGAGATAGCCTGTTTCCAGCTGTAGTCCAGATATAGTACTGGCCGGATTTCCTGGGATATGGCTTGATTGTCAAAAACACAGATACCTGCCACGCGCTGTTGGGATTTTCCCTGATCGGCCTATCGTCGAAAGTGCGTATCCACTTCGCTCCAGTTAGTCTCTAACGCGCCGCGAGGTACGATGG
>DYHL01000106.1 GCA_020724185.1 Candidatus Nitrosymbiomonas sp. | reverse complement strand
CGAGGGCGCGGACCACGAGCATGGCGCCCTCATCTTGGGGACCACACAATCCTTGATCGTACAGCGGCAGGCGCCCGGTGAGCGAACCCTGGACGCGGACCGCCTCGGGCACCATTCCGGGATCGGCGCCCAGCCCGCGTGCACGGAGCAGATCAATCAGCTCGGCCTGCGTCGCTAGCAGGGTGTTCACGCGCAGGGTCGCCGGTGCCGGGCGCGCGTTGGCCGCCATCAGGGCCCGCGCCTCTTCCATCCCCCACCTCGTCACCCAGCGGGTCACCAGCCAGCGGGGATGCGAGTGCACCACGGAGAGGTGTCCTATCGGGTCCGAGCCAGGGTCTGGCAGCGGCGCCGGACCTTGGGCGACGAGACGCCTCAGCACCGCGTTCACCAGCCCCGCGGTCCCGGCGTGCCCGTGCCTGCGGGCCAGGACCACGGCCTCGTTCACGGCGGCAGGGGCGGGCACGCGGTCGAGGTCCAGAACCTCGAAGGCGCCCATGCGCAGTACTGTCCGAATGGCAGCCGGCAGCCCCTCCAGGGGCCGCGTCAGCAAGCCCTCCAGCGCGTGGTCGAGGCGCGCGCGGTGGCGTAGCACCCCCAGCACGACGGTCGTGGCCAGCGCCCGATCGGCATCGGACAACGACGAGCGGGCAAGGGTCTGGAACAGCAGCGTGCTGGCAAATGCGTCGGCCGCCTCCGCGCGGTACAGCACGGCGAAGGCGGCCTCGCGCGCGGAAGACGGCGCAGGGACTGCGGGCCTACTCGTCACGCATGTTGCGCAACAGGACCAGGCGCACGAGCTGCATGACCGCCATCGCAGCGGCGGCCACGTAGGTCAGCGCGGCCGCGTTCAGCACGGCGCGGGCTCCGTCGGCCTCGCGGGGCATCACTAATCCCTCTCCCTGCAGCACGGCCACGGCCCGGCGGCTGGCGTCAAACTCCACCGGCAGCGTGACCAGCGCGAACGCAATGTAACCTAGAAACAGCAGGATGCCCAGGTCCATCAATGGGCGGCTGCTCGTAAACATGCCGATCATGAATAGGATCCACGCCGCGTTGGAGCCGATACTCGCCACGGGCACGATCGCGGTCCGCAGGGCCAGCGGGGCGTACTTCTCGTGGTGCTGCAGCGCGTGGCCGCACTCGTGCGCCGCCACGCCGACGGCGGCGATCGAGTCGCTCCCGTACACCTCGGGGGAGAGCCGCAGCGTCTGGGTCCTGGGATCGTAGTGGTCGGCCAGCATGCCCTCCACCGGCTCAATCTTCACATGGCGCAGGCCGCGGCGCCGCAGCAACTCCGCCGCCACCTCGGCGCCGGTGCGACCGCCCGCGGTACGCACCTGGCTGAACCGCCGGAAGGTGCTCCGGACCTTGAACTGGGCGTACGCCGCCAGCACCAGGGCGGGTATCAGAATCAGGAACGTACCGTCAGCGAAGAACATGCGCTTCCCCCTTTGGAACCTCACCCTTCATTTTATCACAAAGGGTGCGCCGGATCGGACGCCGGCCCCGATGGAGCCTCGATTTCGCCCAACCGATCGCCCGCGGTGATGCGATGACCGCGCGCAAACGCCGATGCAGGCATGCGGCGGCCTCCCTCGGGCTGCACCTCGATGAGCGCCACGGCGCCCTCGCCCGCGGCGACCCTGATTCCGGCTTCCCCTGCCTCCAGCACCTGCCCTGGAGGTCCCTGCCCATCTGCCAGCCGCGCCCGCCAGACCTTTAGCACGCCGCCGTGCCAAGTCGTGTGGGCGCACGGCCAGGGGTTCATGGCGCGCGCCAGGTTGACCAGGGTCTGGGCCGGGCGCGTCCACAGAATGGCGCCGTCGGCCTTCGAGAGCTTTCCCGCATAGGTCGCGCGCGCGTGGTCCTGTGCGCGGCGGGGAGCCTCACCCCGGGCGATCTGACCGACGGCCAGAAGGAGCAGAGCGGCGCCCTCCTGGGCCAGGCGCGCCTCGAGTTCGCCGGCGGTCTCCTCGGGCCCAATGGCGACCCGCCGCTGGAGGATGATGTCGCCGGCATCGAGCTCCTCGGTCAGGTACATCACGGTAACGCCGGTGGCGGTCGCGCCATCGGCAATCGCCCGTTGGATCGGCGATGCCCCCCGGTATTCCGGGAGCAGTGATGGGTGGAGGTTTATGCAGCCCATCGGCGGGAGCGCGAGCGCGCCGCCGGCACGAGCCGGCCGTACGCCACCGTCACCAGGAGGTCTGGCCGCAGCCTGGACAGCTCTGCCAGCGCCTCCGCCGACCTCAGGCTCTCGGGCTGGAACAGCCGCAGTCCCATCTCTCGCGCCGCCACCGCTACCGGGGGCGGGGCTGGAACCCGGCCCCGGCCTGAGGGGCGGTCGGGCTGGGTAACGACACCAACCACGGTCAGGGTTCGGGCGACCGCGTTCAGCGAGGGGAGCGCGAAGGCTGGGGTGCCCAGGAACACCGCCCGGAGGGAGTCCGGTCGGCCCACGGTCACTCGGCCGCCGGGGCGGCCTCGCCTGGGGCGGTCACGCTTCCAATGGTGCTGGGATCGCGGACCCGGTCGAGAAACAGGATGCCGTCGAGGTGGTCAATCTCGTGCTGCAGAACGCGCGCCAACAGCCCGGTGGCCTCGATCGTGCCCCGGCGCCCGCGGCGGTTCTTGCCCCGCACCGATATCGCCGCTGCCCGGGGAACATCCCCGTACATGCCGGGAATGGAGAGGCAGGCCTCGGCGGCCGTCTCCTCGCCGGAGGAGCGGATCACCTCTGGATTAACCAGCGTCACGGTGCGGTCCTCCACGTGCGCGACCATCACGCGCACGCCCTCGCCCAGTTGCGGCGCAGCCAGGCCCAGACCGTTGGCGGCGCGCATGGCCTTCAGCATCGTCTCGATGAGCCGCTGAATCTCCCGCGTCACCTTTCCAACGGGAGCCGCACGCTTGCGCAGGACCGCCGCCTTGGGGTCCCAGACCGTGATGATCTCTTCTACCGTTGCCGCCTCTACCACGCCCACCACGATAGCACGGGCAGGCCGTGGCTTCAACGCGGGTCAGCCAGCGTACTCCTCCGCTAACGCCACCAGTGCGTCGGAGAACGGCTCCAGCGGAGGCGTGGCCATGCCCGCGCCGATCATGCGACCTGCCTTGGGATCCCGGTGGGCAACGGCCGTGTTGATTGTCGGGGCAACGCTGGTCCGCACCACTTTTCGGATGTCAATGCCGGTGGGCGCTCCCTCCCCGTCCAGTGCCGCGATGGCAAAAAGCGGATTGGCCCCGACGCAGATCTCGGCCATTCGCCTGGTGGTGTTCGTGGCCTCGGCAAACGACTTACCGCCCACGATGCTCAGCACCGCCGGCGAGGCGGCCATCGCCATGCCTCCCAGGCCGTATACCTCCATGATGGCGGAATCGCCGATGTCAGGGTTGGCGTCCCCAGGTCCGAACCCCGGGAAGTAGAGCCCCTCCACGATGCTGGCCGGACCGGTGAACCACCGGTCGCCCAATCCGGCCACCCGAATCCCGAACTCCACGCCGTTGCGGGCCATGGTGGAGACCACCGTGGACCCGCGGATGCCCTCGATGGCGCGCGCAGCGGCCTTCGCGGCCGACATGGCCCAGGTAAGGAAGAGCTGATCGTTGTTGCGGGCCACGAACGCCATGATGGCGTCGCGTTGTCCCGGGTCTGCCACGACCCGCGCGATCGGCCCGGCCAGCGCCCGGATCAGCAGGCACGTGGCGCCCAGGTTGCGCATGTGCATCTCGTCGCCCATCGTGAGCGCCTTGGCCATGATCGTGGCCAGCTCGAGCGGGCCTTCCTTCTCGAGGATGACCCCAAAGGCGGGCGCGGCCACGTCGCGCAACCAGACCAGGCCCTTGATCGTCTCGGGCGCGTGCGCCCCGAAGCGCAACTGCCATCCCCACGGGCCGTCGGCGATGATGGAGCACGCGGTGGTCCCATGCACCGGATCCTCAACGACCAGCAGGGGCATGCTGGGCGAGATGATCCCGGCCATCGGGCCCACGGCGCCGCGCGAGTGGCAGGGAGCGAACGTGACCCTGCCGGACGCCGCCAGGCGCTCCGCGTCCGCGGGCTCACCTGCCCATCCCTCGAAGAGGATCGCGCCGATTACGGCGCCCTGCATCGGGCCGCACATCCGCTCCCACTCGATGGGAGGTCCCGCGTGGAGCAGCGCGCGGCCTTCCAGGCCAACTGCCTCGCGGGCAGGCCGTACTCCCGTCCATGCTGGGCGCGCCGCGCACAGGCGCGAGAGCGCCTCGCGGTTGGCAGCAGCGATGTCCACTGTCATCTTGATCCTCCTTCGTAGCGGTGGCATGCGACCTCATGGGAAGTCCCCATGGCCCTTAGCGCCGGCATCTCGCGCAAGCAGCGGTCGAATCTCTCAGGGCAGCGCCCGTAGAACCGGCAGACCGTGGGCCGGGGATCCACCGGGCTCTGGGGCTCGCCGATCAGGCGGATACGCTCCCGCCGCCCTCCTGGATCGGCCACGGGGATGGCCGAGATGAGCGCGCGCGTGTAGGGGTGATAGGGATGCGTAAAGACCTCGCCTGCCGGCCCGCTCTCGACGATCACCCCCGAGTACATGACCAGCACCCGATCGCTGATCAACCGCACTAGATTGAGGTCGTGCGAGACGAACAGGTAGGTCATCCCCAAACGCTCGCGCAGTTCCACGAGCAGGTGCAGGATCACCGCCTGCACGGACACGTCCAGCGCCGAGGTCGGCTCGTCCAGGATCAACAGTTTGGGAGAGAGCGCGATCGCCCGGGCAATCCCCACCCGCTGCTGCTGGCCGCCCGAGAGCTGGTGGGGCAGCCTCCCCAGCAGTTCATCGGGCAGGCGCACCAGGTCTGCCACGGCGGCGACCCGCTCCGCCTGTGTGCGGCGGTCCTTCACTCCACCCAGACGAGCCAGGGGATCGGCGATGGTGTCGAAGGCGGTGAAGCGTGGGTTGAGACTGTCCGCCGGATCCTGAAACACCATCTGGATCGCCGCTCGCAGGGGCCCACGCGCGAACTCCGTCACCGGCACCGAGCCGATCTCCTGACCATCCAGCAGGATCTGGCCCGCGGTGGGCTCGAGCAGCCGGGCGACCAGCCGGACCAGCGTGGATTTCCCGCAGCCCGACTCGCCGACCAGCCCCAGGCACTCTCCGGCCTCGATCGTGAAGTTGACGCCGTCCACCGCGTGGACCCACCGGCGGGTCCCGCGCACCGGGAACCGCTTGCGCGCCTCACGCACTGCCAGCAGGGGACCGCTCACAGCGGCCTCCTGCAGGCCACGAAGTGGCCCGGGGTGATCTCCACGCGCGGCAGCGGCGGCTCGTCGCACTCGGGCGCGGCTCGCTCGCAGCGATACCTGTAGCGACACGGCGGCAGCGCCTCCCGTAGGTCGGGCACGCTGCCCGGGATGGGCCGCAGATCCGCGAGCCGCGAATCCGGATGTGGGGTCGTGGCAAGGAGTCGCGCGGTATAGGGGTGCCGCGGTGCGGCGAAGAGCTCGGCCGACGGCGCAATCTCTACCACGTGCCCGGCGTGCATGACCACGACGCGGTCGGCGCGCTCCCCTACCAGACCGAGATCGTGGGAGATGAGCAGCATGGCCATCCGGTTCTCGTGCGCCAGTTCCTCGATCAGTTCAAGGACCGCGCACTGCGTGGCCACGTCCAAACCGGTGGCCGGCTCGTCGGCGATCAGCAGGGCCGGAGATCCGGCCACGGCCAGGGCGATCATCACGCGCTGGCACATCCCGCCGGAGAGCTCAAACGGATAGGCCCCGTGGAGGCGGGGAGGATCTGGGATCTGCACCCGCGCAAAGAGCTCCAGGGCCCGATCTCTGGCCGCGGATCGGCCGAGGTCCGTGTGGCGCAGAAGCACGTCCTCAATCTGCCGGCCCACGGGGCGGATAGGGTTGAGAGCGGCCCGGGCGTTCTGGAAGGCGATCGCCATCTCCCGGCCGCAGTACCCGCGGCGTTCCTCCTCTCCCAGTGCCAGCAGGTCGGCGCCGCGGAAGCGCACGCTACCGCCCGTGACCCTGCCGGCAGGATGAAGGACGCCCATGACCGCGTGCGCCGTGATGGTCTTGCCCGAGCCGCTCTCCCCCACCACGCCCACGGTCTCAGCCTGTCCCACGGTGAAACTGGCTCGCTCGAGCGCCCTGACGATGCCTTCCCGCGTCCGGAACTCGATGGACAGATCCTCGACCACGAGCAGCGCGCCCGCCTCCCCGGTCATGTCCGGCGCCTCGGGTCCACAAGATCCCGCAGCGCGTCGCCGAGCAGGTTGAAGGTCAGCACGGCGAGCATCAACGCCAGGCCTGGGAAGAACGCCGCCCACCACTCGCCGGAGATCATGAACGCCGCCCCCTCCGAAACCATGATCCCCCATTCCGGCGTGGGCGGCCGCACGCCTAGCCCAATGAACGACAGGCCGGCGACGCTCAGCATCGCCCACCCCATGTTCATGGATGCCTGCACGATCAAAGGCGGCAGGCAGTTCGGGTAAACGTGGAGGGCGAGAATCCGGCCTGGGCTGTTGCCGGCAAGACGGGCCGCTTCAACGTACCCGGCCTCCCGCCGGACGTTCACCTCGGCGCGCGCCATCCGGGCATAGGAGGGGAAGTTTATCACCGCGATCGTGATGATGATGTTGGTAAGCGTGGTCCCGACCGCCACGATGATGCCCATCGCGAGAACGAACAGCGGGAACGCCATGATCGTGTCCACAACGCGCGACGTGATGCGCTCGAGCCAGCCGCCGTAGAACCCGGCGCAGGCGCCGGCCACGCTCCCCGCGGCAAACGACAGTACTACGGCCGACGCCGAGATGGCCAGGTCGAGCCGTGTGGCCACGACCACCCGGCTCAGTATGTCCCGGCCCACCTGGTCGGTGCCGAACCAGTGGACCCGCGAGGGGGCCTGCAGTTGCGCCGTGGCGTCGCTTGCCAGGGGATCGAACGGGACGATCCATTGGCCGAGGAGGGCCAGTCCCAGGAAGCTGACCATCATCACGAACGCGACGAGCGAGAGCGGATTCTCGGCCAGCAGGTGCCGGCCGTGTCGAAGAGCCTGCCGCAACGCGAATCCGGCGCCGGAAGCGGGCGCGCTCATGTCTCTATCCGCACCCGCGGGTCTATCACGCCGTAGAGGATGTCAATCAGGAGGTTCAGCGCGACGTAGATCATCGCCATCGTGAGGACGAATCCCTGGACCGGCGCGTAGTCGGAGGTCATGACCGCCTCCAGGGCGTACGAGCCGATCCCCGGCCAGGCGTAGATCTTCTCAACGACCACGTTGACGCCCAGCAGGAAGGCGAACACGATGCCCAGCGCCGTGACCACGGGCAGCAGCGCATTGCGGAGGGCGTATACGTACAGGACGGTGCGGGGGGCCAGCCCGCCTGCGCGGGCAGTGCGCACATAGTCGCTCGCCAGCACGCCCAGCATCGCGGCGCGCGTGATCCGGGCGATCGGGGCCAGCGCCGCCAGCCCCAGCGTCGCGGTGGGCAGCACGAGCTGCTTAGCCGCCGCCAGGAAGACCGTGCCGTCCCGCATCAGTAGACTGTCTACAAGAAAAGACCCGGTGACCGACCCGGGCGGCGGCGTGAACGCGTCGAGGCGGCCCAGCGGGGCCGGCGCCCATCCGAGCAGGTAGTAGAACACGTACACCAGTAGCAGCGCGGAAAAGAACACCGGCATGGAGTTGCCCATCGTCATCAGGACGCGGGCAATGTGGTCCGCCCATGACCCCGGACGCGTGGCGGCAAAGATGCCGAGAGGCACGCCCACGGCTATTGCCAGCAGCAGCCCGCACAGCGTGAGCTCGAGCGAGGCAGGCAGTCGCGCGCGCAGGTCCGCGACCACCGGCTGCCCAGTGGTTAGTGAGGTGCCCAGATCGCCTCGGACGAGATCCCGCACGTAGAGTCCGAACTGCTCGGGCAGACTCTTGTCCAACCCGAGCTTGACGCGGATCTCCTCGATGGCCCGGGGCGTGGCCGCGGGCCCGGCGAAGTACGCCGCCGGATCGCCGGGCAGGGCCCTGTTCAACAGAAAGGTCACCACGATCACGCCGATGACGCCTGGGAGCGCGGCGGCCAAGCGCCTGCCTATCATTCTGAGCATGGACGCGCCTCGTTGCCCGCGGGTCCGTTGGGGAGGGCGCTGGCGCGCCCTCCCTACGCGGTTGCAGGCTTATTGTACCGAATCAGTTCTTGACGAGCGACCGGAAGTCCAGCTGACGGTGGAACCAGTAGACGTAGCCCGATATGTTCTTCTGCATCGTGACTTCCATGACGGGTTGGAACATCGGCACCCTGGGCACTTCCGCAAGCGCAAGCTGGGTGAACGCGCGCACCAGCTCGGCGTACCTTTTCGGGTCGCTCTCGGTTCGCGCGGCCTCAATCAGCCTGTCCATCTCGGGGTTCTGGTACGAGCTGGTGTTGAAGGTGGCGTTCTGTCCATGGTAGGCCCACAGGAAGAAGTACTCGGGGTAGTTCAGCCATCCGCCGAACCCGTTGATGAAGAGCGGCATGTCCTTGCGAAGCAGCGCCGCTCGGTACACTGCGCCCGGAATCTTGTTGATCGTCGCGTTGATCCCGATCAGCCGGAGCGACTCCTGGACCAATACCGCGATGGGCTCGTTCGTCGAGGAGAAGGTCGTGTCGAAGGACA
>DYHL01000105.1 GCA_020724185.1 Candidatus Nitrosymbiomonas sp. | reverse complement strand
GTAGACTACTCTCCAGTCAAAGGCAGCGCCATGGTGGGGCTACCTGAGTAGTTACACTCAACCCTCTCTACGGGGTACTGAACGATGCGCTGCTCCGCATCGGGGCCATCGCCAACCCGATGGAGTGGCTGACAGACCCGCGGCTCGTCATGCCCAGTGTCATTCTGGCGAACGTCTGGCGCGGGTTTCCCTTCGTGATGATCATCTTCCTCGCGGGGCTGCAGCGCATTCCCACGGAGCTGTACGAGGCGGCCGCCATAGATGGGGCCGGGACGGTGAGGCGATTCAGGCACGTGACGCTGCCCGGGCTCAGGCGAGTAATGATCGTGGCCCTGGCCCTGGACACGATCTGGGAGACCCGCCGGTTCGGACTCGTGCAGGCGATGACCGGCGGAGGGCCCGGCACGATGACCGAGGTCCTCTCCACGCAGGTGTTCAAGCAGTACTTCCAGTTCTTCAAGTTCGAGTACGCGTCCGCGATGGCGATTGCCATGACAGGGCTGCTGCTCCTCGTGTCGATTCCGTACGTGAGGATGATCGTCCGGCAGGAGTAGCGGACGCCGGGGCCGCGGGAACTGTGAGGTAAAGGGCACGGGGTATCGTCTGTGATGATCGACTCGCCGATCCTGTACAGCCGCTCGCGGCTGGTGCTCTTTGGCGTGTACATCTTTGCCGCCCTGGTGGGCGTTTTCGTCTTCTTCCCGTTCCTCTGGATGATCCTGACCTCGCTCAAGTCGGAGACCGAGGCGCTGCGCATCCCCGTGATCTGGCTGCCGGAGCGCGCGACGATCGAGGCCTACACCACGATGTGGGTCAGGAAGAACTATGCGACCTACTTCCTCAACAGCACGATCATCTCGGTCACGACCGCCCTGATCTCGACCCTGCTGGGAGCGATGGCGGGTTACGGCTTTTCGCGCTTCCCGTTGCGCGGCCGAGGGCTCCTGATGGGCTTCGTACTCACCACGCAGATGCTTCCCGGGGTCCTGGTGGTAGGGCCCTACTTCCGGATCCTCTCGGAGCTAGGTCTCTACGACACCCGCACAGGGCTCATCATCGCCTTCTTGACGATCTGCCTGCCGTTCGCCACCTGGATGCTCAAGGGGTTCATAGATGGGATCCCGACCGAGCTCGACGAGGCCGCGACCGTGGACGGGTGTGGCAGGTTCGCGATCTTCTTTCGGATAGTGCTGCCGCTAGTGCGGCCGGGAATCGTGGCCACCATGCTCTTCGCCTTCCTGCTGGCATGGGGAGACCTGCTGTGGGTAGCGACCCTGACGCACAGCGAGGGGATGGTGACGGTCACGCTCGCGATCGCGCGGACCGTTCAGGAGTTCTACGTCGCCTGGCCCGAGTTGATGGCGGGCGCGCTTCTGGGAGGGTTTCCGGGGATCGTTCTCTACCTGCTCATGCAGCAGTGGCTGGTTACCGGGCTGACCGCAGGCGCGGTGAAGCAGTAGGGAGCGGAGGTGCTGCAAATGCTGGGCGTCGTGAAGGTCGGACGCGGCAAGGGGCTCGTGGAGTTGCGCGAGGTGGAGGAACCAGCGCCTGGGCCCGGCGAGGTGAAGATCCGGATCAGCGCAGCGGCGATCTGCGGGAGCGACCTCCACATCTGGCGCGACGCGCATCCCTACTGGCCGCCGGTTGTGCTGGGCCATGAGTTCTCCGGAACGGTGAGCGCGCTCGGCGAGGGAGTGACGGGATACGTCGTCGGGGACCGCGTGGTCTCCGAGACCAGCACCGGGAGCTGCGGCGACTGCTTCCTATGCCGCAGTGGCAATCGGCACATCTGCCCGGACAAGCGGGCCGCCGGCATCGGCCGGGACGGCGCCTTCGCCGACTACGTCGTCATGCCCGCCGGGCTGCTCCACCGGATACCGGATGGACTGAGCCTCGAGGAGGCGGCGCTCAGCGAGCCCACGGCGATCGCCGTCCACGCGGTGATGGAGCGCGCCGGGGTGCGCGCCGGTGAGAGCGTGGTGATCACCGGGCCCGGGCCGATCGGCCTGCTCTGCCTCCAGGTGGCGCGGGCTTCGGGCGCAGGGCCGATGGTCGTCGGCGGCACGCCGGCCGACCTTCCGCTGCGGCTCCCCGTCGCGACGGCGACCGGAGCGGACGCCGTCGTCAACGTCGCCGAGGAGGATCTCGTGGAGCGGGTGATGGCGGCGACCGGTGGCGTGGGCGCCGACCTCGCGATCGAGACCTCGGGCTCCCCTGCGGCCGTGGAGCTGCTGCCGCACCTCGTGCGCAGGCTCGGGAGGATCGGCGTGCTGGGTGTTACCGGCCGGCCTGCCGTGCAGTTTCCATGGGATGTGGCCGTGTTCAAGGGGTTGGAGGTGCAGTTCTCCTTCAGCAGCCGGCACACCAGTTGGATCACCGGGCTTCGACTGCTGGGCTCGGGCCGGGTGAGGGCGCGGCCGCTCATCTCAATGGAGGTTCCGCTACAGCGCTGGCAGGAGGCATTCGAGGCCCAGGCGGAGGGGCGCGCGATCAAGTCCCTGCTCGTGCCGGGGGCGAGCGGGAAGGGGCTGTCATGAGGCTCAGTGGGCGTAGGGCAATAGTCACCGGCGCGGGTAGGGGAATCGGCCGTGCGATCGCGCTGCGCCTGGCCTCCGAGGGTGCAGCGGTGCTCGCCAGCGACGTGGACGCCAGGGCTGCCAACGCGACGGTGGAGGAACTCAGGAGGCGCGGCCTGCGCGCGGTCGGCGCGGCCGCCGACGTTTCGGACTGGGACGCCGTGGTGCGCATGGTCGAGACCGCGCGCTCCGAGTTCGGCGGCCTTGAGATCCTGGTGAACAACGCCGGCATCATCCGCAGGGGAAGCCTGGAATCAATGAGCCTCGACGATTGGCACCGCGTGATCGCCGTCAACCTGACGGGCGCCTTCTACTGCTGCAAGGCCGCGGTGCCGCTCCTTCGGGAGGCTGGATGGGGTAGGATAATCAGCATCACCTCCATCGCCGGAAAGATGGGCGACATTGCCTCGGCCCCGGGCTACGGGCCGTCCAAGGCGGGCGTCATCGCGCTCACCAAGTCGCTCGCCCGCGAACTGGCTCCGGCGGGCATCACGGTCAACGCCGTGGCCCCGCACGCGGTCGAGACCGAGATGAGCGCCGAGTGGCCGGCAGAGAAGCGCGCGGCTATCCTGGCGGGCATCCCGCTGGGCAGGTTGGGCTCAGTAGATGAGGTGGCCGCGGCGGTGGCGTTCCTCGCGTCGAACGAGGCGGGGTTCATAACCGGCGAGACCCTCGACGTGAACGGCGGGGCGTGGATGGATTGAGCGCGCGGATGGCTGAGGAGGATACGGGCAGAATGAGCAGGCGCTTTGCAGCATCAGCACTCCACGAGTTCGTGGCTTCAGCGCTCGAGCGGACAGGCGCGCGGCCAGAGGACGCCGGGCTCGTCACCGAAGGCCTCGTCGCCGCCGACCTCCGTGGCGTACACACGCACGGGGTGCTCCGTGCGGGGATCTACGTCACGCGGCTTCGGGCCGGTTCGATCAACGCCGACGCCTCGCTGTCCGTGGTCGCAGACACCGGTCCGGTGGCCGTGGTAGACGCGGGAGCAGGGTTCGGCATCGCGATGGCGGCGAGGGCGATGGATCTGGCCGCGGATCGCGCCGCCGCTCACGGCGCCGGCTTCGTCGGCGTCCGCAACAGCAACCATTGCGGCATGTTGGCCTGGCTGGCAATGCGGGCGGTCGCCCTTGGAATGGTCGGTGTGGCGATCAGCAACGCCGACTCCCAGGTCGCCCCCTGGGGGGCACGCACCAAGTACCTCGGCACAAATCCCCTGGCGATCGGCGTCCCTGCCGGGGAGGAGCCTCCGCTGGTCCTGGACATGGCCACAAGCGTCGTCCCGCACAGCCGGATCCAGGCCGCGGAGGCGCGCGGAGAGCAGATCGAGTCCGGATGGGCGCTGGACTCGAAGGGGCGAGCCACGACGGATCCCGCGGCGGCCCTCTGCGGGGCGCTGTTGCCGTTTGGGGGTCCGAAGGGGTCGGGAGTCTCGTTCATGATCGACGTGCTCGCGGGGTTGCTCACCGGAGCCCTCTCAGGGCCGGCGATCGCGCCTCTCTACGAGCAACTAGACCGCCCCCAGGGAGTTGGCCACCTCATGCTGGCGCTGTCGGTCGAGGCTTTCGGCCCGAAGGCGAAGTTCGCGGCGCGCGTGGACAACTTGATCAGGGAGGTCAGGTCCCTGCCTCCTGCCGAGGGGTATGATCGTGTCTACCTGCCCGGCGAGAGAGAACACTTGAGTATGCTGGATTATTCGCGGAACGGCATCCCGCTGCCGGACCACGTGGTCGAGGCGACGGAGCGCCTCGCCGCCGAAGCCGGCATGGACGCCCCGCAGCCGCTGTGAGGTAACGCGATGACGCGCAACTCCGTCCAGTCTGTCGAGCGTGCGATGGCCATCCTCGAGGCGATGGGCCGGGCAGGCCGTCCCCTTACGGTGAAGGAGATCGGTTCGCTGGTCTCGCTGCCCAGGCCCACAGTGTACCGCCTGCTGAGCACGCTCGGCAGCCACGGGGCCGTCGCGGCGACCGACGGAAGATTCGTGATAGGGTCGCGCATCCTCTGGCTCGCGGCGCAGCGGCTTGAGCAAACCGAGTTGCGCGCCGCCAGCAGGCCGCACGTGCTCGATCTACGCGATCAGACCGGACAGACCGTGCACGTCGGAGTCCTGGAACGGGGGCAGGTCGTCTACATCGAGAAAGCTGAGCCGCCGGGGCCGTTCCGAATGGCCTCGGCCATAGGGAGGATAATGCCTGCCCACTGCACGTCTCTGGGCAAGGCCATGCTCGCCTGCATGCCTCCTGATACTGTGCGGGGAATCCTCCGCGCGGTTGACATGCCCCGCCGGACTCCCAGGACGATCACAGAGCCCGAGCAGATGATGGTCGAGCTCGCCGCCACGCGCACGCGGGGGTACGCCATCGACAACGTGGAGAACGAGGAGGGAATCCGGTGCGTGGGTGCCGCGATCCTCGACCACCGGGGCGCAGTGGCCGGCGCCATCAGCCTGTCGGGCTCCACGAAGAGCATCACGCTAGAGCGGATCAGGCGGGAGTTGGGCCCGCGTGTGCGGGAGGCTGCCATGCGGATCTCACAGGCCTTGGGCTGGGCCGGAAAGGGAGGCCCGGTGGGACATGCGTAGCCGGAGCTGCGCCGCGAGAGGCCGCTCCTCGCGCATCTGGGGGTGGGTGGTTTGCCGGAGATCGTAGCCCTCGGCGAGCCGATGGTCGAGTTCGCGGCCGAGGAGCGCGGCAGGCTCGGCGAGGTAACCGCGTTCCGCCGCGGCTTTGGTGGTGACACCTCGAACTTCATTGTGGCCGCTGCCCGACTGGGCGCCTCGGCCGGTTATGTGACCAGGGTCGGCGGCGACGAGTTCGGCAGGTCGTTCCTCGATCTGTGGCTCAGGGAGGGCGTGGATGCCTCCCGCGTTGTCGTCGAACCCGAGGGGTTCACCGCGGTCTACTTCATCTCGC
Source organism: Candidatus Nitrosymbiomonas sp. (assembly GCA_020724185.1). Classification (GTDB taxonomy): domain Bacteria; phylum Sysuimicrobiota; class Sysuimicrobiia; order Sysuimicrobiales; family Humicultoraceae; genus VGFA01. The sequence continues at coordinate 3,264 of DYHL01000105.1, read as the reverse complement.
TCAAGGAGGGAGGCGGGCACGACTTCACCTACTACCGCGCCGGGTCGGCCGCGAGCCGCCTCGGCCCTGAGGACGTGGATCCCGCATACCTAGCCGGGGCAATGCTCTTTCACACGAGCGGGATCTCCCAGGCCATCTCAGAGTCGAGCCGCGCCGCGGTGGGCGCCGCGATCGACCGGGCGAGGGCCAGCGGCGCACTTGTGAGCTACGACGCCAACATCCGGCCCAAGCTGTGGCCGCTTTCCGTTGCGCGGGCGGCGGTGGAGAGCGTCGTTCCCCGGGCCGACGTCGTCTTCATAAGCACCGAGGACGCGGTCCACCTGTACGGTGACGAGCCGGTCGAGGACGTGGCCCGACGCCTCGCCGGCGCGGGGCCACGCCTGGTCGTCGTGAAGATGGGAGCCGGCGGCTGCGCTGTGGTCTCCGCGGAGGGCGCCGCCGTGACGATCCCGGCCTGGAAGGTGGATGTCCTGGATGCGACGGGCGCGGGCGATGCGTTCGCCGCGGCCTTCCTGGTCGAGTGGCTTCGCGGCGCGACCCCGGAGCGCGCGGCCCTCTTCGCTAACGCCGTGGGTGCTATCACCGCAACCGGGCTCGGCGCAGTTGCCCCGATCCCCACGCGGCAACGCGCTGAAGCGTTCCTCGCTACGCGCGAGGAAGGAGCCGATCCCGGCGGGATGCCGTAGACCAGCTGGTTGGCAACCAGCCTGAAGTCCACGTCCATCTTGGCGACGGCCCGTCTGGGAAGGACGGTCTTCGACCCCGCGTCCTTTCTGTATCTCATCTGGAGCCGGCGACGAGATTCGAACTCGTGACCTGCGCATTACGAGTGCGCTGCTCTACCACTGAGCTACGCCGGCCCGAACGACCTCATTGTAGCAAACCCGGCCGCTCCCGTACCAGTTCAGTTCACAGGGCACGGAGGTGCATGGGAAAGCGCGGCAGCGACGAACATCAATTGGGCATGAAGGAATACGGGGGATGCGCGCGAACATCGCCACAAGAACCTGTCTTGGAGGTTCGTCGTGACTGAGCGGCTTTGGGAGATCTACGAGCAGCTCTGTCAGGTTGAGATGCGGGACTTCGACGAGTTCGTGCGCCGGCTCCGGAACAGGGAGTTCGGTGAATTCCCACGAAGCGACGTCGTCGCGTTCCTGCGCGAGATCGAAGCCAACATGCTAAACAACATCCACACCAAAGCGATGGAACACCAACGCTACGCCGAGATGGCCGATCAGGTCAGCGAAGAAACCCACCTGCTGTTCGATGAGCTAATCGAGGACATCGAGCGCTCCTAGCGAGGCCCGCCCTACACCAGGAAGGACCCGTTCCGGTAGATCACCTCGCCGTCGGCCCAGACCTCGCTTTCGGCCCGCAGGTCGCAGATCATGTCCCAGTGCAGCCCTGACGTGTTGGTGCCGCCGGTCTCGGGGTAAGCCGCGCCCACTGCCAGGTGCACGGTGCCGCCAATCTTCTCGTCGAACAGGATGTTCTTCGTGAACCGGGTGATGCCGTAGTTCAGCCCAAAGGCGAACTCCCCGAGTACGCGGGCACCTGCATCGAGATCCAGCATCGCGCGCAGGAACTCCTCGCCCTTCTCCGCCGTTGCCTCGACCACGCGCCCTTCGGCAAAGGTCAGGGTTATCCCGTGCACCTCGCGTCCGCTGTAGATGGCTGGAAACGAGAACCTCACGCGGCCGGCCGTGGCGTTCTCAATCGGTCCGGTGAAGACCTCGCCGTCGGGGAAGTTGTGCTCGCCCGCCGCGTTCATCCACCGGCGGCCGCCCGTGCGCACGGTCAGGTCAACGTCCGGGCCCACGAGGCGCATCTCGTCCTTCGCCTCCAGCAGGCGTACGATGCGCTCTTGCTCCCGATGCACCTTCTCCCACGCCGCGACGGGGTCGGGGTGGTCTATCAGTCCTGCGCCAAACACGAACTCCTCGTACTCGGCCAGCGACATCTCGGCGTCCTGGGCATCGGCGTACGTGGGGTACTGGGTGCCGCACCAGCGCAGCGCTCCGCTGGCGGCGCGCTCGAGGAACCGCCGGTTCAGGGCGCGGGTGGCCTCGCGGCGGATGGCCTGGCGGGCCGGGTCCACGCCTGTCAGGGACCGGGTGTTGTAGTGCGCCCAGATCCCAAGTTCGGCGTCAATCTTCTCGACCTCGTGCTCGGCCAGGGGCGAGACGTAACGCAGTTGCTCGTCGGTCGCCCTCTTGAAGAACAGCTCGTCGAGGCCGTCAACGTGCACGCGCGTGTGGACGTGCGCGCCGGCCTCAAGGGCCGCGCGATATGCCTCGGCGATGAGCGGCGCGGCCAGCGCCGGGCCGGAGATGCGGACGAGTTGGCCTGGCCGCACCTTCAGCGAGTAGTGGGTCAATACCTCTGCGAGTTTGGCGAGGCGCGGGTCAGTCATTGCGTACCTCCAGGGGTGGTGGGCGGTGCAGGTTTTGAACCTGCGGCCTCATCCGTGTGAAGGATGCGCTCTTCCACTGAGCTAACCGCCCACGAAGACGGCAAGGAATATTATAGGTCCGTGCCAAAACTAGCGTCAAGGAAGGTCATGGCCCAGTACTCCTCTCTCGCCGCGCTCAACTCCGCCATAGTTGCATGCCGCCTGTGCCCGCGGCTTGTGGCCCACCGGGAAGCCGTGGCCCGGCTGCGCAAGCCGCGGTACGGCTCGTGGGACTACTGGGGGCGGGCGGGGGCCGGGGGCGGGGATCGGCGCGCCCGCATTTTGTTGGTCGGTCTCGCCCCGGCCGCGCACGGCGCCAACCGCACCGGGCGCATGTTCACCGGCGACGGCTCCGGGGAGTTCTTGACCGCGGCGCTTCACCGGGCAGGCCTGGCCTCCCAGCCTACCTCTGAGCACCGCGGCGATGGGCTGCGGCTCCGCGGCGCCTACCTCACCTCCGCGGCCCGCTGCGCACCTCCGGGCAACAAACCCCTGCCAGAGGAACTAGACGCTTGCCGGGGATACCTGGTTATGGAACTCCGGCTTCTGCGCGGCCTGCGGGTGATCGTCGCGTTGGGGCGGGTCGCGTTTGACGCGGTGCTACGCGCTGTCTCGGACCTCGAATGGCAACGGCCGTATCCGCGGCCCGCGTTTGCGCACGGGGCAGAGGCCGCGCTCGCGCGGCCGGCCGGCCAGCCGGTGGTGCTGATCGCCTCCTACCATCCCAGCCGCCAGAATACCCAGACCGGCAGGCTGACCGCCAGGATGCTCGACAGCGCAGTGCGCCGGGCGTCCCTGCTCGCGGAGAAACG
>DYHL01000104.1 GCA_020724185.1 Candidatus Nitrosymbiomonas sp. | reverse complement strand
TGCAGATCTCAATGCGTTGGAAGTCGATGGGGCGCTGGTGGGTTGAGCGGCGGGGCTAGGAGGCACGGTATTTGGGCATATCCTGGAGGTGACACCCCTGTGACCAGGCATCGAGATGGCCCTATCCCCGGGCAGCACGAACTCGAGTCGCTGCGCGCGCGCCTGGGCGAGCTGGAGCAGTCGCTGCGGGAGAGCGAGGCCCGGTACCGGCGCTTCTTCGAGCACGACCTGACAGCCGACTACCTTACGACCGTGGACGGGCAGATCCTGGCCTGCAACGACGCGTTTGTCAGGCTCCTTGGATTCCAGTCGGTGGAAGACGCCACATCGGTCAATGCCACCTCGCTGTACCCCACACAGCGCGACCGCGAGGTATTTGTAGGAAGGCTGCGGACCGAACGGCGTCTACCCGGCCTCGTGAACGAGCTGGTGCGGGCCGACGGCGCCAAGGTAGTGGTGGTGGAGAACGTCCTGGGGGTCTTCGACGATTGCGGCGAGCTGGCGCAGATCCAGGGCTACATGTTCGACATCACCGACCGCGTCCGGGCCGAGGAGTCGCTGAAGCGCCGGCTCGAGCTAGAAAGCAGCATCGACGCGATCTCCAAGGTCTTCGCGACCACGACAGTCGCCGAGTTTGACGCCGCGGTTAACGAGGCGCTGCGCCGGATCGGCGAGCACGGACAGGTGGATCGGAGCTATCTCTTCCTGCTCTCAGAAGATGGCTCCACCATGGACAACACGCACGAGTGGATCGCCGAGGGCATCAGCCCTGAGATCGAGGGGCTCCAGGGCCTCCCGACGATGACCTTCCCCTGGTGGATGGAGCGGCTGCACCGTGGCGAGGTAATCCACGCCCCGCGCATCGCCGATCTTGCCACGGAGGCGCGCGCCGAGCGCGAGATCCTGGAGGCGCAGGAGATCCGCTCGGTGCTCGCTGTACCCCTGGTCGCCGGAGGAAACCTGGTGGGGTTCCTGGGGTTCGACGCGGTGCGGACGGAGAAGGTATGGGCCGACGATGACATCCGGCTGTTGGTTGCTGTGGCCGAGATCATCGCCGCCGTGCTGGAGCGAAGGCGCGCCGACGAGACCCAGCGCCGCCAGATCCGCGAGACCATGCTCCTCAACCGCGTCATCGCGGCGGCGTCCTCGGCGCTGGACCCCCGTGCGTTGCTGCGCCAAGTGTGCCGGGAACTCGTCCTGGCCTTTGATGTGCCGACCGCTGCCGCCGCGCTCCTGTCCGAGGATCGCACGCGGCTCGACGTGGTCGCCGAGGAGGTGACCGATCCCCGGCTCTCTGTCCATGGGCTCAATGTTCCATTGGATGCGGCAGGGCTCGAGAGGCTGTTCGGAGCCAATCTCACCCGGCCGGTGGCCATCCGCGACGTGAGGGCCGATCCCCGTATGGCCGTCATCCGCGAGGCACTCCGGGGCCGCGACGTCTCCACCGTCGTCTTTGTACCCCTGGTGGTCCACAAGGAGCCGGTCGGGGTTGTCGCGTTGATGACCAATCAGCCCCGCGAGTTCTCGGAATACGAACTGTCGCTGGCTCATCATGCTGCGGCCGCAACCGGTCAGGCGCTGGCCAACGCGCGGTTGTACGACCAGACGCGCCGGCGCGCCGAGGAGCTGAGCACGCTGGCCGCGGTTTCCACCGCGATGCGCGCCGCGCCTAGCCGCGCGGAGATCATCCCTGCCGTGCTGGACCAGGTGCGGGACCTGCTGCACGCCGACGGGGCCTCGCTGGCGCTGCGGGATCCTACCACCGACGATGCGGTACACGAGTTGGGCGCCGGGGCGTGGTCCGAGTGGACAGGCGTCCGCCTGCCCCATGGCACCGGGATCAGCGGGCACGTCATCGCCACCGGAGAACCCTACGCGAGCGACGACGTGCGCACCGATCCGCACCTGGTGAACATCGAGAGATTCGCAGGCATCCACTCGGTGGCCTGCGTCCCGCTTATCGCCGGCACGCAGACCATCGGTGCCCTGTGGGTCGGCCGCCATGTCCCGCTCGCGAACGACGAGGTCCGCCTCCTGGGCGCCATCGGCAACATGGCGGCCACGGCCATCCACAGGACGACGTTGCGCGAGCAGACAGAACGGCAGTTGCAGCGCCTGACCTCTATGCAGGCAATTGACCGGTCCATCACCGCAAGCCTCGATCTCCGCATGACCCTGAAGCTGCTCGCCGAAGAGGCCACTGCGGTCATGCATGTGGACGGCGCAGCGGTTCTCCTGTTCCGCCCTGCGACGATGGCACTGGAGCACGCGGCCAGCTGCGGGGTGCCCTTCCTGACGAGCCAGACTGATCCCATACCGGTGGGGGCCGGGCCCGCAGGACAGGCAGTGATCGAGCGACGGATTGTCTCCATCAGCGACATCAGTCAAGCCCCTGCCCGCCTGGCCAGCGCCATGGCGCAGGCGGGATTCGTTGCCTACCTTGCGGTGCCGCTGATAGCCAGGGGACAGGTCAAGGGCGTGCTGGAGATCTTTGACCGTACCCCGTTGTCACGAATGCCGGACTGGCTGGAGTTCCTCGACGGCCTGGCCGCCCAGGCGGCCATCGCCATAGACAACGCCGAGATGTTCGAGGTGCTGCAGCGTTCCCATCTCGAGTTGGCCTTCGCGTACGACGCGACCCTTGAAGGATGGAGCCGGGCACTGGACCTGCGGGATCGAGAGACAGAAGGGCACACCCGGCGTGTGACGGAGCTGACGCTGCGCTTGGCAGGCGACATTGGCATCCCAGAGGCCGAGTTGGTGCACGTCCGCCGCGGGGCGCTCCTGCACGACATTGGCAAGATGGGCGTGCCCGATGCAATCTTGTTGAAGCCCGGCCCGTTGACCGATGACGAGTGGGAGGTGATGCGCCGGCATCCTGTGCTTGCCCACGACATGCTCGCACCCATCCCGTTCCTGAGGCCGGCGATGGACATCCCCTACTACCACCACGAGCGCTGGGATGGTACCGGGTATCCTCAGGGGCTGGTGGGAGAGCACATCCCCATTGTGGCCCGGATCTTCGCCGTCGTGGATGTCTGGGACGCGTTGCGTTCGGACCGCCCATACCGCAAGGCCTGGTCCGAGGATGCGGCGCTGGCGTACATACGAGAGCAGACAGGGAAGCACTTCGATCCCGAGGTAGCCCGCCGTTTCCTGGCACTGCCGGAGGAGGTCCGTCGGGGCTAGGCGGAGCCCGGGAGCAGCAACACGTCTTCGGGCGAGAACCGGACCGCGATCGGCCCGCCCTCTGCGAAGCGCAACTGCACGCGCGGGTTTGCGGCCTGAGCGCGGATCAGCGCCCCGCCTCGGAGTTCGATCTCGCAGGTCATGACCCAGCCCAGGTAGTTCCGCAGCCGCAGTGTGCCGTGCAGGACGTTGCCGCCATCGGCCGCGCCGTCGGCGGGTACCAGATCCAACACCTCGGGCCGCAGGCACACCGTGACGCGCTCACCGGCCGCAAACCCCGCGTTGCGGGACGCCGAGGCGTGGAGCACCTCCCCGCCCTCCAGTACCACGGCGATCCCCTCGCCGGAAGTGGCGCGGACTGCGCCGGGCAAGAAGTTGGCTCCGCCCAGGAAGTCCGCCACAAACGGGTCAGCCGGACGCTCGTAGACGTCCTGGGGCGAGCCGATCTGCATGAGGTGCCCGCGGTGCATGACCGCGACGCGCGTGGAGAGCATCAGCGCCTCTTCCTGGTCGTGGGTCACGTAGATGGTGGTGATGCCCAACTGCCGCTGCAGCTTGACCAGCTCGTTGCGCATCTGCACCCGCAGTTTGGCGTCCAGGTTGGACAGGGGCTCGTCCAGCAGCAGCAAGGCCGGCTCCACCACCACGGCGCGCGCCAGTGCCACCCGCTGCTGCTGCCCACCGGAGAGCTGGGAGGGCAGGCGGCTGCCCAGCCCTTCCAGTCCAACCAGGCGCAGCGCCTCCTCCACCCGGCCGCTGATCTCTCCGCGCGGGGCCCGGCGCTCCACCAGCCCGAAGGCCACGTTCTCGAACACCGTCATGTGCGGCCAAAGGGCGTAGTTCTGGAAGACCATGCCGATGTTGCGGTGCCAGGGCGGGACGCGCGTCATGTCGCGCCCGTCGAACAGGATCTCCCCGGCATCCGGCTCGAGCAGCCCGGCGATCATTCGCAGCGTGGTCGTCTTGCCGCAACCGCTCGGTCCGAGGAAAGTGAAGAACTCCCCGCGCTGGATCAAGAGCGAGAGGTCGTGCACCGCGACCGCGTCACGGAATCTCCGGTGCAGTCCACGGACCTCGACGTCAACGGGCTGCAGGCGCAAGCGCGATCCCTCCAGTGCGTGTTCGACTACAGCGTGAACGCCATCCTGCCCCGGCCGCTCAGCCGGTTGGCCAGATACGTCCCGAGCGCCACGATCACAATCGCCACAACCCCAAGCGCCGCCGCGGAGCCCCTGCCGAGCGCGCTCTGGGAGTAGATGTAGATCCCGTAGGCCAGCGGGCTCTGCTCGATCCGGCTGACCAGGATGATCGTGGCGCTGAACTCAACCGCTGCGGTCACGAACACCAGCACGCCGCCGGCGATCACGCCGCCCAGGATGAGCGGCAGCACCACCCGCCGGAACGCCCGCAGCCGGGGCGCGCCGGCGATCCCCGCGGCGTCTTCGAGCGAGGGGTGCACCTGGTGCAGCGCCGCGTGGCTGGCGCGCAGCGCGTAGGGAAGCCGCCGCACCATGTAGGCCAGCACGAAGATCACCCAGGTGGCCGCCAGAGGCTGGTCTATCCAGGGGAGCGTGATGCCGTAGAAGACGCGCAGGAAGCCCACGCCCACCACGACGCCGGGCAGGGCAATCGGCATCATGGCGATCCAGTCAAGCAGCCCCTTACCGGGGACCCGCCCTCGCTGAAGCAGATAAGCGATCGCCGCGGCCAGCACCACGCTCAGCAGCGCGGCGCCCACGCTGTAGACGAGGGTGTTGACCACGAAGCGCGGGGCGCGCAGGAAGATCTCGGCATAGTTGCCCAGCGTGTAGGCGCTGGGCAGGTAGCTTAGACTCCACACCTTGCTGAACGACAACAGCACCACTCCCAGGTGCGGGATCAGTGCGGTGCCGATTATCGCGGCGCACATGCCCAGCACCCCGGTCAACCGCCACCCCGTCAGCGTCCGGCCGCCTTCGGGCGCCCGCGCGCCGGTCTGGAGTGTGGCGTACTCGCGGCGGGAGACGATCCAGTTCGATGCCAGCACGCAAACGATCGAGATGATGACCATGACGACGCAGATCACGTAGCCGTCCACGTCGTCCCGGCCCACGGTGGTGATGCGCAGGTAGGCCTGCGGGCCGAGCATGTTCTTGAAGCCAAGGATGAACGGCGTACCGATGTCGTCCACGGCCTTGACGAACGTGAGCAGCGCGCCGGCAGCGTAGGACGGCAGCACCAGCGGGAACACCACCCGGCGCTGCAGCCGCCAGCCACGCGCGCCCATCATCTGCCCCATCTCTTCCAGCGACCGGTCCACGTTCATCAGCGCGGTGGTCACCGTCAGGAAGATGAATGGGAAGAAGTGCAGCGCCTGCGCCAGGATGATCCCTCGCAGGCCCTCCATGATGTTGAGGCGTAGGCCGAACAGGTCCTGAAACAGAAGCGTCACGGTCCCGGCGCGGCCGAAGATCTGCATCAGCGCGATCGCACCCACGAACGGCGGGATGACCAGCGGGAGGGTGGCGAGCGTGACCACCAGCATCCTGCCTGGGAAGTCGTAGCGGGCGACGACGAACGCAAGCGGCAGCGCCAGCACGGTGCCGATGGCCACCGTCCACAGGCCTGCCACCAGACTGTTGACCAGCGACTCCATGTAGAGCGGGGTATGGAAGAACCGCACCAGGTGGGATAGCGTCATCCCACCCTCGGCGCCGGTGAGCGCGACTTTCAGGACCACGCCGATTGGCAGGACGACGAACACGCCCAGTATCGCCAGCAGGATGGCCATCAGGGCGGCGTGCCCTGGGTCCACGGCCACCCGCCATCGGAGCGCCGCGCGGGCCGGCAGCGGCACCGGGGGAGGCGCCGGCAGCGGCAGGGGAGCAGGGATGCTCATCCTACGGATCGTCCGCGCAAACCCACCTTGGGGCTAGCGACGCCTTGCGAGCTCCTCAATCTGGTTGGCCTGTTGCAGTGCTCGGGCATAGGAGGTCCGCGCCACCTCGCCCCACTCGCGCTCCTTGGCGCTACGGTAGGCCGCATCGCGGTCCATGCCGCCGCTGACCTCGGCCGCCATCTTCTCGCTGACGTGCACGTAGCGCGCCGATGCCCGCGCCTGGATCAGCAGCCGCTCCGCTTCGGTGACGTCGCGGCCGGCCGCCCTTGCGGCCTCGACCGCCTTCTCGGCGCGGTATATGGACTCCCAGGCCCGCTTTAGGTCTGCGTGGCGGAACGTGATGATCTGGTCGTACATCCGGTTGGTGACATTGTACCGACCCGCCGACAGGTCGGCATCGAACTGCACGCCGGCCCGCATCTTGAACGGGTTGGGAATGCCCTTGGGCGCCTCGGCGTAGAGCGTGGTCCGCACGGGCAGCCGCGCGATCTCGGGCTTGAAGAGCAGGCGCTGGCCTTCGTCGCTCAGCAGGAAGTTGATGAACCGGCGGGCGCCTTCGGGGTTCGGCGCGCCCTTGATCATGGCGACGTTGGCTGGCACCACCGACGTCAGGGATGGATAGACGAAGTCTATCGGCTGCCCGGACGCGATGGCCGAGAGCCCGAAGAAGTCAATCACGACGCCGATGCCGTAGTGGCCGGCGATCACGGCCTCGGGCACCCCAAAGGAGCGCTCGGTGATCGTGCCCATGCTCCCGCCCATCTGGATCAGCAACTCCCAGCCCTTCTGCCAGCCGTATCCCTGCAGGATCGTCTCCACGGTCAGGTGGGTGGTGCCGCTGCGGCTCGGGGCGGTGATGACCAGGTGGCCGAAGTACTCGGGCTTAATCAGATCATCCCATTCCTTGGGCGCGGGTAGGCGGTTGCGCGCCAGGTAGGTCTTGTTCCACATGATGCCGTAGCCGCTCACGGCGAACCCGTGGAAGAACCCGTCCGCGTCGTTGATCGGGAACCCGGCTACCTTATCCGGGACACCTCGCCGGAACTCAGCCGGAGGAGCGTACCGTTCGAGGAGGTTGTTGGCCTTCAAGAAGATGAACGCGTCCACGGCGCTGGCCCAGAAGACGTCCACGTCGGGCCGGGCCGCCCGCTCGCGCACGTGCGTAATGGCCGCCGAGGTGGGCTTGGGGACGACGGCCATCGTCCACCCTGGGTTCGCCTTCTCGAACGCGGCCTTGTAGGCGTCGAACAACTCCTTGGGGAACGAAGTGATCACGGCAACCTGCTGGGTCTGCGCGGACGTCCGGGCTGGGAAGAAGAAAACCCCGCCGGAGGTCATGAGGAGCGCGGTGAGCAGCGTCACGCTGCGCATTACGGTTCTCACAGGCGGTCACCTCACAGGTCTGGGATGGACCGACCGCCGCACGCCGCGGACTCGGTCCACAACCATTATACCTACGCCGCCCGTCGCGCGCTGTCCTTGGCGGTCACCTCCCCAGTTCAGTTGCGCGCCGGGTTGCCCTGCGCACGGCTTCCCCTATGGCGGCGGTGAATCCACCCTCCTCCAACGCGGCCAGTCCCGCCATCGTGGTGCCGTTCGGTGACGTCACGCGGCGCCGGAGATCGCCCGGGTCGCTGCCGGTTTCCCTCACGAGCTTCGCAGCGCCGTAGACGGTCTGCAGCGCCAGGTCCCTTGCCACGATTGGCGACAGTCCGGCCTGGACCCCGGCCTCTATCAGGGCTTCCATGAACAGGTAGACATAGGCGGGACCGCTGCCCGCGACCGCGGTGACCGCGTCGAGGGCCTCCTCGCGCACCTCGACGGTCTGGCCCAACCGGCTGAACAGGGACACCGCGGCCGCCCGATGGTCACCACCCACCCGCCGTCCGTAGGCCAGCGCCGTAGCAGAGGCCATGACCGCAGCAGGCAGGTTGGGCATGGCACGGATCACCGGCGCGCCATCCAGGTGCCGCTCAACCGAGGCGCAGCGCACGCCGGCCAGCACAGAGATCACCCGGTGCTGGGGGGCGAGGTGAGGCCGCAGCTCCCGAGCCGCCTGCGCGAGGTCCCCAGGCTTGACCGCCAGAATCAGCGTCCGCGCCGACCCGCAGACCTCTGCCTTGTCAGGAGTGACGCGAATCCCCCAGGAGATCCTCAGGTGGTCGAGGCGCTCCCGTCGGCTGCGGTTGGTTGCCAGGATCTGCGCCCCGTCCATTCCGGCGCCCCGCAGACCCCGGATCAACGCCTCCGCCATGCTTCCCGCGCCGATGAACCCGATCGCGGTGTCCATCCACCTCACCGTCCTTCCAAGATGACCCCACGAAAAGCAATCGCCCCAACCGCCCAAGGGCGGAAGGGGCTTCCGCGGTGCCACCTCAGTTCGCAGCCGAGGACCGGACGGCACGCGTCCGGAGACGGCTGCGCTCTCAGCGTGCGATATCGGGCACACCCGGCGGTCTTCGGTGCTCCGCACGGCGGAGGCTTGGACCGCGGCTCGGGAGGTGGGTTCGTCAGGGCTACGGCGGCCGGGTTCACACCAGCTCAGTGAGCTCCCCGGCTCGCTTGCGCCTCGCCCGCGACTACTGGCCTCCGTCAATGCATGGGCGATAGGTGATTGGGTCGGATGTTACCACGAGCCCTCCGGCCGGTCAATTGCTACTCCTCGGTAGGATGCGTCCTGTTCTTGCCGAGGCCCGAAGAGGTAGTAGGCTCACCTTGAG
>DYHL01000103.1 GCA_020724185.1 Candidatus Nitrosymbiomonas sp. | reverse complement strand
TCGCCCAATTACCTCAGGAGGCATCCCGCCCCGGGATGCCTCCTGAGTAGTTACAGATGATCAAAGAAAAGACGGAGAAGAACGACTGGCAGTTCGTCTTCTTGAGTGCTGATCTCGCTGCGATACGCGACGCCAGGACCGTCGGTATTCATGCAGATGCGGTGCTGCTGTTCGAGAAGAGCGGCAAAGGCAGTACGGCCGCATGGTCTTCCCTTTCCGAGCGGACATCCGACTATCGATCGGCACGAAAGAAGAAGATCGGGTTTGATCCAGGAGACCGCAAGCATCCCGAGGATCCAGAAAAGAAGCGAGCATGATGCCGAACTAGGGAGTGCAGGCGGCGCGGATTGACGCGCAGGCGCGCCGGACGGTAGTATGACTCTGGTATGAAGAAGATAGCCATCAGTCTTCCCGATGCTCAGGCGGGCGCCATCGAGCGCATACGCCGACGGCTGCGGATTCCGCGCAGCCAGGTGATCCAGCGGGCCATTGCCGTGTATCTGACCGCGGAAGGGCATCATCGGGCGGTCCGCGCGTACGAAGAGGGCTATCGCCGGCGGCCCGAGGGCGCAGAGGCCGAAGCCCTGGTTCAGGCCACCGCAGCCACGCTGGAGCAGGAGGAGTGGTCGTGAGGCGGGGCGAGGTCTGGTGGGTGCGGTTCCCAAGCCCCATTGGCCTCCGGCCCGCCGTGCTGATCTCCCGGAACCAGGCCTACCGCGTGCGCGCCGCGGTGACCGTGGTCCCATTGACGCGGACGATCCGACGGATTCCCGTTGAGGTTGCGCTGGGTCCGGAGGATGGGATTCCCCAAAGGAGCGTGGCCAACGCCGACACCGTTGCGACGGTCCCCAAGACATCGCTGGTGGAGTACCTGACAACACTGTCACCGGCCAAGCTCCTGGCCCTCGACCAGGCCGTGAAGTTCGCGTTGGATTCTCCATAGGACGCGCATGCCCGGAGATGCCGTAGTAGTCGGAGCCGGCGCCATCGGCGCCGCCTGCGCGCACTACCTGGCCCGGTCCGGTTGGCGGGTCACGCTGGCAGATCGCGACGATTTCGGCCGCGGCTGCTCCTACGCCAACGCCTGCCTGATCGTGCCCAGCCACTCCCACCCGATCCCTGGGCCAGGGGCGATCCGTCAGGCCGCTCGCTGGATGCTCAGGCCTGACAGCCCGTTCTACGTGCGCCCCCGCCTTGATCCAGGGCTACTCGGCTGGTTGTGGCAGTTCCGCCGCGCCTGTAGCCCCGAAGCAGCGGAACGCGGGTTCCGAGCGCTGCTGGAACTCAGCCGGGCCGGCCTCGCGCTCTTCGAAGATATGGCGCTCGAGGCAGGCCTGTCGTTCTTCTACCGGCGCGAGGGGCTGCTGCACGTCTATCTCTCGGATGCGGGGTTCCGCGAGGCCCATCACGAGCACGTCGCGCTGCAGGAGGCCGGGTTCCACGCGCGGCTTCTTGACCGAACGGAGGCGCTGGAGTTCGAGCCCGCGCTCAGCCCGCGCATCCGTGGAGGGCTGTTCATTGAGGGCGAGGCGCACGGCGACTGCTACGCCTATGTCGTGGCCCTTACGACCGGGCTGGAAGCGTGCGGGGCCCGACTGATCACTGGGCGCGGCGTGTCGCGGATAGTGGTGCAGGGAGGCAGGGTACGCGGCGTGCAGCTTGAGCCGCCGGGAGGAGTGCCGGCCGCCGCCGCTCGAAGCGCTGGGTCGCACAGCGAGGAGATCCCGGCGGACCTTGTGGTGCTCGCCGCCGGCGCATGGACGCCGGCCCTAGCCGCGCCGCTGGGACTGCGCATACCACTGCAGCCAGCCAAAGGCTACAGCGCCACCGTGCCTGCGGTCCCAGCGCATTCAAGCGTGCTCCGCGTGCCGCTCCTCGTTATGGAGCGGCGCGTGGTGGTCACGCCGCTGGGCGATCGGCTTCGATTCGGCGGCACCCTCGAGCTGGCCGGCCTTGCACCGGGCATCAACCCGGTCCGGTACCAGGCCGTGGTGGGCGCCGGGCAGGAGGTGCTGGCGAGCCCACCGCCCATGGATCAGGCCGAGGCCTGGTACGGCTTCCGGCCGGTCGCTCCTGACGGACTGCCGCTCATAGGATTTGCGCCGCGGATCGAGGGACTCATCATCGCCTCCGGGCACGCGATGCTGGGTTTCACCCAGGCGCCGATCACGGGGAAGCTTGTGGCAGAACTGGCTGACGGGCGGCCGCCGTCGGTGTCGCTGGAGTCCTTCCGCCCCGACCGCTTCTAGGTCCGGGCCGCAGCTACTGCCCGGAAAGCGGCTACTGCCCGGGTCGGTCTTCCCCGCCTTCAATCAGCTCGAGCATCGCGTAGAGTTCCTCCAACCTGATCTCTGCCACCTCGTACCGAATCCGCATCGCCCTTGCCCTCTCGGGATCGCGGTAGAGGTCGGGATCGCCCAGCCACCCCGCGGCCTCGTCCCTCTCGCGCTCGACAGCGGAGATCAGCGCGGCCACCTCGTCGAAGGTCGGCACAGCCGGCTGCGCGCCTGTTGCGCCCTTGCGCGCGGCCTTGCCCCCGCGAGGCTCCATCCGCCGCGCCCGCTGCGTTGCCTCCCTGGTGCGGCGCTCGCGCATCTCGCGATACGTGCCGGCGAAGTCGGCGATGCCGCGGTCTTCGACTGTGAGGATCCGCGTCGCAAGCCGCTCCAGAAGGTAGCGGTCGTGGGTGGCCACGATCATCGTCCCGGGAAACTCGCGCAGCGCCGCCTCCAGCGCTTCTCGCGCGGGGATGTCCAGATGGTTGGTGGGCTCATCCAGCAGCAGCAGGTTAGGCTCGTCCAGGAGCAACTTCGCCAGACTCAGGCGCTGGCGCTCGCCCCCGGAGAGCATCCCCACGCGCTTGAAGACCTCCTCGCCGCTGAAGAGGAAGCGGCCCAGGTAGGCGCGCACCTGTTCGGGGCTCAGCGGCCGGTCGGAGAGGATCTCGTCGAGCACGGTGTTGGCGGGATCGAGCACCTGGGTGGACTCCTGGGCGAAGTAGCGCGGCCGCACACCGGCCCCCAGCGTGACGATACCCGATGTGGGGGAGTCCAGGCCCGCGATCAGCCGCAGCAGCGTGGACTTGCCGGCGCCGTTGGGTCCCAGCATGCCGACGCGCTCACCGCGGTAGATCTCGAGACTCACCTCGCTGAGCACCTCGATGCCGCCGGAATCGATTGCTGTGGGATCCTCGAACCGCTTGGTCACCCTCTTGAGCCGCGCGACCATCTTCCCTGACGCCGGCGCAGACGTAGCCCGCACCCGCAGCCCGCGCCGCTCCTGTGGCGCCTCGATCAGTTCGGCCTCCACGCGGGCGAGCATCTTCTCGCGGCTCTTCGCCTGCGCGGCGCGCTGGCCCGCCTTGTAGC
The DNA here is from genome assembly GCA_020724185.1 of Candidatus Nitrosymbiomonas sp. GTDB lineage: Bacteria > Sysuimicrobiota > Sysuimicrobiia > Sysuimicrobiales > Humicultoraceae > VGFA01. The sequence goes on along the minus strand of DYHL01000103.1, from coordinate 5,426 downwards.
GGCGGATGTAGTCCTCGAGCTTGGCGATCTCCTCCTGCTGGCGAGCCCAGGCCTCCTGCTGCAGGCGAATCCGCTCGGCTTTCAGCCGTGCATACGCGGAGTACGCGCCTGGATACGAGGTCACCCGGCCGTCTTCAAGTTCCAGGGTGCGCGATGTCACGGCATCGAGCAGGGCGCGGTCGTGGCTCACCACGATGCACGCGCCCGGGAACGACTTGAGGTATCCCTCCAGCCACTCGGTCGCGGCCAGGTCGAGGTGGTTCGTAGGCTCGTCGAGCAGCAGCAGGTCGGGCTCGCCGAGCAGCGCGCGCGCCAGCTCCGCGCGGACGCGCCACCCTCCGCTCAGCACGCCGAGCGGCCGTGCCAGGTCCGGCTCACGGAAGCCCAGACCCGAGAGGACCATCCAGGCGCGGGTCTCCAGCGTGAACCCGCCGGCGTGCTCAAAGTGCTCGCGCACGCGGGCGTACTCCTCCATGACCGCGTTGAGCCGGTCGGTGTCGCCGTGCACCTCGGGCGTGGCCATCAGGTGCTCCAGGTCGCGGGCGCGCGCTTCGAGCGCGCGGACGTCTGCCGCGCCCTCCAGCACGTGCGCAAGGACCGCGCTCTCCGACGGCCCCTCAGGGGTCTGCGGGAGGTACGCAAGGCGTGCCCATCCGGATAGCCCGACACGTCCTGCATCGGGGTGATCCAGCCCTGCCAGCAGGCGCAGCAGCGTCGTTTTGCCGGTGCCGTTGCGGCCGATTAGCGCGGCGCGCTCGCGGGCCTCCAAGGAGAAGGTGACGTCCCGGATGATCTCCAGGTCGGCGTACGATTTCGACAGTTCGCTGACGGCAAGCAGTGACATGGGATCAGAGGGTCGCTCGGGCGCCGCAGGACTCCCGTACGATCAGTTGCGGCTGGAGGACAATGGTCTCCGGCGGGCCGCTGCGCTGCGCGGCCAGCCGCCGCAGGAGCAACTGCGCCGCGGCAGTGCCCAGGGCGTAGCCGGGCTGGGCGACCGCGGTCAGCGGGGGCGTCAGCACCGGCGCCCAGTACATGTCGTCGAACCCCACGACCGCCATCTCCTGGGGGATGGCTACGCCCTCCTCCTTCAGTCGGAGTAGCGCCCCGACGGTCATCAGGTTGTTGGCCACGAAGAGGGCGGTGGGCCGCCGGCGGAGCCGTAGAAGATCCCCTGCAAGGTCGTACCCGCTGCGTTCTTTGAAGGTCCCTTCCAGGATCCAGCGCTCGTTGGGCTTGATCCGCGCGCGCCTCAGCGTATCGAGGAACGCGTCCAGGCGCTCGCTCCCTGTGTATAGGCGCCGGGGTCCGCTGATGATGCCGATGCGCCGGTGGCCGAGGCGGATCAGGTGCTCCACAGCCGCGCGCACGCCTGCCCGGTTGTCAGTCAGAACCGCGTCGGTCTTGAGACCGTCCAGGCGCCGGTCCACCTGGACGGCCGGAATGCCGCCGGCCAGCAGCCCCTGCAGCAGGTCGGCCGGGCCACCGGAGGGCGAGATGATCAGGCCGTCCACCCGTTTCTGCCGGATAGTTCTAAGGTACATCGCCTCCTTGGCCGGGTCCTCATCGGCGTTGCACAGAATGATGGCGTAGCCCTGCGCCAGCACCACGTCCTCGACGCCGCGGACCACCGCTGCGAAGAACGGGTTGGCGTTGTCCGAGACGATCACCGCCAGGGTGTTGGTGCGGCCTTTGATCATGCTGCGGGCGATGGCGTTGGGATGGTAGTCCAGGGAGCGGGAGGCCCGCGCGACCTTATCTCTCGCGCGGTCGCTCACGTAGCCGTAGCCGCCCAGCGCGCGGGCGGCGGTGGCCATTGATACGCCGGCAAGCCGGGCCACGTCGCGGATGGTTGCCATGCAGGAATCCTACCAGTCCTCCGGCGAACTGAATATCAAACGGTGTGATAACGCTCTCATAGATTCCACCCGCAAGCCAGCAACTCCTCTTGCGGGCTCCGCTCCTGAGACGCCGGGGGCGAAGGGGTCACGAGAGGCACGAGAACAACGAGAGACGCAAGGAGGGAGGCAGGGCATGCGTACCCCCAAGGTCGGCATCCTGACGTTCTCCGACGGCCGGCGCCACGTGCACTCGGAGCTGCTGCCGATGACCCGCGAGTTCGAAGACCGCCTGGCGCGGCGGCTGTGCGAGGCCGGTTTGGAGGTCGTCACCGGCCGCGACATCATCTGGACCACCGACCTGGCCAAGAGCGAGGCGCAGTACCTGGCCGCGGAGCGCGTGGACGCTACGATCTTCAACTTCGCCATCTGGAGCTTCCCTCACCTAACGGCGATCGCCAGCCAGTTCGCGCCGGGTCCGTTCCTGATGTTCAGCAACGTCAACCCGCAGTACCCGGGCCTGGTGAGCATGCTGGCCAGCGCAGGGGCGCTGGACCAGGTGGGCGCGTTCTGCGGGAGCGTCTAGGGCGACGTGGGCGACGACGCGGTCTTTGCCCGCGTCCTGCAGTTCCTGCGCGCGGCCACGGCCACCAACCGGCTGCGTGGCGAGACCTACGGGCTGATCGGCGGCCGCTCCATGGGCATGTACACTGCGCAGAGCCCGCTGGACCAGTGGCAGCGCCAGTTTGGCATTGACGTCGAGCACATTGATCAGTTTGAGATCGTCCGCCGCTCTGAGCTGGTGCCGGCAGATCGCGTCGAGTCCGGCTTCCGCTGGATCGAGAAGCACGTGGGGCAGATCCACTACGACGGCAAGAAGTTGACGCCCGAGTTGCTGAAACGCCAGATCCGCTCCTACCACGCGGTGCGCGACCTGGTGGACGAATGGCGCCTGGACTTCTGCGGCATCAAAGGCCAGCCCGAGATGACTGATCACTTCGCCACCATGGATCTGGCCGAGGCGTTCCTGAACGACCCCTACGACTGGGAAGGACCCCACGATCCCATCGTCTGCGCGACCGAGGCCGACATGGACGGGGCGCTCACGATGGAGTTGTTCAAGCACATCGCCGGCACGCCGGTGTTGTTCGCGGACGTGCGCCACTACGACGCCGCGGACAACGTCTGGGATCTGTGCAACTCCGGGCAGCATGCCACCTACTTCGCGGGCCGGTCGTTCGACCCTGCGGTGAACCTGCCCAAGGTGCGCTTCTATCCTGAGATCATCTACTTCCCGGCCGGCGGCGCATCGGTGGCGCACATCGCGGCCCCGGGCCAGGTGACGCTGGCCCGCCTGGCCCGACGCCAGGGACGCTACTGGATGGCTATCATCCCCGCAGAGTTCGTCGAGTTCCCAGAGGAAGTGGCCTGGCAGAAGGCCGCTGCGACCACACCGGAGTGGCCGCACGCCTTTGCGCGGTTCCGTGTGAGCGCGGACGAGTTCCTTTCCGAATATGACAGCAACCACATCCACGGGGTGTACGGGGACTACGTCCAGGAACTGGTCTGGATCAGCAAGATACTGGGGATGGACTGCCGGGTGTTCGCGTAGGTCTATGAGCCGGTACACCATAGGCATTGACTTCGGAACCGAGTCGGCACGCGCGGTGCTGGTCGGCACATCCGATGGCCACCTGGCGGCCACCGCCACCTTCGCGTATCCCCACGGTGTGATAGACCGCGCGCTGCCGGACGGCGGGCGCGCCTCCGGGGAGGTGTTGGGTGGCGAGCGGCTCCCACCCGACTGGGCGCTGCAGCATCCCGGCGACTGGGTGCTGGCGCTGGAAACTCTCCTGCGCGCGATGGCCGCGGCCGCACCCCCTGATGCGATCGTTGGCATCGGCATTGACTTCACCTCGTGCACCGTGCTGCCGGCACTCGCGGACGGGACGCCGCTGTGCCTGCTGGATGAGTACCGGCGCGAACCCCACGCCTGGCCCAAGTTGTGGAAGCATCACGCCGCGCAGCCCTACGCCGACCGCATCAACGCCGCCGCCGGTTCTCCCGGCGGCGAGTTCCTGCGCCTCTACGGCGGCAAGACCTCCTCTGAGTGGTCCTGGGCCAAGGGCTGGCAGTTCCTGGCCGAGGCCCCGCACCTGGCCATGGCGGCGGAACGCTGGATCGAGGGCGGCGACTGGATCGTCTGGCAGCTCGTCGGACGCGAGGTGCGCAGCGCCTGCCAGGCCGGATACAAGGCGCACTGGCAGAAGGACGCGGGCTATCCTGCGACAGTGTTCTGGGCATCGCTCGATCCTGCGCTCCCCGATCTGCTCGGCATGCTGGGTGATCCGCACCCCGTGGCGACATCTGCCGGCGGCCTGCTCCCGGAGTGGGCCGCACGAACAGGACTGCGCGCGGGCACGCCGGTGGCCGTTGCGGTGATTGACGCGCACGCGGCGCTGCCTGCCGTGGGAGTCAGCGGGCCGGGACAACTGGTCGTCATAATGGGTACCTCCACCTGTCACCTTCTGGTGGATCCGCGCCGGCAGGCGGTGCAGGGGATCTCCGGCGTGGTGGAGGACGGGATCCTCCCCGGCCTGTTCGGATACGAGGCAGGCCAAGCGTCGTTCGGCGATATCTTCGGATGGTACGTGCGAACGCATGCCGCTGGGGGAGAGGGAGAGGGCGAGGCCGCGGCGTTTGCGCGCCTGGAGCGGGAGGCTGCGACACTCGGCGCGGGTTCCACCGGCCTCCTGGCGCTGGACTGGTGGAACGGCTGCCGGACCCCGCTGGTGGACGCCGACCTTTCCGGTCTGATCGTCGGTCTTACGATCGCCACTGAGCCGCACGAGATCTACCGCGCGCTGCTCGAGGCAGCGGTCTTCGGCACGCGCAGGGTGATTGACACCTTCGAGGCCAGCGGCGTGATGATCGGCGACGTGCACGCGTGCGGCGGCCTGGCCGAGCGCAGCCCGCTGTTGCTGCAGATCACCGCCGACGTCACGGGCAGGGAGGTGCTTGCCGCCCGAGTTCCGCACGCCTCCGCATTCGGCGCGGCCATCTATGCGGCGGCCGCCGCAGGGGAGGAGCGCGGCGGGTGCGCCGGCATGATCGAAGCGATCCGGCAGATGGGCAGCACCGACCGTGCCCGCTACCGGCCGCGCCCGGAGGCACAACGCATCTACGATGACATCTATCGCGACTACCTAGATCTCGCCCGGCATTTCGGAGAGGGCGGCACGGAGGTGATGAAGCGGCTACGCCGCCTGCGTGAATGATACTGTGGTCTTGAGACCGCCCGGACAGTGCAAGTGATTTAACGCTCGTAGGAGGTGGAAACGATGGGGTGGAGAGAGGATCTCGAACACCGCGCGCCGGTGAGCCGGCGCACGTTCCTCAAGACGACAGCCGCGGCAGCCGCACTGGCCGCCGTGGGATCAACACGGATCCCGTCCGTCTTGGCCCAGGAGCGGGCCCTGACGCTCGACTACTACACGCTTTTCCACAGCGGCGACGCGGCCGCCATGGAGCGCATCGTCCGGCTCGTCAACACAGAGAGCCGGGCCGTTAAGCTGAACCTGCTGCAGG
>DYHL01000102.1 GCA_020724185.1 Candidatus Nitrosymbiomonas sp. | reverse complement strand
CGCGCGCCTTCGCGGACGCGGGGCTGCCGGGCGGCCTGCTCAACGTCGTGCCCGGCGGTCCTGAGACCGGGAAGGCGCTGGTCGCCTCGGAGGCCGACCGCATCGTGTTCATCGGCAGCTCCGCAGCCGGCCTCGCTATCGCGCGCGCGCTGGCCGAGCAGGGACGCCGCCCTCCGGTGCTCGAACTGGGCGGCAAGGACGCCATGGTGGTCTGCGCCGACGCCGACGTGGCCTACGCCGCGCAGGGCGCGGTGTGGAACGCGTTCAGCAACACCGGACAGCTTTGCTGCTCGGTGGAGCGGGTCTACGTCGTCCGCGCAGTGGCCGAGGCCTTCGTCGAACGGGCGCTGCAAGCCACAGCGCGCCTGACCGATCTGGCCGGGTTCGTCGAGCGCGAGGGCCGCCTGCACGCCCCGGCCGCGCACTGGGCCTTTGGTCCGTTGATCCGGGAGTCGGCGCGGCAGAGGGTGCACCGCCACGTTACCGACGCGGTCGAGCGCGGGGCCCGGCTGCTGGCCGGAGGCCGCATCCCCGAGGGACCGGGGTTCTGGTATCCGCCGACCATCCTGACCGATGTGACCGATGAGATGCTCGTGATGCGCGAGGAGACCTTCGGGCCTCTCCTGCCCGTGGTGACCGTGGCCGATGAGGAGGAGGCGATCACCCGTGCCAACGCGTCGCCATTCGCGCTGACCGGCAGCGTGTGGACGCGGGACCTGGAGCGCGGGAAGCGCCTGGCAGGCCGGATGCGGGCAGGCCTGGTCATGGTGAACGAGCACGCCTCGGCCTACGCGATGCTGGATTGCCCGTGGGGCGGAAGCGGCTCTAGCGGGTGGGGCCGGCTGCACGGACCCGATGCCCTGTGGGAGGTGACCGAGGCGTGCGCGCGCGTCACAGACCGCGTACCGACGCCGAAGGTGTGGTGGTACCCGTATACGCATCCGGCCTACGAGTACTTCCGCCGGGGAAACGAACTGCTGTTTGCCGGCCGGCTGGGCAAGCGGCTAGGCGCCGTCGTCCCGACCCTCCGCGCGCTCCTGGCCGGCCGCCGCCAGCCGGGCCTGGGCGGCTAGGGGACGCAGGAGTTCGCCCCGCGGGTCCGTAAGCATGTTCTTGTGAGAGAGGAGGAAGGCCATGGGTATGAAAGGCGCATCAAGATGTCCGGGGTGCAAGAGTACGCACCTCGAGTACCAGGGCGTGGACGAGACCGGCGCCCAGAAGTGGCGCTGCCGCAACTGCGGCACGCGGTTCACGTTCAAGCCAACTGAGACCAAGTCGGGCTAGGAAGGGCCTGAGCGGAGGTCCTCCAACCGCTCGAAGAAGTCCGGAAAGGTCTTGGCCACGCACCCGGGTTCCGCGATGGCGATCCCCGGGGCCCGCAGGCCGGTGACCGCAAAGGCCATCGCGATGCGGTGGTCATCGTGCGCCTGAACCACTGCCGGCCGCAGAGGCCTGGGCAGGATCACCAGGCCGTCGTCGCGTTCTTCCACCTCTTGCCCCAAACGCCGCAGCTCGGTGGCGGTGGCCGCCATCCGGTCGGACTCCTGGTGGCGGATGTGCGCTACCCCGCGGATGCGCGTAGGGCCGTTGGCAAAGGGCGCGATCGCGGCCAGGGTCATGGTCTGGTCGCTCATCTCGGAGAGGTCCGCCTCGATTCCCCGCAGCCCTCCGGTGCCCGAGACCTCGAGGAAGCCGTCGCCGCGCACGACCCGGCAGCCCATCTCTTCCAACAGGTCCACGAAACGCGCGTCCCCCTGCAGCGATGATGCGGAGAGCCCCGGTACCCGCACCCGTCCTCCGGTGACGGCCGCGGCCGCGAAGAAGTACGCGGCGGCGCTGGCATCGGGCTCGATGGCGTAGTCGCGCGCGCGGTAGCGCCCTCCGGACCGGACGAAGAACCGCCGCAGGCCCTCGCGCTCAACGCGGACCCCGAACGCCTCCATCACGGCCAGCGTCATCTCAACGTAGGGGGATTCCACCAGGCGGCCCTCCAGGACCACCTCCATGTCCTCCTGGGCGTACGGCGCCACCATCAGCAGCGCGGAGAGGAACTGGCTGCTGACATCACCGCGCACCATCGCGCGTCCGCCGCGTAGGCCGCGGGCATTCACCACCACCGGCGGCGTTCCGCGCTCTGCGGCGGCCTCAACCCCAACCATCCCAAGGGCGTCGAGCAGGTGCTGGATCGGCCTTTCCCTCATCCGCTCCGTACCGTCAATCGTGTACCGTCCGTTGCCCAGGCCCACCATCGCCGTTAGAAACCGGGCCGCGGTTCCGGCGCCCCCCACGAACAGCTCGGCGCGCTGTGCGGGGATCTCTCCGCCGCGACCCTCCACGAGCATGAGAAGCTCCGATTGGTCTACCCGTACGGTAAAGCCCAGGCGCCGCAGGCACTCGACCATTACGCAGGTATCATCACTGAACAGGGCGCTGGTCAGTCGCGACGTGCCGAGTGCCAGCGCGCCCACCAGGAGGGCCCTGTTGGTCAGACTCTTCGATCCGGGGACGGACACCGAGGTGTCGGGTGGGGTCAGTAGCGGAGCGATCTCCCTCATAGATCCTCTCTCACAAATCGCCGGCGGAGACCACGTGGCCGAGGTGCGAATTGAGGTCGGGACGGAGCACCTCTGCCCCGCGCAGGTAGACGTGCGCGATCTCCTCCTGCGCCCTGGGCGTATTCACCAGCATGAGAACGCGCAGGCACCGCTCCAGCGCTCCTGGCACGGTGATCTCCGTGGACGAGAGGAGCGGCACTGCGGTCCAGCCCATCTGCCTGGCGCCCTCTGCCGGAAAGGCGGCATTGAGGTCTGTGGTCAGCGTGAAGATCACCGCGGCGATCGCGTCCGTTTCAATCTGGTTGGCGCGCACCATCTCGGTCAGAAGCGTGCGGGTGGCCTCGCGGATCGCCTCCGCGGTGTTGGCCTCTACCGTGATGGCGCCGCGTACGCCACGAACTGGCACTCTACGACTACCTCCTGCATCAGGGAGTCAGGAACCTCCACGCCCAGCCGAGCACGGCCGATGCCTTCGGGAAGGGTGCAGCGAATCCTGCCGCCACGCCGCTTCTTGTCCAGCCGCATCGCGTCAAGCAGTGGGCCGGGAGGGCCGGCCGGCACCTCCACCGGCAGTCCAAGGCGCTCCAGCAGTGCAACCTGACGGGCGGCATCCACCTCCGCCAGCAGGCCGAGTCTCACCGCGGCGCGGGCCTCCACGCGCATCCCGACGGCGACCGCGGCGCCGTGCGTGAAGCGGCCGGGGAACGCTGCTTCGATGGCGTGTCCCACGGTGTGCCCGTAGTTAAGCACCTCGCGCGGGCCGCGCTCGAACTCGTCCTCTTCGACCACGCGGGCCTTCATCGCTGCGCAGCGATACACGATCTCCTCCAGGGTTTTGGGGGTGAAGCCCTCCAGCATCTCGAACAGCTCCCGGTCCATCGCCATGCCGTACTTGACGGCTTCGGCCAGCCCAAAGCGCATCTCCGCTGGCGGCAGCGACCGCAATGCGTCGGGGTCGGCCACCACGAGCGCCGGCTGGTGGTAGACCCCGATCAGGTTCTTGGCGCGCGGATGGTTGACCGCCGACTTCCCGCCGATGCCGCTGTCAATCTGGGCCAGCAGGGTGGTCGGAACCTGCACCAGGCGGACGCCCCGCATGTAGGTGCCGGCGACGAACCCGGCCAGGTCTCCCACCACGCCCCCGCCCAGCGCGATGAGCGTGTCGTCGTGGCTGAAGCCGGCCGAACTGAGCGCATCGTAGATGCGCGCGACCTGACGAAGATTCTTGGACTTCTCCCCCGGCGGAACGGTCACCGTTTGAACCGTCAGCCCGCAGTCCTCAAGGGACCTCACCAGCGCACCCCCGAGGCGGCGCATCACTGCGTGGTTGGACAGGATCGCAGCGTTGCGGGCGGCGCCGAGCCGCTGTAGTTCGTACCCGGTCAGGGAGATCGCACCCGCGCCCACAACGATATCGTACGACCGGGGACCCAGGTCCACGCGCACGCGACGCATCAACTGCCCCATGACCGACGGACCCGCTTCCATTCCCGCCTGAGCAGGCCGAAGGCCACCCGATCGTAGGTGCGGTTCGCGGTGGCGTATGCCTCCCGGAAGGCGGCCTCCTGTCGGAACCCCAACTTGCGGGCAAGACGGACCATCCGCTCGTTGCCGGACCAGGTGCGCAGGCCTATGCGGCGTAGGTCCAGGGCCTCAAAGAGGTGGTCCACCCAGAGGGCCAGCGCCTCTGGTCCGTAGCCCCGGCCCCAGTGCCGCGCCGCGTAAATGCCCACGCCCACCTCCATCCACTGGGTGCGCTCTTCCACCCAGTAGCGGGACACGGTGCCGATGGGCGATCCCGCGCGCGTCTCGATTATCATCCGCCTGGGCGGGGAGGCGCCCTCATGGATCATTGCCTCGATCCGCACGGGCACCCGGCGCAGCTCGTCTTCGGTGGGCCTACCTTCCCACGGGGCATCCCACTTCCACCACGAGCCGCGCGCCATCACGCGCACCAGCCAGGCGGCGTCCCCTGACCAGAACTCCCTCAGGTTGACGTGCTGGCCGATTATCGTCAGCACCGCCGCGCCTCTTCCATGTACAGATTGAAGGCTTGCCTGAGATGCGCCATAGCGTCCCCGCCGAACTTTTCCAGGAATGCATCCGCCAGCACAAACGCCACCATTGCCTCGCCGACCACACCGGCAGCGGGCACCGCGCAGACATCGCCGCGTACCACGGTTGCCTTCACCGATTCCTTTGTCCTCAGGTCCACCGAGCGCATGGGTACGCGCAGGGTCGAGAGCGGTTTCATCGCGGCCCGCACGACCAGGGGCTCGCTGTTTGTCATGCCGCCCTCCACACCCCCTGCCCGGTTCGTCTCCCGGTGGAATCCCCTGGATTGATCGTAGAGGATCTCGTCATGAGCGCTGCTGCCAGGGGTGCGCGCCGCCTCGAATCCCAGCCCGAACTCGACGCCCTTGACCGCAGGGATGGACATCACCGCCGCGGCGATGCGGGCGTCGAGCCGTCGGTCCCAATGCACGTGGCTGCCCAGCCCTGGAGGCAGGCCCAGCGCCACCACCTCGAACACGCCGCCCAGCGTGTCCCCACGATCCCTCGCCGCGTCAATCGCCGCCTTCATGCGGACTTCGGCGTCGGGCTCCACGCAGCGGACCGCCGAGGACTCGGCCAACAACGCAACCTCCTCCCAGCGAGCGGGCCTTGCGCGAATCGCCTCACCGCCGATCTCGACAACGTGGCTGAACAAGCGCACGCCGAACTCCTCCAGGAGCAGGCGGCAGACGGCGCCGGCGGCCACGCGCGCCGCGGTCTCCCGCGCGCTGGACCGTTCGAGCACGCGGCGAACCTCATCGAAGCCATACTTGAGCGCACCGGCCAGGTCGGCGTGACCGGGCCTGGGCCGCGTGACGTCCGGCTCGTCCTTGCGCCAGTCGCGGTTCTCGATCCACAGCGCCACAGGCGCACCGATGGTCTCGCCGCGGATTACCCCTGAGATGATCTCCGCGCGATCCTTCTCGATCTGCATCCGGCCGCTGCGGCCGTATCCCTGCATGCGCCGCGCCATCTGGACGTTGATCCTGTCCTCGTCCACCCGCAGCCCTGCGGGCAGGCCCTCGACGATCGCGATCAGCGCACGGCCGTGCGATTCGCCTGCCGTCAGATAGCGCAGCATCGTTCCTCCTCGTCTGACCACGCGACGGGACAGCACCCCGTCCAGCGGTTACTAGAGAATACGACGGCCGAGCGCCGCGCCCTGTGCCGCAGCCGCGTGCAGGGGCGGGCCTAGCGCGCGTGGAAGCCAGGCGCGTGCTGACTCCCACGCGCCGCCTGCTCTACAGTCTCGGCACGTTCGGCTCCAGCATCCTGCAGCAAACCGTCCTGCTCTGGGTCTTCTATTACTACGCGCCGCCGCCGGGCCAGGGGTTGTCGGCACGGGTTGCTCCGGGGCTTCTCGGCCTGGCGATGGGCATTGGACGCGCCGTGGACGCGCTGGCCGACCCCCTGGTTGCGCACTGGAGCGACCGGCGGCGCGGCCGGGGCGGGCGGCGACGCCCCCTGATCCTGCTCGGCGCGCCGCTTCTAGCCGCATCCTTTGCGCTGCTCTGGCGCCCTCCTGATCCCGCGGTCACACCGGCGAACTTCGTCTTCCTGGCGACGGTGCTGGGCGCCTTCTTCTTCGTGTTGACACTCGTGCTCAACCCCTACATGGCGCTGCTGCCAGAGGTAACCAGGGCGGGGCGCGACCGTGTGAGCACCGCGGCATGGCAGGCGGTATTCAGCCTGACAGGCACAGCGACGGCGTTCATCGCGTCGGGACAGATCGCAGCGCGGGTGGGTTTTGGCGCGATGGGGCTCCTGCTGGCGCCAGTCGGCATGGTACCCCTGCTGCTCTCGGGCCTGGCGGTGCGGGAGCGCCCGGTTCACGAAGGGCGCGTGGACTTCTGGCAGGCGCTGCGCGCGGTGTTCGGATCCAGCAGGTTTCGGATCTTCATCGCCGGGTTCGCACTCCTATGGTTGGGCCTCTCGATAGTCAACCTGGCGATGGCCTTGATTGCCGCGGTCTTGATGGGGTTGCCGCAGCCAGCGGTGGGAACCGTGCTGGGGCTGGGGGTGGTTGCCACCCTGATCTCGACCCCGGCGGTTGCATCGCTGGCCCACCGAATCGGCAGCCGGCGGGCGCTGCTTGGGGCGATGTCGGCGTCGGCCGTACTGCTCCCTTTGATCGCCACGATCGGCCTGTGGCCGGTGCCACTGTCGGCGCGGGCCCAGGGGTACGTGGTGGTGGCGCTGGCCAGCCCGGCCCTGGCTGCGCTGTTTACGCTGCCCAACGCGATACTCTCCGACATCACCCAGCAGGTCGCCCGAGAGCGTGGGCAGCGCCTGGAAGGGATGTTCTTCGCGTTCCAGGGTCTCATCCTCAACGGCGCAACGAGCGTCGCGGCCGCGGTGTTGGGTGGCATTCTGGAGGTCTTCGGGTACGGGCTCGGGCTGCGGGTGGCGCCGTTGCTCGCCACGGCCTGTGTGATCGCGGGGATCGCAATCTTCCGACGCTACCCCGAAGTCGGCCCCGCGGCCACCGAGCTACGGGTCAGCGTCTAGGTGCACGGTACTGTTCAGCGCCATCACGCGTGGTTGCGATCCGCCCACCTCGACGATGCTGATGCACGCGCTGCCCTGTGCGATCCGGGTGTGACGCCCCAATGGTGCGCCCAGGCATTCCAGGAGGATCGCCTTGTTCACCCCGCCGTGGGCGACCACAGCGATCACCTCGCCCGGGTGCCGCTCTGCCAGAGAGTAGATCGCGGCGACGGCGCGAGTCTTCACCTCTGCCATAGTCTCGCCGCCGGGGAGGCCGGATTCGGCCGGGGAGTCGTGCCTGGCCTGGATGGGCCTCATGCGGCCTTCCCACTCTCCCTGGGCCATCTCCCGCAGCTCCGCTACGGTGCGCAATGGCACCCCGTGCGCAGCGGCTATCGGAGCGGCCGTCGCGCAGGCACGGCCGAGCGGGCTGGAATACACAGCGGTAAGCGGGACCGCGCGGAGCGCCTCGACCAAGCGCCGCACCTGCTCCTGCCCGCGCTCGCTCAGCGGCGCGTCTAGGGTCCCCTGAAGGCGCCCTTCGGCGTTCCAGGTGGTCTCGGCGTGGCGGATGAGGTAGAAAACCGTGGGCTGCATTTGGCACGCGCCATCATAGCAGGTTTCGCCGCCTGGACCAATCGCAGCGACCGCGGCCCGCGCCGGACCCATCTGGCAGGTTCCGTCAGTGCTGTGGCGTATACTGCAAGGATAATCCGCACTTCCCGCGCCGCGAACTCGGCGCGCCACTGGAGGGATGCTGCCTGGCCTCATACCTGGCGCGACGGCTACTGCTTGCCGTTCCCACCATGCTCGGCGTGCTGCTCGCGGTCTTCCTGCTCATCAGGCTGGTCCCCGGCGACGTCGTAACGCAACTGATCGGGCTCGAGGGGAGCCTTCCTCAAGGGCGGGCCGAGGAGCTGCGGCGGCTGTTTGGCCTGGACAAGCCCCTTCCCCACCAGTTCGCGGAGTACATCGCGCAGATCGGACGGGGCGACATGGGCAAGTCGCTGCGCACAGGCCGGCCCGTCGGGCCTGAGCTCGCCCGGCGCTTCCCGGTGACGGTGCAACTGGCGTTGATGGGCCTGCTGGTCGCCCTGACGATAGGCCTCCCGGTCGGCGTGATGGCCGCGCTGCGGCGCGGCAGAGCCGGCGACTATCTGGCCACGGGTTTCGTGATGCTGGGACTCTCGGTCCCCTCGTTCTGGCTGGCGGTCCTACTCATACTGCTGTTTGCCCTCCGCCTGGGGTGGCTGCCGCCCACCGGCTACATCTCCCCAGCCGAGGACCTGGCGGCGAACCTGCGACACATGGTGCTGCCGGCGCTGGCGCTGGGCATGGTGCTGGCCGCCGCCATCACGCGCATCATCAGGAGCAGCCTGCTGGAGGTCCTGGCGCGCCAGTACATTAGGACCGCGCGCGCCAAGGGGTTGCAGGAGTCGGGGGTCATCCTCAAGCACGGCCTGCGCACCGCGCTGATCCCTGTGGTGACCGTGATCGGCCTGCAGTTCGGCACGCTGCTGGGAGGCACCGTCATCATAGAGCAGATCTTCAGTCTGCCGGGCATCGGCCGCTTCGCGCTGGAGGGGATCAACCTCCGCGACTACCCGGTAATACAGGGAGCGGTGCTGTCCATCTCACTGTCCTTCGTGCTGGTGAATCTCTTCGTGGATCTCCTCTATGGATTCCTCGATCCCCGCATCCGCTACCAGTAGCTGGTCCCCGGCCAGGAGGGCCGGCGTCGGGCAACGC
>DYHL01000101.1:3637-8859 GCA_020724185.1 Candidatus Nitrosymbiomonas sp. | reverse complement strand
AGGGCCGTCATAAGATAAGGATACCAGATCATTCGATGAGCGTCAATATTGGAGGCCGAACCGCTGGCTGCTGGGCCTCCGCGCGGAGCGGGGCACTATCAGGTGTCCTGGAGCCCCATGTACGCGCCGGGGCATGCCCTCCTGTTCCTGGCGACGATCGCTGCTAGGATCTCTTTCCTGTAGCCCCTGCCCTCAAGGACCTTCAGGAACGCCAGCGTGTCCTTCGGGATGCACCTGCCGTCGAAGCCCCGGCTCTCAGCCCACGCGGCTGTGTGCATCGGGTCCACCCGCGGGTCCAGGGCCCACAGGTCCCTGACCTCCCAGTACCGCGAGGCCTAGAGATTCGCAGGCCTCCCGCATCTCCGCTGCCCAGGTGACCTTCCACGCGATGTACTCGTTCTCAAACATCTTCACGGTTTCGGCTGCAAGGGCCGACGTGATCCGGTACTGCTTCATCGGGCCCGTGATGGGGGCGTACAGGTCTATGACCTCGTGGCAGTCGGCCGGAGCGCCGCCGAAGATGTAGAATGGCGCTTCTACCTCCTCGTGCATGAACTTGTGAGGGGTCCAGTATGCCGGCTCGCCCACGTACTCAGGGCTGAAGACGATGCGCCTGCCGGTGCGCCTGCGCAGCGCGTCGGTCGTTCCAGGGGGGACCGTTGACCTAATCAGCACCAGGGGGCATTCGATCCAGCCGACCGCCTCCTCGACCGCCGACGTGTCGCAGGATCCGTCGGCCGCCATCGGCGTTGGAACGCACACCACCGCCATGCGGCAGGAGTTGATCTCTTCCCTGGTCCCGACTAGCTTCGGGGGGTCGTAGACGGCCACGGCGTATCGCCGGGAGAAGAACCTCTCCATGGCCGATCCGACATGTCCCAGACCGACAACCCCGATCCGCATCTCCCTGCCTGCCTCCATGGCCCGCCTCCTCGCCTACTTCCGCGCGCCCTCTGGGAACGCTTCCCTGCCCTCTGCGCGCGCCCGCAGCGACTCCAGGTTGAAGTAGAGGCGTCCGGCCATCGCTTCCAGCGCGGCCTGCACGGTCCCCTCGGGACCGCCGCCAGCCGCCGCGCGCTCCCCGGGTGCCCCGCCTGCACCACCCGCCGCGCCCAACCGTGGGGCGAACCTCTCCTCGAACAGGTTCTGGGCCTGCCACAGGTTGACCGTGATGCCGGCGTCGCGGGCGAAGTCGAGCGTGCGCTCCACGTCAGCCAGGTTCTCAACGAGAAAGAGCCCGTTGGCGTCGCGTAGGCGGCGCTCGATGCGCGCGCGCAGCAGCGGCTCGAACTCCTCATCGGGCAGCGTCAGTCCCCACGAACGCAGCTCGACGAGGGCATCCCATGCCGCGGCGCTGAGTGCGCCCGGCGCTGCCAGCGCCCGGCGAAGGTCGGCGGTCAGGATGAATTCGGCCGCCGCGGCGAACTCACGTGGCACCGGCACCTCGGCGTCGCGGAGCGTTTCCATGAGGCCGCGGCTCTCGTGGTAGAGCCGCCGGTAGGACGCTTCGAGGTGCGCGATGGTCTCCTCCGAGAGGCGGGCCAGCACCGCTCGCCGCTCCTCGTTGAACAAGTCGCGGACGGTGTAGAACTGGCGGCCGAAGATCTCGTCCATCCGCCGGATTACCTCGGTGACCGTTCCGGTATCGAACACCCTGGCCAGCGCGTCGGTCACCGTGGCGTGGGCCTCGTCGGTCCAGCCCGCGGCCACACAGCAGTGGACGTCGGTGCCGCCGATGTAGAGGACCGCAAACGAGGAGGAGTGCGCCTGATCAACCAGTGTCTCGGTAATCTCGGCGCGCCCGACCAGCAGGGTGAGGGGGCCGCGGGCCAGCCGCCGTATTCCCCGGCGCACCGCGCGGTAGGTGTAGATCCGCGCGTCGTCCGGGAACTCCTGGAAGAGCGACATGATGGCATAGTGGGCGGCGGCGCGGCGCGCGTCCACCATCGCCGGGCGCACCAGGCGATCGAACACGGCCTCACCGTTCCGGAAGGCCGGCAGGTTGCTCTCCGCCGCGCGCAGCCGGTCGAGGAACGATGCCTCGAGCGCGCGTCCCAACCCGCCGTCAGAGTCCGTTCGGCCCGCAAGCTCGATTTGACCGGCAAGCTGGATCACCCGGGCCGCGTGCCGCATCAACTGCACTGCCTCGACCCGCGAGATCTCGTCGAAGAACCAGCCGTCGGAGGCAAACATCAGCATCGCGTGCCGCTGGAGCTCCAGCAGTCGCAGCGCGGTGCGGCGGTCCCCTGGATCGCCACGCCGCAGGGCCTGCACCGCAAGGAACCGCGCCACTGCCTCCTTGCTGCGGTCTAGCACCATGTCAATGTAGGCGTCGCGCGCGGCCCAGGGGTCGTGGAAGATACGGGAGCCGGCCTCCTCGAATATCGCATCGGCCTTGGCCTTCAGCCAGTCCAGCGCCGCGCGCAGCGGCGCCCTCCAGCGTTGGTGCCAGTCGGACCGGGTCCGGCAGCCGCAGTCAGACCGCCACCGCTCGATCCCGTGGACGCACGACCACGAGGTGCGCTCGTGGATCTCCACCTCGTGCGTGGGCGGGTGGTCTGCCAGGAACGCCGCGTAGTTCGTGAGGCGTCCGCTTCCGTTGCGCGCGAGCACCTCGGCCGCGTACGCCAGGGCCATCTCCCCGAAGCGGTGGTGGTGACCATATGTCTCGCCGTCCGTGGCCACGTGCACGACCCGGCCGCCCGCCCACCCGGCATCGGCAGCCACCCCTGCCAGCCTGTCGGCCAGGCCCTCTCCGCTGTTCAGCAGGCTGCCGAACGCGATGTCACGGGACAACGCGCCATCGTAGAAGAACAGCGCGATGCGCAGCCCCGGGGCTGGATGGCACAGGTAGGCCCGCGATGCGTCAAGCACCTCGGGCCGCACTTCCACCCATTCGCCGGCAGGGGCCGCGCGCACGCGCGCCGCCTGATGCGGGGCCAGCACCGTGAATGCGATCCCGCACTCGGCGAGCACGGCAAGGGTCTCGCGATCTACCGCGGTCTCGGGCAGCCACATCCCTTCCGGCGGCCGGCCGAACCGGCGCGTGAAGTCCGCGATTCCCCAGCGGACCTGCGTCATCTTGTCGTGCCGCGAGGCCAGAGGGAGGATCGTGTGCGTGTAGGGGTGCGCTATGGCATTGCCGTAACCGGAGGCCGCCAGGCTCTCCCCATCGGCGCGCACGATCTGGGCGTAGACCTCCGGGGCGTTGCGTTCTAGCCAGGCAGCCAGAGCCGGTCCCAGGTTGAAGGAGATTGCCGCGTAGTTGTTGACGATGCGCTCGATCCGGCCCTGCGCATCAAGAATCCGCGCGGCGGTGTTGGGCGCGTAGCACTCGGCGGTGATGCGCGCGTTCCAGTCGTGGGAGGGCGCCGCCGAGTCGTCCACCTCCACGTGCTCCAGCCAGGGATTCTCGCGCGAGGGCTGGTAGAAATGCCCGTGGATGCAGATCAACGCGCTCACGAGGTGTAGCGGGTTGCGCCTCGCGGCAGCACGACGATGCCCGAGGGGTCAACCTTGTAGTGCTGGGCGTCCCGGGCCTGGTCCATGCCTATCTCCGCATGGTCGGGGATCACGTTGTGGCGGTCTATGATGACGCGTCGCAGTCGTGCTCCCCTGCCGACCGTCGTGTGGTCCATCACGACGGACTCTTCTATCAGTGCACCTTCGCCGATGCGGACGCCGCGGCCCAGGATCGAGCGGCGGACCGTGGCGCGTTCCACCCGAGTTCCCTCGCCGAGCAGCGAGTCGGTGATCTCCCCGCCGAACAGGCGGGCCGGTGGACCGCTGTACGCGCTCGTGTGGATGGGCCACTGATGGTTGTCGAGGTCGAACACCGGCGTGGTGCCCAGCAGATCCATTTGCGCGTGCCAGTACGCTCCGATCGTCCCCACGTCGCGCCAGTATCCATGCTCCTCGTGGGTCTTGGTGCCCGGGATCTCATTGTCGAGGAAGTCGTAGGCGAAGACGTCGCTGTACGGGTAGAGTTCCGGGATGATCGTCCGCCCGAAGTCGTGGTCGGTGCTGCGGCGGGCGTCCTCGATGAGCGTCTCGACCAGGACGTCGCGGTTGAAGATGTAGTTGCCCATCGAGGACAGGGCTCTTGTGGGGTCCGTGGGCATTGGCCGCGGCCGCGCCGGTTTCTCCTCGAACCCGACGATCCGTCCCTCGCCGTCGGTCTCGACGATGCCGAACTCGTAGGCCTCGCCGATCGGCACCGGCCGCGCGACGACGGTGAGCTGGGCCCCGCGATCCAGGTGGAACGCCAACGCCTGGTTGAGGTCCATCCGGTAGACGTGGTCGGCGCCGAAGACCATGACGATGTCCGGGTTGAAGTCCCTCAGCAGATTTAGGTTCTGATAGACTGCATCGGCGGTCCCACGATACCATGACTCGCCCCAGCGCATCTGAGGGGGAACCGCGATCACGAACTGGTCGGACAGACCTCCAAATCGCCAGCCCACGCGCAGGTGCTCGAGCAGCGACTGCGCCTTGTACTGGACCATTACGTAGATCGCGTAGATCCCCGAGTTGACGAAATTGGACAGCACGAAATCCGCGATCCGGTACTTGCCGCCGAAAGGCACCGCCGGCTTGCCCCGCTCGCGAGTGAGCGGCTCCAGCCGCTCGCCGCGACCTCCTGCCAGAACGAACGCCAGGACACGCGGGCGGTACGGCCGCGCCAGGAGCGTCACAGGGACCTCACCTCCCTCGCGGCGCGCACGTGATCGAGCACGTCGGGGAATGGATAGTCCTGCGCCTCACGCGCGGCTAGGAACAGCTCGTCGTCCCCTTGCGGCGCTTGCCCCTCGACGACCCGGTGCAGCAGGTGTCCCAGGCGCGTGAAGTGGGCGTAGTGTTCGGCGAACCGCGCTTCGGCGTAGTTGCGGGCCGCCCAGGTGGTGATCAGGAACTGCCAGTCCGACGCCTGGAGGAGCAACAGCTCGCGGGTAAGTTGGGCTACGACCCTCTGGAGGAACGGATTCCCTTCCCAGGGCAGATCGCCGGCGATGGACCAGAACTCCTCTTCCGCCGAGTAGACCATCTCCCAGGTCCACCGCGTGTCGCGGTTGAGCCAGACCCGGTGGTCGCCGCCCTCGCCCCACGATCCCTCGGGCAGTGTGATCTCCTCCGGCGGCGGGCAGCGATCGAGATACCCACTCAGCGACTCGGGCTCGACGCCGGAGGCCGGAAGCCGCTCCAGGATCTCGCCCAGGGCCTTG
>DYHL01000101.1:0-3627 GCA_020724185.1 Candidatus Nitrosymbiomonas sp. | reverse complement strand
CTAAGGAACGTTGGCCCTTCGAACCACCAGTGTCCGAACAGCTCCGTGTCGTAGGGGTTGCAGACCGCGACCGGCCATGCTGATCGCTGCTCCTCGGTTTCCACCAGTTCGCCTACGATCTTGGTGAAGTGCTCGGCGTGTCTTAGGGCGGCAGCCTGGGCTGCCTGCGGATCGTAGGACAGCTTGGACCCCAGGTCGCCGCGCGCATCGGTAACCCGCCAGTAGCGGATCCCGCCGGGGAAGTGTTTCTTGTGGAACTCCAGGTAATAGGGATCACCGGGGTACCCGGCATCCCTGCTCCATACCTGCAGCGTGGTCCGCGGGTCACGCGTGAAGGCCACGGCCCTGCCCCCCCCGCCGCGAGAGGCGACGGCGTAGGGCCGGTAGGGGCTTCGGTCGCGCGAGTATGCGGGGTATTCCGCGCCCGCGGCCAGGATCCGCAGCGCGGGGTAGTGGTCGCCGTAGAACGACAGGGGCGCGCCGCCGCGCAGCAGGTGAGAGTCGGTCACGAAAAATCCCAGCCCGTGCGCGGCGAGGAACTCCTCGATCCCGCGCCGGTGCCTTCGGACCTTGCCCGCAAGCGGGCCAGCGGGCGGCGTCCACTCGTAGCGCGAGCGGTAGCCACATTCCGGCAGCCAGGCGCCGCGCGGTGGGACGCCGAAGTGCCGCAGGTGCGTCGCTTTCCCAACGCGCAACTGCAGGTCCACCGATTCCTCGCGCCCCAGGAGGGGAAGGTACCCGTGGGTAGCAGCCGACGTGGTCAGCTCGATCACCCCGGCCCCGGCCAGCCGCCGGAGGGCGCCCAGCAGGTCGCCGTTTAGGGCGTGGAACTGCCGCAGCGTGTTCTGGTAGTTTTGCTCCCAGAACTGCGCAAGGCCCGCGAGGTCCAGCAGCCCGCTGCGCTCAAAGTGGACGCGGTTCTCCTCGGCCGATTCCATCCGCTGCCGGAGGAATGCCTCCATCTCGGGCGGGAAGGATGGGTGCGCGAGTTGCTCGGCGAGGATCGGGGTGACGTTCAGCGTAACGAGGGACCGTCGGCCGCCTGCGCCGAGGCGTTCGAACACCTCGATCAGCGGCAGGTAGCATCCGATTGCGACCTCACACAGCCAGTCGCTCCCGTGCGGCCACCTGCCGTGCCCCAGGACCAGGGGCAGGTGTGAGTGGAGAACCAGCAAGAAGCTCCTGCGCGAAGGGGCCATGGCGCCTCCGACTCACTTATCGTCCGGGCAGGCGAAATCCTGCAAGGGAGCCGCTACCCGGACTGACGCGCAAACCATGCAGCAGTGACAGCCAGGCCGTCTTCGAGTGAGACAGTCGGCGCCCAGCCCAGATGCCGGCGTGCGGCCCCGGCGGCGAGCCGGATGTGGCGAACGTCGCCGGGTCGCGGGGGCGCGTAGAGAGGCGGGATCGTCGCGCCGACCGTCCTGGCCAGGACGCTGAAGACAGTGTTGACCGTCGTGCCTTCTCCGGTGCCGATGTTGAAGGCGCCCTCCGCACGGCGGTCGGCCGCCAGGAGGTTGGCGCGCACGACGTCGTCCACGCAGACGAAGTCGCGCGTCTGCTCGCCGTCGCCGTACATGGTGGGAGACTCCCCGGCCAGCAATGCGCGCGCGAAAATGGCGACAACACCGGCCTCGCCGTGCGGGTCCTGGCGCGGCCCATAGACATTGGCGTAGCGTAGGCAGCAAATCGGAAGCCCGTGCAGGCGCCGGTAGAGCGCCAGGTAGCCTTCCGCGGCCGCCTTGGCGCAACCGTAGGGGCTCATCGGAAGGATCGGGGTCGCCTCGTCCGCCGGCTGCCGTTCCGGTTCGCCGTACAGTGCCCCGCCGGTGGAGGCGAAGATGAACTGCTCGACCCCGTACTCCGCGGCCAGCGCCGCCACCCTCAGCGTGCCGAGGACGTTGATCTCAGCGTCCAGCAGAGGCTCCCGCACCGAGACGCTGACCGACACCTGGGCGGCGTGGTGGTTCACCAACTGGGGGCGTTCCCGCTCGAAGACCTCGCGCAGGCCCGAATCACGGACGTCCAAATGGTAGAACCGCGCCGCCGCCCCTACGAACTCGCGCCGGCCGCCGACCAGCGAATCTACCACGGTCACATCGTCCCCGCGGGCCAGATGGGCGTCGGCGATGTGGGATCCTATGAACCCGGCGCCTCCGGTGATCAGAACCCTCATCGCAGGTACACCACCTGGCGCGGGAAGGCAATCTCGATGCCCGCGGCCTCGAACGCGGCCTTTAGCAGCACGCGGAGCTGGCGCTCCGCTTCCCACTGGGTCAGCGGTCTTACCATGATTACCATGCGCACCTGCACCTCCGACGCGCCGAACTCAACGATCCCATGCACCTCGGGTGGGGCCAGCGCCTGGTCTGGGTGATCGGCAACCCAGGTCTCGCTTACCTGGTGCATCACCGCCATCGCGCGCTCCAGGCTCGCTTCGTACGCAAGGCCGATCTGTACGATCGCCCTCATGAACCCGCGGTTCATGTTGCCGAACCGCTGGATCTCTCCGTTGGGAATCGTGACCAGCTCTCCGGAGAACTGGCGGAGCTGCGTGGTTCGCAGGTGGATTCGCTCCACCGTGCCCGTGACGTCGCCGACGCGAACAACGTCGCCTACATGGACCAGCCCTTCAAAGATCAGGAAGAACCCGGCGATGACGTCGCGTATGAGGTGCTGCGCCCCGAACCCGATGGCGATTCCGGCAATTCCCGCGCTGGCCAGAATCGCCGCGACGTTGACGCCCAGCCGATCCAGGATCATGACCGCGGCGGTGAAGTAGAAGAGATACCGGAGCGCGCTCTCAAACAGCGGCGCCAGCGTGCGGACCTGGGCCGCGCGCACGGGGTCGCGGTACGGGTCGTCAAACCGCAGCCACCGTTGCAGCACCGCGGTGGCCAGGTAGAGGGCTACGCGGAGGCCCGCGGCAATGACGGCAACCGCGACGGCCGCCTCTACGATTGCCTCGATCCTGTCAGGGGGCAGCAAGGCGTCAATCATGCGGCCAAGCACGCCGGACTCAGCGAGCACCGCGGGCTCTCCTTCTGGCCGAATCCAGGACGCGGGCAGCCGCGGTGGCTTCCTCCAGCGATGAGGCGTCCAGCCGCCACTTGATCTCGCGCAGCAGTTCGGACGAGGTCATCGCCGGCAACTGCCAGGCAACGGTCCGGCCGTGAAGCCGCTTTTGGCGCGCCTGCTCCATCGCGCGGAGCACCTCCTGCCGCTGCCGGTGGCTCCTTACCACGATCTCACCGCGCAGCCGGTCGCGCAGCACGAGTAGCCGCCGGAGATCCGCGCCCGAGATGATCCGCCTCCGAGGCGCCGCATCCATGGTCATCGTAGAAGGGTTCGCTGCCGCCTCCTGCGCTCCCTTGCAAGGGAATCCCTGGCGCGCGTGCGAACACGTACGTGATGGTTCTTGATGACCGCAAGGAGATTGCTCGTCTCGACCCCGGCGGGATGCTGGACCTGGTCCAGCGCCTGGGTGCGATGACCGCCGATGGCTGGGAGGCGGCATCCGATCTGGCGCTGCCCCTGGTGAGTCCCCGTGCGGTGATCGTCAGCGGGATGGGCGGGTCCGGCGTCGGCGGCGACATTCTCCGCGTGCTGCTGGCTCCGATCGCCACA
>DYHL01000100.1 GCA_020724185.1 Candidatus Nitrosymbiomonas sp. | reverse complement strand
GTCGTCGTAGACCAGCTTTTCGTAGAAGGCGCCGCCGATGCCCTGGGCCACGCCACCCTGGATCTGTCCGTCCAGGATCATCGGGTTTATCACGGTGCCGCAGTCGTGGACAACGACGTACCGCTCGACGCGCACCGCCCCTGTCTCCCTGTCAACTTCCATGATCGCGGCGTGGCATCCGCCGGCGAAGCTGCCCCGCGGCGGCGCGAAGTAGCGTGCGGGTTCCAGACCCTGGCCTTCCCACTCATTCGGGATGGTTCCTCGGAGCGGGTTGGCCGCCGCCGCGACCTCGCCCAGCGTTACCGACCGCGCCGGCGCCCCGCGTACGAAGACCTTTCCCCCTGCAAGTTCGAGGTCGTCCGGGCTCGCCTCCAGCAGCCCTGCCGCGACCGTGAGCGTCTTCTCTCGCACCGCTTTGCCCGCGAGCGCCACCGCGTTGCCCGCTACCACGGCCGAGCGGCGTGCGAACGTACCGGTGCCCCATCCGAAGGCCGCGGTGTCGCCGGTGGTGACCGTGACGTCGCGCACGTCCACGCCAAGGGCGTCAGCGATGATCTGCGCGAACACCGTGAAATGTCCCTGGCCCTGCGTGCCCACGCTTGTCGCCGCAAACACCTTGCCCGTTGGCTCGACCGTGATCCGGCATCCTTCGTATGGGCCGATGCCGGTGCCTTCCACGTAGAGGGCCAGACCCAGGCCCAAGGTGCGGCCTGCCTTGCGCGCTTCGGCCTGCCGCTGTGGCCAGAGGGCATATTCAATCATCTCGAGGGTCTTCTGCAGCACCGCAGGGTAGTTACCGCTGTCGTAGATGAGCGGCGCGTTGTCCTGGTAGATCAGTCCGGTGTCGTAGGGGAACTCGCCGGGCTGTATCAGGTTGCGCCGGCGCACCTCGGCGCGGTCGAGCCCAAGCTCCCGCGCCACCCGGTCCATCAGCCGCTCCATGATGAAGACACCGTGGGGCCGGCCTGCCCCACGGTAGGGGCTCACCTGGGTCTTGTTCGTGAACACCGCCTTGAACTCGCAGTGGTAGGCGGGAATCCTGTAGGGGCCGACCAGCGTGGTGCTGGCGACGATGGGCACGATCAAGCCGTAAGCGATGTAGGCGCCGGCATCGTGGAGGAAGACGGTGCGCACACCCAGGATCCGGCCCTCATCGTTTACCGCGACTTCAACGTCGTGAATCTGCTCCCGCTCCTGGTTGGTGGCCACGAAGTTCTCGCGCCTATCCTCGATCCACTTGACCGGCCGGCCCAGCCGCATCGCGGCCAGTGGCACCAGGATCTCCTCGGGGTAGAACATCATGATCTTGGGCCCAAACCCACCGCCCACGTCCGGCGCGACCACCCTCACGTTGTTTTGGGGAAGGCCAAACAGCCGTGCCAGCCCGTTGCGGATCGGGATGGGCGACTGCGTTGAGTCGTAGATGACCAGGTTGCGCATGCGCTCGTCCCAGATCGCCACGACCCCGCGGGTCTCCATGGAGGCGGCCGTGCCCCGGTCCATGCGGATCCTCTCGCGGAAGACGTGCGGCGCACGGGCGAACGCGCCCTCGGGGTCGCCCACCCGCTGCGTGTAGTGCGCGGCCACGTTGGTGCCGGCGTCCTCGTGGACCAGCGGGCTGCCACGACCGACCGCAGCCTCCAGGTCCACCACGGCCGGAAGCGGCTCGTACTCCACCTCGATGGCCTCCAGAGCATCCTCGGCTAGATAGCGGCTCTCGGCCACCACGAACGCCACCGGCTCGCCCAAGTGACGGACGCTATCCGCGGCCAGCGCCACCTGGGTCTTGTGGTGGATCAGGGTTGGGTGGGGGATGAGCTTGGGCAGCGGATCCCCCAACGGCGGCGGCAGGTCGGCGTGAGTGTAGACCGCGGCGACCCCGGGCATAGCCCGGGCGGCGGAGGTGTCAATACGTACGATCCTGGCGCGGGCATGCGGGCTTCGGAGCACCGCCCCGTGGAGCAGGTTCGGCGGCTGAATGTCGTCCACATAGGTGCCCCTGCCGGTCAGCAACCGGGGATCCTCGACCCTCCGGATCCGTTCGCCGAACCACCGAGTCCCCATCGAGTGCGCCTCCAACACCACGGCCTGCCGGATTGCCCGGGGCCGCTGCGAGAAGTCGAGTCTTGTGGGAGTATCGGTCTTTTCGCGGCGCGAGAAGGGCGCTCCTGCCCGCCCCGGCGCCGCCGGCTCTCGCGGAGGACACGCCGCGTGGCCGACGAACCTACGGGAGGAAGGCCTCTTGGAGGTGACAGCGGTGGCAAGAGCGATGAAGTTCATCTTTGGGCACAGCAGGGAGGGAGAGGTCCGGGAGTTGCTTCTCCAGCACCTCGACAAGGTCGGTGAGTGCGTGGCGCGGGCCCGAACCGTCATGGACGACTATCTCGCAGGCCGGATTGAAGAGGCCAAGGCCGGGGCAATCGAGGTGGACCACCTGGAGACCGACGCCGACCAGATGCGGCGCTCGGTGGTGGATCTACTCTACCGGGGGGCGTTTCTGCCGATCTTCCGGTCCGACATCCACGAGTTCGTCGAGCGAATGGACATGATCGCCGATGCGGCGGAGGTGACGTGCGACTTCCTGTTGGGCCAGCGCCCCGAGATCCCGGCAGAGTACGCGGAGCAGATCCAGCAGATCCAGGAGCAGACCCTGGTGGCCTACGGCGCCCTGCACGACGCCGTGACGAACTTCTTCTCGACGCCTGACCAGCGGGTGATCCGCGATAGCCTGACCAAGCTCGGCATCACCGAGTCACTGATTGACGACATAGAGTGGAAGATGACCCGACAGATCTTCACCTCTGAACTCCCACTGGCCGGCAAGGCCCACCTGAAGCAGTTCCTCGAGAAGCTGACCGAGATGTCCGACGAGATGGAGGACGCGGGCGACCGTCTTGAGGCACTGATCATCGGCCTGAAGATCTAGAAATGATCGCACTCCTGCCCGCCCTCTACCTCGGCTGGGGGATAGGGGCCAACGACGCTGCCAATGCCTTCGGCCCCCAGATCGGCGCCAACATCATCGCCTACCGCCGTGCGATAGCCCTGGCGGCGATCTTCGCCTTCCTGGGCGCGGTTCTAGAGGGCGAGAAGGTGTTCCCAACGCTGGGGCGTCTCACCAGCCTGACCCTCGAGATGAGCATCGTCGCAGCGTTGGCCGCCGGCATCACAACCAACGTAATGACGCGGCTCGGGATGCCCATCTCGACCTCGCACGCCATCTTCGGCGCGCTGATTGCCGCAGGGCTGTACATGGGAAAGTCGTTCGATGCAACGATCGCCGCGCGGATGGTCGCCTCGATGATGGCCGCGCCGATAGGGGCCGGGGTCAGCGCCTACCTCCTCCACCGGCTGCTCGCCACGGTGGCGGCGGGGAGGCTCGGCGGGGGGATGCTCTTCGGCCGGGCCGTGCGCTATTCCGCGGTGGTGGTGGGTTGCTATGCCGCCTACGCGCTGGGTTCCAACAACGTCGGCAACGCGATGGCCCCGTTTGTGGCCGTGGGGGTGATCGGTCCTGGTGCCGGGGCGGCGCTGGGCGGCCTGGCCATCGCGGTCGGGGTGCTTACCTACAGCCGGAATGTCATAATGCTGGTCGGCAAGCAGATCACGGCGCTGGACCCGATTACCGCGCTGGTGGCCGCGCTGGCCACCGCCGTCACGGTCCACCTGTTCACCCAGATCAAGATCCCGGTGTCTACCTCCCAGGCGATCGTTGGCGCGGTGGTCGGCGTCGGTCTCACAAAAGGAGTGGTGGCGGTCAACCGCCGGATGTTCTTGCTGATTCCCGCGGGGTGGGTCATCAGCATCTTCGGCTCGGGGATCGCAGGCTATCTCCTGATGGCGGGGCTGGGCCTGTTTCGGTGAACCGGGCGGCAGGGGCATGGACATAGGCGTGCGGGCCGCGTCCCGGGCGGTGTGTCCATGCTGACTCTCCTTCCTGGTCTCTACCTCGGCTGGGGTATCGGCGCCAACGATACCGCCAACGCGTTCGGCCCCCAGGTGGGCGCCAATGTCGTCACGCTGCGCCGGGCCGCGGTCCTCACCGCGGCCTTCGGATTCCTGGGCGCCGTGGTCGAGGGGCAGAAGATCTTTCCGGCCCTGGGAGGGCTCACCCACCTTTCACTCGAGATGAGCGTGGCAGCCACCCTGGCGGCGGCCACCATTGTGAACGGGATGACCAGGTTTGGGCTACCCATCTCGACCTCGCACGCGATAGTAGGCGCGCTCATCGGCGTCGGGTTCGCCGAGCGGGCGGGGTTCAACGTCCCGATCGTGATGAGGGTGGCCACCGCGATGCTGGCGACGCCGGTCGGTGCCGCTATCATCGCCTACCTGATCTACAGGGCAATCGCGGCGATGGCTGCCGGGCGGTTGGGAAGCGCGCTGTTCTTCCAGCGGTCCGTGCGCTATGCCGCGCTCGTGATCGGCTGCTATGCCGCCTATGCCATGGGCGCCAACAACGTCGGTAACGCCATGGCGCCGTACGTGGCGGTCGGCCTAGTTGGCGCCGAGGCCGGCGCCGCCCTGGGCGGCGCGGCCATCGCCATCGGCGTGCTGACCTACAGCCACCGTGTCATCATGGTGGTCGGAAAGCAGATCACGGCGCTGGCCCCGCTCTCAGCGCTGGTGGCTACAATGGCCACGGCGATCACGATCCACCTGTTCACCCAGCTCGGTATCCCCGTGTCCACATCACAGGCGATCGTCGGCGCGGTCGTCGGGGTAGGCCTCACCAAAGGGATCACGGGCGTCAACCGCCGAACCCTCATGGTGATCCCGGCCGGATGGGTGATCAGCGTCGCCGGCTCAGGCGTCGCGGCCTGGCTGTTGATTTCGGGCTATCACCTGATTCGGTGAGCCTGGAGCTGGCCTGATGAGAACCCTGTTTCGGGGCGGGACGGTTGTTACGGCTGAGGGGGCCCGGCAGGAGGACCTGCTGGTGGACGGTGAGCGCATCGCCGCCATCGGGCAGCGCCTCCCGGACGACGGCGCCGCGGTAGTGGACGCCCCGGGACTGCTGCTGCTGCCCGGCGGCATTGACGTGCACACGCACCTCGACATGCCGCTTGGGGATACGGCCTCCGCAGACGATTTCACCTCCGGCCACCTCGCCGCCGCGTTCGGCGGGACCACCTCACACCTTGACTTCGCGATTCAACCCAAGGGCGCCAGCCTGCGCGAGGCGCTCGATCTCTGGCACGCCAGGGCCGCCGGTCGGGCGACCATTGACTACGGCTTTCACATGACCATCGCCGACCCCACGCCGGCGGTGCTGGACGAGATCGCCCTGCTGCCGGACTGGGGCGTGACCACGGTCAAGGTGCTGATGGCCTACAAGGGCCGGCTGCAGGTGGACGACGCCACGCTGTTTGCCATTGCGCGTCGGACCGCCTCTGCCGGGATCCTGCTGATGGCGCACTGCGAGAACGGCGACGCGATTGACATTCTGGTTCGGGAAGCGGTGGCCGCGGGTTGCCGTTCCCCCAGGTGTCACGCCCTGACCCGGCCGGCCGAACTGGAGGGCGAGGCGACCGGCAGGGCGATCGCGCTGGCCGCGGTGGCCGGCGCGCCGCTCTACGTCGTGCACGTGACCTGCGATCTGGCGCTGCAGCAGGTGCGCGCGGCCCGGGCGCGGGGCCTACGGGTGTGGGCCGAGACCTGCCCGCAGTACTTCTTCTTCACCGCGGACGATCTGGACCGTCCGGGCTTCGAGGGGGCCAAGTTTGTTTGCTCGCCGCCGTTCAGGACCGCGCGCGACCAGGAGGCGCTGTGGGAGGGCGTGCGCGACGGCTCGCTGGACGTGGTCGCCACCGACCACTGTTCGTTCAACTTCGCGACGCAGAAGACGCTAGGCCGTGACGACTTCTCAAAGATCCCAAGCGGCGTCCCGGCGATCGAGGACCGCCTGATGGTTCTACATCATGCCGGGGTGGACGGCGGCCGCATCTCGCTCGGCCGCTTCGTGGAGCTCACCGCCACCAACCCTGCCCGGCTCTTCGGTATCTACCCGCGCAAGGGCAGCCTCACCGTGGGCGCCGATGCCGACATCGTGCTGTTCGACCCCCAGGCCGAGCGCACGTTGAGCGCGCGTACCCACCACATGCGCGTAGACTACAATCTATTTGAAGGGATGACGGTGCGCGGGGCGCCCGTGGCGGTTTGGGTCCGCGGCCGGCAGATCGTGGACGGCGACCGGTTCCTGGGCCAGAGCGGATCAGGACGGTTCCTGCACCGCGCGCGGTTCGCGCCGTAGCCCGGCAGCCGGGCCGGCCTATGGAGGCATCCATGCCCAAAGTCGTGGTACTGACAACAGGAGGTACGATCTCGACCCGCGATACGGACGGTCGCGGGGCCACGCCTACCCTGCGCGGCGCCGACCTGCTGCGCGAGATACCAGGGCTCGACGCGGTCGCCTCGTTGGAGGTAGAGGAGTTCGACTTCATCCCGGGCGCCTTCATGACGCTCGCCAGGATTCTCGAACTGAGCCGCCGCGCCTCGGAGATAGTCGCGCGGCCGGAGGTGGCGGGTCTGGTCATTACCCACGGGACAGACACGCTCGAGGAGTCGGCCTACTACCTGCACCTGACGGTGGGCGGCCAGACCCCGGTGATCTTCACCGGGGCGATGCGCAACGCCTCGCAGATAGGGTTCGACGGCTACCGCAACCTCTACGACGCGATCCGCACCGCGGTCTCGCCCGAGGCACGGGGACGCGGGGTGTTGGTAGTCCTTAACGAGGAGGTTCACTCCGCGCGGTGGGTGACCAAGACCAGCGGCCAGAAGGAGGACACCTACAAGTCGCCGGTAACCGGTCCAATGGGTCTTGCTTACGGGGACCGGATCGCGTTCGTGGCCGCGCCGTACCCGCGGCGCGTGCTGCCCAACGCCATGGAACCCAGGGTGGACCTGATCCGCCTGGCCGTGGACGCTGATGACCGGTTTCTCCGCTGCAGCCTGGAGAGCGGCTCCCGCGGGATCGTAATAGAGGCCTTCGGAGGCGGCCGGGTGCCGCCGTCCCTGCTGCCTGCCATCGGTGACGCGCTGAGCGCGGGAGTTCCGGTGGTCGTCACCACGCGGTGTCTCGGCGGCGAGATGTGGGATGGCTACGGGTACCAGGGCGCGTTTCGCGACCTGCTGGCGCGCGGGGTCTTCTTCGTGCACGACCTGCCGGGTCACAAGGCCAGGTTGAAGCTTGCGGTGGGACTGGGCAACGGGCTGCGCGGCGCGGCGCTGCGCGACTACCTGGCGACCGAGGCGTGAGGTCTCGAAATTGACACGCAAAATCCAGCCTTCTTATAATGAAGTTCATTTCCAGGAGGTCCGGAATGAAGATAGAAGGCGAGCATCTCCTTCCCGCAACGCGCGATCGGGTATGGGCCGCGCTCAACGATCCCGACGTGCTGGTCAAGACGATCCCGGGCCTGAAGCAGCTCACCCCCACCGGGGAGGACGCCTACGACGCCACGATCGAGCTGGCAGTCGGTCCGGTGCGCGGCACCTACCAGGGCAAGGCCCGCATCACGGACAAGACTCCCCCGGAGAGAATGACCCTGGCCGTGGAGGGAGGCGGGCGGCCCGGAACGATCAGGGCCGCGGGCGCCCTGACCCTGGAGGCCCAGGACGCCTCGACGCTCGTGCAGTACGTCGGGGAGGTGCAGGTGACCGGGGTTCTGATGAGCGTCGGCCACCGCCTGTTCGGCGGTGTGGCAAAGCAGCTGGCAGGCGTGTTCTTCAAGGCGCTGGAGCGCGAGGTGCACCAGCGCGCGGACCCGGAGCCCGTGCGATGATTCCGGCCGCGTTCGCCTACCATCGGCCGCGCACGGTGCAGTCCGCCCTGCGGCTGCTGCAGTTGCACGGCCATGACGCCAAGATCCTGGCCGGCGGGCAGAGCCTGCTTCCCATGATGAAACTGCGGGTTGCCACGCCGGCCCACCTGATAGACATCGGGCGCGTGGCGTCTCTCCGCGGCATCCGGCTGCGTCAGGGCGTGCTGCGAATCGGGGCCATGGCCACGCACCAGGAGATCGAGTTCTCACCGGCGGTGCGCCGGGCAGCCCCGGCCCTCGTAGAGACCGCGGCGGTCATTGGCGACCTGCAAGTGCGCAACCTCGGGACGATCGGAGGCGCCCTCATCCACGCCGACCCCGTGGCGGATTACCCGGCCACGGTGCTGGCGCTGGACGCGGAGTTCACGCTGCAGGGCCCAGCCGGCGTGCGGACCGTCCCGGCCGCGGAGTTCTTCCTGGGGCCCATGACGACAGATGCGGGACCGGATGAGATCATGACGGAGGTCGCCATCCCTGCCTCCCCTCTCAGGTTTGGCGCGGCATACCTGAAGATGCCCAATCCGGCCTCCGGCTTCGCGCTGGTCGGGGTAGCGGCCGCGATCGGGTTGGACCAGGCTGGCCGCTGCGCCCATGTCCGCGTGGGCATTACCGGGGTGGCCTCCGCTGCCTACCGGGCGTCCGGCGCCGAGGCCGCCCTGGCAGGCCAGGAGCCCACGGACGAGACGCTGGCCCGGGCCGCCGCGGTCGCCGCGGACGGCGTCGATGCCAACTCCGACATCCACGCCAGCGCCGAGTACCGGACGCACCTGGCAGGCGTTCTTGCCCGCCGCGCCCTCGTGCTTGCCCGCGACCGGGCCATGGCGAGCGGGCGCCGCAGACGGAGCGCGTCGCGAGTCTGACCGGTGGAGCAGGGGATGCACTCCGAGATCAACCGTATCCAGGAACTGCTGGCCGGGCAGGGCTATGTCGCCGACCGCACGATCGCGACCAGCGTCTACCTGTCCATCACGCTGCGCAAACCCCTGCTCATCGAGGGCGCCGCTGGCGTTGGAAAGACCGAGGTGGCGAAGGTAATGGCCCGTGCCCTCGACGCGGACCTGATCCGGCTGCAGTGCTA
>DYHL01000099.1:7233-8984 GCA_020724185.1 Candidatus Nitrosymbiomonas sp. | reverse complement strand
CGACGCGTGGATTCCAGTTCGAGTACTATGTGGATGGGATCGCACCGCCACCCCAGCGCGCGTTCACCCTGGACCTGGTCTTCCCGCTGGCGATCGAGGACCTGCGCGTGGCGGTCGAGCAGCCGCTGCGCTCGTCGGCGTTTACGCTGACGCCTCCCGCGGCCGAGACGACCACAACCCCGGCCGGGTTCACCCACCACCTGTACAGAGTCGGTAGGTGGCCGGCCGGCAAGGCATGGCGCGTGCAGGCCGCCTACCGCAAGGAGGACGCCAATCCCTCGATTGCCCGCGCTGCGGAACCGCCGCCACCCGGCGCGGCTGCTCCCCGGCAGGCAGGACCGCCGACCTGGCTTTGGGCTACGCTGATTGCGGTTGCAGGGATACTGGCCGGACTGGGGATATGGCTCCTGCGGCGAGGACGCCTTCCAGGACGGCCGGACGCCCGACGGCTTTACTGCCCGCACTGCGGCGCACGCGCGCGGCCCCGGGACCGCTACTGCGGCAAGTGTGGACGGCCGCTGGCAGGGGGGTGAGCCGGGGTTGTAGTATTATAGGCGGTAGCGAGCGGGTGTAGCTCAGCGGTAGAGCATCGGCTTCCCAAGCCGAGGGTCGTGGGTTCAAATCCCATCGCCCGCTCCAACCCGCACCGATTCTTCGCTTCAGCCGTTGCAGCCGCCTGCTACCGATCTTACAGGCTAGAGTGCGTGGGCTTGCACGCCTTCGTGATGCTGGCCGGGCTACTTAAGCGGATCCGTCAGGAGTCGTGACTCCACGGCCTGATGATCAGCGTCTGCTCGATCGAGCCAGCCGCGCTGCGCATCCAATGCTTCCCGGGCTGCGGCCAGCGCCTGCGCAACCCGAGTTGGCGCCGTGCCTCCGGGCACGTCCTTGGCGGCGACTGCACCCTCGATCGAGACCGCCTGTAAGACATCAGCCTCGAAGCGGGGTGACACTCGCTTGAAAGCTTCAAGTGGCAACTCCCACAACTCCTGTCCCGCTTCTTCTGCAGCCACAACTACCTGCCCGGCCAGATGGTGGGCGTCGCGGAAAGGCACGCCGCGCCGCACCAGGTAGTCGGCGACCTCGGTGGCGGTCAAGAAACCTCCCCGCAATGCTTCCTCCATTCTGTTGCGATGCACGACAAGGCGCTCGACGACCAGGCTTGTGGCATCGGCGGCTGTCTCCGCAGCGCGGAAAGCCGCCAGGGTTGGGGCCTTATCTTCGCGGAGGTCGAGATTGTATCCTGACGGCACCCCCTTGAGGACTACTGCCAGGGTTACGAGCTGACCCGCTCCGACGCCGGCCTGGGCGCGCGCGAGTTCGAGCAGATCAGGGTTGCGCTTCTGGGGCATCAGGCTGCTTCCGGTAGTAATCGCATCAGGCAGTCCGACGAAGCCAAACTCCCGGGTCGTCCAGAGCACGAGTTCCTCGGCCCAGCGCGAGAGGTGCACCTGGAGACAGGTTACCGCAGCTACTGCCTCCAATGCGAAGTCCCTGTCCCCGGTGGCATCGATGCTGTTCTCGCTCACGCGCGCGAATCCCAGCAGTTCAGCCTGACGGATTCGGTCAACAGGGAAGCCTGTCCCTGCGATTGCCCCGGAACCCAAAGGGCACACATCAACGTGCTTGTAGGCATTCTGGAGCCGCTCAATGTCTCTGCCCAGCATCCAGAAGTAGGAGAGCCAGTGATGCGACAGCAGCACCGGTTGGGCCCGCTGCAGATGGGTGTAGCCGGGAAGAACGACATCCCC
>DYHL01000099.1:0-7223 GCA_020724185.1 Candidatus Nitrosymbiomonas sp. | reverse complement strand
AACCTTTCGCGCCAAGCGACGGATGAGCCCCTTAAGTAGGAGGCGGAACGCTGTCACTACCTGGTCGTTCCGGCTGCGCCCTGTCTGTAACCAACCCGCTGGTGTCCCGAGTCGGGAAGTCAGCGTGGCCTCTATGAAAGTGTGCACATCCTCATGGTCGTCGGAGGGAACAAGCAGGTTCGCATCTGCTTCGGCCAGCATCTGCCGAAGAGCGTGCATCAGTGTGTCGGCTTCCGCCCGCGGAATGGCGCCAACTTCCGCCAGCGACATCACATGCGCGATGCTACCCAGCAGATCCCACCGCAGCAGGTGCCGGCCGATCGGAGGCGGAGCAAGGATAGCGCTTGTCCGTGGATCCGGCTGGTCCTTGAATCTGCCGCCCCACATCCGGTACCGGTTGTCTGGCGCAACGGGTTTGCTCATGTTGCTACTACTTGCTACTACTGCTACCGCCGCTCCAACCATACGTTCCAATGGTAGGTACCGGGAACGCCTGTGAATCCCTTCACGTCATCCCGCAGTACCTGCAGGAGGTAGTAATCCCCCAGCCTGACGGTTGCAGCGTCCTCATAGACCAGTCGCTGCGCGCGTTGCCAGATATCCCGTCTGACGTTGGGGTCACCGTGGCGCCTCAGCAAGCTCAAGAACGCCGCCATCTCCCGGTTTTCATACCAACCGGGCCACCCCGGCTGCAAGAAAGTAAGAAGAGCCGGGTCCGGTACGAAGACGAAACGCGTGGTGAAGACTTCCCACAACTCCGGCCGTGCCCGTCGCGAGACCACCGTAGCCAGGTCGGTCACCTGCAGATCGATCACAAACCCAGCTCGCTCAAGTTGGCTCTTCGCGATGGTTGCAGAATCGATGTGAGGCGCAACATCACCTGCAACAAGCCAGCGGATGGGCTGCCCTTGGTAACCTGCTTCCGCGATAAGCTTCCGAGCCCTATCCGTGTTCTTCTGGCTGTAGAACTCCTTGCCGGCGTCGGTCCACAAGGCATGCTCTTTGGGCATCAGGCTTGGGTCCGTTCGCCAGAATTGGCGGGGTCCGTAGACCCCCCGCATCAGCGATTCCATATCCAATGCGGCCAAGAACGCATGCCTGAGGCGTCGATCCCTCATCAGTCCTTCCCGGTGATTGAACACAAACCCGTGCCAGTTTGGCACCGGAATCACATAGGGAACAACCCCACGGGTTGTGCGCAGCCGCTGGTACTCGTCAGGAGGTATGGTGTCGGCGAAGTGGTACTCTCCGCGAGTCACCCCTGCCACTCGTACGGCCGGATCAGGAATCGGAAGGAAAAGGATGGTGTCGAGGTACGCCTCCCGCCGGCCCGCCATGCCGCTGGGGGCCTCATCGACCGGCTTGTACTGATCGAAGCGATCAAGCCGGACGTGACGGTCAGGGATGTGCTCCACCAATCGATACGGGCCGGTGCCGATGAACCGCCGGACCATGCCGGTTCCGGCTTCATCCACGACCTCCTTCGGGTAGATCACGGCGCCCTGGGTGGGCCAGCTCAGAACCAGAGTCACCAGGGCGTTGGGCTCGCGCAGGCGCAACTCCACCGTGTATCGGTCGGTAGCGGTAAGCCCGACCACATCACGGAATAGCTCGCGCCCGCGTGCGCTCAAGCGCCCCCATCTTGTGAGCGACGCAACCACGTCGTCAGCCACCAACTCGCGGCCGTGATGGAACAGCACGCCCTGGCGCATACGGAAGGTGTATGTCAGACGATTGGGACTGAGCTTCCAGTTCTCCACAAGCAAGGGGCGGGGTTCATAGGCTGCGTTCAGCGCGAAGAGCCCTTCATAGATGTGAACTCCGATGTCTTGTGGAATTGCCGCCGTGGTCCAGTGCAGGTCAAGGGTTGGAGGCTCACCGATGTGGGCATGACGAAGTGTGCCACCGCGGCGGGTTTGCGCCGTCCCTGGGCCTATCGGGTAGAGCAGCGATATGGTGAGCGCCACCGAAGCGACAACAAGAAATGCTCTGGCAATCTTCTGCATGATCAGTCGCCCTTTCCAGTTCGGTCGTGTTAGCTGCACGAATCCGCTGGGATGTACCATTCCACACGTGGCGCACACGACCTGCCATACTTTGATGCAGTAGATCACTGCGCAAGGCTGCGCCTAGCGTCGTGAACAGGATTGCGGAACCACGGTTCAGGAGGGGAATGGTGGACAGATAGGAACCAAGGATCCGATAGACAAGGGCATGCCAGAGGTATCATGCTGAGCCCACCTAGACACGGCGTTCTCCAGGCGAAGGTGGTAGTGCCACATGGTGAAACACGTCGAGGTCCACCTGCAGACCATCGCCAAGCGTCGCCGGCAGTACGCTGCGGCACGCGCGGGATAGGAGAGGGGAACCCTCCATGAGCAGACCCAGTCCGCGGATCAAATCCCTGGGCACGCGCCGAAGCTATGCCGCGGGGAATCTTCTGTTCCTGGCCGAGTCACCGGCCAGGGAGTTCTTTCACATCGTCTCTGGCGGCGTCCGCGTGTACAAGATGGACGAGCAGGGCAGGGAGCTCGAGGTGGCGAGATTCGGCGCCGGGGACTTCCTGGGTGAGGCGGTGGCCTTCGCGGGCGGGCGCTATCCGTTCACGGCCGAGGCCGTGAAGGAGACCCTGGCGTTGTCGTTCGACGCCGCCAGCATCCTCCGGGCGGTTGAAACGCATCCGGAGGCGGCGCGCTTCTTCATTGACCTCATGGCGCGCAAGTGCCTCCTTCTGGGCGGCCGCCTGGAGAGTCTCGGGCTGCGCACCGTCCGCCAACGCCTGGCGCGATATCTGTGCGCCAACTGCGCCGGAACGCAACCCTGCGTCGTCAACCTCAAGATGAAGAAAGGGGAACTGGCCCGGCTCCTGGGTACCGCGGGCGAGACCCTTTCTCGGACCCTCAGGCAGCTTCAGATAGACGGGCTGATCGAGGTGCGCGGCGCGTCCATCCGGGTCGAGGATCGCGAGCGGCTCATGGCAGAAGCCGGGGAATGAGCCGGACCGTCTGAACGACCTCCCCTACCACCTCTTGACCCAGGTCAAAGACACCCCCTGCCACTTGTGGTGGAATCAGGCTGTCATCCGGTGAGGGAGGAGTCTGTACAATGCCAACCATGGTTGCCAAGAGGAAGATCATCGAGATTGACCGGGATCTCTGCAACGGCTGTGGGCTGTGCACGACGGCCTGCATGGAGGGCGCCCTGAAGCTTGACGAGGAAGGCAAGGCGGTTCTCGTCCGCGAGATCTACTGCGATGGCATGGGAGCGTGCCTCGACGTCTGCGCGCCGGGCGCGCTCAAGATCGTGGAGCGCGAGGGCGAGGCCTACGATCCGAGGGTGACGCACGCGCACGTGCTGAGGACGCGCGGCGAGGAGGCGGCCCGCCAGGTCCACGGGGCGCCGCTGGAGTTCCACGGAGCTTGCCCGGGCAGCCGAGCCATCACAATCGAGAGGGATCCCGCATCCGACGAGCGGACCGTGCCCGGACGGTCTGAGCTGACCCAGTGGCCGGTGCAGCTCCACCTGGTCTCGCCACTGGCCCCCTATTTGCAGAACGCCGATCTCCTGGTCGCGGCGGACTGCACCGCGTTTGCGCTGGGGAGCTTCCACCAGGACCTGCTCAAGGGGAAGAAACTCGTCATCGCCTGCCCCAAGCTCGACGACACAAGGGGCTACGTGGAGAAGATGGCCGAGATCCTGCGGCTGAACAACGTCAGGTCGCTGACCGTGGCAGTCATGGTCGTGCCTTGTTGCTCGGGGCTTTTCCGAATGGTCGAGGACGCGGCAAGGCAGTCGGGCACCGGCATCGCGCCTGAGGTGGTCGTCGTGGGGATTGACGGGAGAATCGCTTCGTAGGTGCCTTTGCACACCAGGGCTTCACAAGGCGACCCCGCCGGACGATCATAGGGGCAGGGGTGGACTCGGTGGGCATGACGCATGTCGAGGGAACCATTGCCGGTCCCGGCGGCCAGCGGGCAACCGTGCTCTTCCTGGTGGACAGCGGAGCGACCTACACGCTGCTCCCCCACGATATCTGGCAATCAATAGGGCTGGCCGCGACGCGGGCCATGACGTTTTCTCTGGCGGACGGCACTACGGTTGAGCGTCGGGTGTCCGAGTGCCACATCTCGTTACCGCAGGGACAGGGACACACGCCCGTGATCCTCGGCGAGCCCGGCGACGAGGCTCTGCTTGGCACGGTTACCTTGGAGATTCTGGGGCTCGTCCTTAATCCATTTACACGACAGTTACAGCCCATGAGGATGATGCTCGCATGAGACAAATCCTGTTGATCGGGATGACCGCTCTGCTGGCGATTGCCCCTGCCGCGTGGGCCAACGACACGAGTTTCGGCGCCAGCGGCAGCGTCTTCCCGGGCCCCAGGCCAAACAAGGACATCCGCATGGTGGCCGAGGTTATTGACGCGCGGATTGTGGGCGATGCGGCCCGCGTTACGTGCCGGTTTGTGCTTCGCAACGAAGGGCCCAGGCAGCGCGTCCGGATAGGGTTCCCCGAAGACACCGGCGGCGACGTTGGTGAGCGCGGGCTGATCCGGCGGTTCACCTCAACGGTGAACGGCCAGCCGGTGACGGTGCGCCGGGTGGTGCTCACATCTGACGGTGACGTCGGCGGGTTCTTCATCTGGTGGATGAAGGACGTAACGTTTGACGCCGGTGAGACCAAGCAGATCCGCAATGACTATGAGGTTCAGCTCAGCGAGAACGTCGAAGGCGTGCGGTGGTTCACCTACATCCTCAGCACGGGCGCGAACTGGAAGGGGCGCATCGGCGGGGCAACGGTGAGCGTGGATCTGGGGTCAGTCGATATCCGGCGAGTGATCGGGCTGGGCACGAAACCCCGGCAGGACCATCACAGGGAGTTTCTGGTCAGGCCTTCGGGAGCAAAGCGGGAAGGCACTCGTCTGGTGTGGCGTCTGAAGGACTTCGAGCCGACCCAACGGGACGACATCATGGTCGCCTGGTACTTTCGCTGAGCAATCAGAGAACCATATCGTACCGAAACCCGTACGGCTTCCTTATTGATAATCCATACCACTCATGGTACAAGAATCCAAGGGGTGCAACCCATGCCCATTCCTGCCGAAACCATTGTTGCGGGTACCAGCAGAGCGCGAAGGGAGTTCGCTCGCCTCTTTGAGGCCGCGAGCAAGGGTACGCCCGTCACCATCGTCGCAGGAGAGCGCCAAGTCACAATGGTGGATCGAGATCTATGGCTGGCTCTTCTGCGTCGGGCGGGACGCGGCGTGGGCATCACGGATGCCCGCCGCGTGCGACGTGTACGAGACCCTCAGACGTTTGGCGGGGGTCCTTGAGCTGAAGTGATCCATGCCATGGGGCGATCCGCGCGACCGTCGTGCAGGCGGGGACGGCCCGATCAGCGAATCCAAGAACGCGTCCACGGAATCTGGGCCGGTTCAGAATCCAGCACCTGCGACCGGATTCCCAATAGGAGGACCCGGTGAAGTTCCTCCACACGGCCGACTGGCAGATAGGCATGCGGGTCGCACATGCGGGCGACGCCGCGGCCCGCGTGCGGGAGGAGCGCCTGGCCGCCGCGCGACGGGTGGTCCAGGAGGCCCGCGCCGCCGGCGCCGAGTTCATTCTGATCGCCGGGGATACCTTTGAGGATAACGGGGTAGACCGCGTCCTTGTGCAGAAGGTGGCCGACATCCTGGCCGAGTTCGCGGGTCCCGTTTACGTCATCCCTGGCAACCATGACCCGTTGGTGCCGGGCTCGGTGTGGGAACACCCGGCCTGGAGGCAGGGAGCAAGCGCACCGGACCGCGACGGGACAACCCGTTCGACCGCAGCGGTGCAACTGCTCACCGAGGAGAAGCCGGTGGATCTTCCCGGGGGCGTTCTGTTCCCGTGCCCGATCCGCACGAAGCACTCTGGCAAAGACCCTACCGCCTGGATTCCCCCACGCGGGGAGAACTCGCGCGGGGCGAACGGTATCCGAATCGGCCTCGCGCACGGGACGGTGGAGGGCGTCCATCAAGAAGAACCCGACTATCCCATCCCGCGCAGCGCCGCCGAGCGCGCAGGGCTCGACTACCTGGCGCTCGGCCACTGGCACTCCACGACAACCTACACGTCCCCCGATGGTGCGATCCGCGCGGCCTATTCCGGCACCCACGAGACAACCAGGTTTGGCGAGCGTGACAGCGGGAACGCGCTGATCGTGGAGATCGCGGGGGCCGGGGTGACGCCGGTGATCACGCCCGTGCGCACCGGCCGCCTTGCCTGGACCGTGTTTGAAGCGGAGCTGCGCGAGCCCGGCGACCTGCCGCGCCTTCGAGCAAGGATCGAAACGCTGGGGGATGCCGCGGCGACCTTGCTGGAGGTGCGCGTCACCGGCCTTCTCGCCGCGGCGGATCAGGACGAACTAGCGCGCATCGAGGAGATCATCGCGTCCCGGTTCCTGCACGGTCGCGTGGATGCATCACGGCTGCGACCGTTCCCTGGGGATGAGAGCTGGACGGCCGGTCTGCCCGTGGGCGTGGTGCGGGATGCTGCCGATCGACTCCGGCAGCTTGCTGACCCCGCGTACGAGGGGGTGCGGCCGGAGGGGGCGTCTTTCGAGGTTGCCTCCCGGGCCCTCCGGGAGCTCTACGCGCTTTCCGCCGCGCCTGGCGCCGGCGAGGCCCGGCGGTGATTCTCCGCACGATCCGCGTGCAGGGCTGGCGGTGTTTCGCCGACGCCGTGCAGGTGGGACCGTTTGGAGATGGTCTAAATGTGCTCCACGCGCCCAACGCCACCGGCAAGTCCACCCTGTTCGAGGCCCTGCTGCGCGGGCTCCTTGACGGGCACCGCGTGACCGGCAGAGACGTGGAAGCGCTTCGTCCATGGGGTCGCGTTCTGGCGCCCACGGTCACGGTGGAGTTCGCGCACGACCGCGCCGACTACCGGCTGACCAAGCGATTCCTGGACCGGCCCACCGCCGAGCTCGAGCGCCGGGAGCGAGGCCGGTTCGTGCGTCTGGCCGAAGGTGACGCGGCCGACGATCGTGTGCGTCAACTCCTGACGCACAACCCGCCCGGGCGCGGCCTGGCGCGGCCCGAAAACCGCGGCCTCGCCCAGGTGCTGTGGGTGCCGCAGGGAGAACTGGCGCTGCCAGGCCTCTCGGGCGACGTGGTCGCCGGTATTCGAGAGTCCCTTGGCGCGCAGGTCTCCGGACCGGGCAGCGGTCCCTTAGAGGAAGCG
>DYHL01000098.1 GCA_020724185.1 Candidatus Nitrosymbiomonas sp. | reverse complement strand
CAGCGTGGTGGTCTTGCCGCACCCGGAAGGCCCCAGCAGCGTAAAGAACTCGCCTTCGGCGATGGTAAGCGAGACCCCGGCCATCGCCTCGACCGCCTTGAACCGCTTGACAAGATCAATCACCCGTACCTGCATTCGGATTCACTCCTCTGGGCGGAAGCCGGGGGAGGGCGCCAGAAGGCGCCCGCCCCCGATCCAAGCGGATCTTACGGACAGTGCAGTTTCTGGAGGTCCTTGTGCCGCTCCAGGATCAGCTTGCGGAAGACGTCGTTGACCAAGCCGTAGCGCGCCTGGGCGACATCGTCATCGTAGATGTTCCGGACGGGCTTGTCGAAGAACGAGCGTGCCCCGGCGAACTCCGCCATGCGCTCCACCGGTGAACCGGCCGGCCCCTCCAGCCGGTACTTGGGCGCGATGCCGAACTGCCCGCGCGCCATCATCACCCGCTGCCCCTCGTCGCTCAGGACGAACCTTATGAACTCCCGGGCCGCTCGGGGACTTCGGGAACCCGCCAGGATTGCCAGCGGCTCAGGAGTGACGAACCCGGCGGTTGGGGTCACGTACTTCATCTCGTGCCCGCCCAGTACGTCCTCAAACGCCATGTAGGCCGGCACGGCAAACCCAACCGCAAACTCGCCCTTGGCCACGACCGTGGGCACGTCACGGCTGCGCGCGGTGAACATGCCGGTGTTCGCCCCCAGGCGCTGTGACCAAACCCAACCCTTATCCCATCCGTGCATCTGCAGCATCACTTCATAGGAAGCGTGGTTGGAGCTCGACCGATCGGGCGTGCACTGGGCAACATGCCCCTTGAGGCGGCAGTCGAGCAGGTCGTCCCAATCGCGGATTGTATCCATCCCCAAACGCTTCAGCAGGCGTGGGTGCCAAACCAACCCGTAGGGCGTCAAGCAGCACCCGACCCAGAAGCCCTTGGGATCCTTGAGTTGGATGGTTTTAGGCGTACCGATGGTCGCGGGAATCTCGCGCAGAACAGCCTCCGGCACCTCGTGCGGGACCACAAGCTTGCGTTCGGCGAGGTCGTCGAACAGAGCGGGCTCACCACCCCAGAAGACATCTGCTTCGGGCCGGCCGCCCCATTCGCGGATGCGGCCGTAGGCCACGGGGGTGCCGGCCGAGACCACGGTCACGCGCACGGTGACGCCGAACTGCCGGCGTGCGAACTCCGAGAAAGCCGCCGCCGTGGGGTCTGCGACGGTCCGTGCCACAGGCGTGATGATTACAAGCCGATCCTCAATGGTCGCCTGCGCCCTGGTCGGCACCGCGTTCAGAGCTGTCAGTGCAAGGCTGACGGCGACAACAACGATCCAGATGGTCCGGTGCATATCGCTACTACCTCCTCTCGACTATCGGACTCCTGCCCGTCTTCTAACCCCCACTCAAGGTTGCTTCAACCCGTCTTCCCCAAACTCCTTGACCGATCCCGACCCATCGACAGGCCCTGGGGCCAGCAACCCGGCCACCCGCGAGAGGACCGCTGTCTCATCGAGGCCCGCGATCACCTCACGCCCGCCCAGTATGAACGCGGGATAGCGGCGCGGGCGGTGGCGGATGATGCGCGCGATCCACGTCAGCGAGAACGGCTCGACCAGGTACACGGCGACGCGGCCCCCGAAGGTCTCCCGCAACCGGTCCAGCAAATGGAAGAGACGGTAGACCTCATCCCTATCCGCCCCGTGCGCAGAAGCTGCCAAGCGCGGGGGGCCGCCTCCTGTCAGGCCGCGTGCCAGGACCTCGATGGTCAGCGACCGAATCCCGCCTCGGGTTGGCTCCATGCGGGAAGGCTCCATGCAGGTAGACTCCTCTCAACGAGGGCGCAACTCCTGCCGCCCCAGCAGGAGTTGCAGGAGATTCCTGGTAGTTATCCCTCCGTTGCCTAATCCCAGACCTGGGGTATGGGGATGCGCGCACACGCCATCGTCAACCCGATCGCCGGTCGCAACCGCGGAACACGGGCGTGGTCCCGCGCCAAGCCCGTCCTTGAGCGGGCTGGCTGGAAGATCACCGAGGGCTTCTCGCTGCGAAGGGGCCATGCCGTGGAGCTGGCAGTGGACGCGGACGCCGATGTGGTTTTGGCCGTCGGCGGAGATGGCACCGCGCAAGAGGTGGCCAATGGGCTGCTCCAACGTAGCCGGCGGCCGGTCATGGGCGTGATACCGGTGGGAACGGGCAACGACTTCGCGCGGGCCCTAGGGCTGCCGAGGGACCCAGCCGCTGCCGCGGGCATGCTCCTTGCGGCACGCCCTAAGCTCCTCGACGTTGGGATCGTCAACGGCCGCTACTTCCTGACGGTCGCAGGCGCCGGCTTCGACGGCGAGGTTGCAGGGCAGGTGAACGCGTGGCCTAAGGTGCTGGGCGGAACCGCCATGTACGTGCTGGGCATCCTCAAGACGCTGGTCGCCTACCGGCCGGTCGAGGTCGAGATCGTCATTGACGGGATACCGAACCGCGAGCGGCTGTTCCTGATAGCCGTCGGCAACACCGCCTGGAATGCCGGGGGGATGTGGATGGTCCCGTCCGCCCGGGCGGACGACGGCATCCTGCACGTGGTGATCGCAGGGCCGCTCAGCCGGATTGAAACGCTGGGGGTGCTGCCCAGGGTCTACTCCGGCCGCCACCTCCTGCACCCCAAGATCCGCCAGGCCCAGGGGCGCGAGATCATCGTCACGAGCACAACTCCGCTGATGGTGCAGGCCGACGGCGAGATCATCGGAAAGCTGCCGGCCACCTTCCGGGTCCATCCAGGCGCGCTCGAGGTCCTGATCCCCGCGATCTGACGGCCCTCTCCAGGCTGCTTCCCCTCGCATATCAAAGATCCTTTATGTTCATTCAAGGTGACTAGGACTAAAACAAACCCATTTGTGGCATATAGAGTACTGAACAGCACGGACTGTCACGGAGACTATGCGATGGAGCGCAGGCCGACCATCATGACCGTCCAGGAAGTCGCCCGTTATCTGCGGGTGCACGCGATCACGGTCTACCGGATGATCCGGCAGGGCAAGCTGCCCGCGATCCGGGTAGGTCGTGGCTGGCGGTTCAAGAAAGACGAGATAGATATCTGGCTGCACGAACATGAGTCCAACTCCCAGAATCTGCCCGTCAAGCCGGCCATGCCGCGCGGGCGTTCCACCCCGAGGCCCCGTGTCTCCCGTTAGCCACGACCCGCCCGAGCAGGCCAACGGCCTGGAACGGAACGGCGCGCAGGCGCGCCGACTCGGCGCTGAAGCGTCGTACGCACCTACCTCGATCCAGAAGCGCCTCGGAGAGATCCTGGTCGAGGCCGGTCTCCTAACCGAAGCGCAGTTGGAGGACGCCCTGGCGGAACAGGCCAAGACCGGGCAGCGCCTGGGCCAGGTGCTGATTGGGCGGGGCCTGGTCACGAAGCACGCCATGGGCCTGGCGCTGGGTACGCAGCGGGGCTACCCCTACGTCAACCTGGTCACCACCCCGATTGACGGCCAACTGCTGGCCGGCGTCCCACTGTCGCTGATCACCGAGCTTAGGGCAGTGCCATTCGCGCGTGCCGGGCAGGAAGTCCACGTGGCCATGCCCGATCCCACAGACGTCATGGCCATTGACCGGCTGTCCGGTCTGCTGCGCGCGCGCGTGCGGCCGTTCTTCACCACAGAGCGCGACTTCGAGTGGCTGCTCTCCACGCGGTTCAACGTCACGCAGACCGTGGGCGATGACCTGGAGGCCGCAGGGGGCGCGGGCACCGCCGAACCCGAGTTCGCCACCGTGGTCGCCGGCGACTCCCCGCTCGACCCCCCAGTGGTGCGGCTCGTGGACTCGGTGATCCAGGGCGCGGGGCGCGATGGCGCCACCGACGTCCACATCGAGCCGCAGGCCGACGGCACTGCCGTGCGCTACCGCATTGACGGCCTCCTTTACGACAAGGCACGGCTACCCCGAGGGGTGGGCGGCGCGGTGACCTC
Source organism: Candidatus Nitrosymbiomonas sp. (assembly GCA_020724185.1). GTDB lineage: Bacteria > Sysuimicrobiota > Sysuimicrobiia > Sysuimicrobiales > Humicultoraceae > VGFA01. The sequence goes on along the minus strand of DYHL01000098.1, from coordinate 5,085 downwards.
GCGCGTCAAGGCTCTGGCAGGCCTCGACATCGCCGAGCGGGTGCGGCCCCAGGACGGCCGCCTACTGTACGAGTTCGGCGGCCGCGAGCACGACCTGCGCATCGCCTCGGTCGGGTCCAACTTCGGCGAGCGCGTGACCGTCCGGGTGCTGGACAAGCACCGCGTGCTGCTGGGACTGGAGCGGCTGGGTCTCCTGCCAGACCAGGAGGCGGTGCTCGAAGGGCTGCTGGCCAAACCCTACGGGATGATCCTGGTCACCGGGCCCACGGGCTCCGGCAAGACAACCACGCTGTATGCCTGTCTCAACCGGATCAACGAGCGCACGCGCAACATCATGACCGTCGAGGATCCGGTGGAGTACCACCTGGAGGGCATCACCCAGATCGCCGTGCGCACGCGGATGGCGGTCTCGTTCGCGGCAGGGCTGCGCGCCATCATTCGCCACGATCCCGACGTGGTAATGGTGGGCGAGATCCGCGACCCCGAGACCGCACAGATCGCGGTCCAGGCCGCTCTTACGGGCCACTTGGTGCTCAGCACCCTCCACACGAACGATGCCGCCGGTGCAATCGTCCGGCTCGTTGACATGGGCGTGGAGCCGTACCTGATTACCTCCACCCTGCTGGCCTCGGTCGGCCAGCGGTTGGTCCGCGCCCTCTGCACGTCCTGCCGCCGCCCGCACGAGGCGACCCTGGATCAGATTCGGGAGATGGGACTGCCCACCGAACCGCCGGCTACTCTATGGAACCCGGAAGGCTGCCCTGAGTGCGGCCAAAAGGGGTACAGGGGACGCGCGGGCGTGTTCGAGATCATGCGGGTCACGGATGGGATCCGGGACCTGATCCTCCAGCGCCGCCCGGCCACCGCGATTCGCGAGGCGGCATGGCGCGAGGGGATGCGGGTGATGAGCGAGGCAGGTGTGGCCAAGGCACTCGATGGCACGACCAGCGTGGACGAACTGCGCCGCGTCGTCTTCTCGGGGATAGACTGAGGTGGAGCGGCCCATGCCAGCCTACGCGTACACGGGCAGGGACGGCACCGGGGTTCCGGTCAAGGGCGTAGTAGCGGCCGAGGACGAAGCAGCGGCCAGCGCTCGGCTGCGCGAGCAGGGGCTGTTCGTCACGTCGCTGCGGCCGCGGGCCCGGTGGGCGGCCGTGGGCAGGCGCCGCCGCCGGCCTGGGCTGGAAGAAGTGGCGGCCTTCACCTACCACCTTGCAGGGCTCGCGGCGTCCGGCATCCCGCTGCTCCGCGGCCTCGAGGTGGCGCGCGAGCAGGAGGAAGACGGCACGCTGCGCGATGTAATCGGCGATCTGCGCGACGGCATCGAGGCCGGGCAGAGCCTGTCGGTCGCGCTGGGCCGCCATCCTCAGGTCTTCTCCCCGGTGTACGTCGGAATCGTGCGTTCCGGTGAGGTCGGCGGCGTGCTGGATCAGGCCCTGTTGCGTCTGACCGACTACCTCGACCGCGAGGTGGCGTTGCGGCAGAAGGTCAACTCGATGGCGGTCTACCCGGCGTTCGTGCTCGCCCTGGCCGCCGTGGTCATCACCGTGTTCGGCGTCTTCGTAATTCCCGCGTTCGAGAAGGTCTATCGGTCCGCCGGGGCACCCCTCCCGCTCCCCACCGCGGTCCTGATCGAGTTCAGCCGCCTGCTGCGAGGGTACTGGATGGTCGGCCTGCTCGCGGCCCCAGCCGCGGCCTGGATACTGGTCCAGACCGGCACGTGGGCGAAGTTCGGGGCGGCCGGGGTGCGCCTGGTCTGCCGGATCCCGCGCGTCGGTACGGCGGTGCGGCTGGTGCAGGTCAACCGCTTCCTGCGGACGTTCGGCGCCATGTACGCCAGCGGCGTGCCCGTGATGCTGGCGCTGGACATCACGGCCGGATCGGTCTCCGAGCCCGAGGTGGCGGCCGCGGCCGGCTACCTCAAGGAGAGGATCACCTCCGGCCAGCGCCTGAGCGAGGCGATGCGGGGGGTTGCCCTCTTCCCGCCGATGGTGCACCGGATGACCGCGATGGGCGAGGAGGCCGGCCGCCTGGACGAGTTGCTGCGACGGGCCTCCGACCTACTGGACCGCGAGATAGAGTTCTCGATCAAGCGGCTGGTCACGCTGACCGAGCCGCTTCTGACGCTGGCCCTGGGCGGCGTCATCGCGGTGATCCTGCTGGCCCTGTACCTGCCGATTTTCGGCCTGCCCAGGGCCATTCTGCGGTAAGGCACGTCACAACAGGAGGTGAACGGGGATGAAATGAAACAACGCAAATCGGGTGAAGGTGGCTTCACCTTTGTCGAGGTCCTGGCGGTGATCCTGATCCTCGGGGTCCTGATCGCCGTCGCGCTGCCCAACTACTTCGGGGCAGAAGCCGATGCCAAGATCGCGGTGCGCAAGTCTAACGTTCGGGCCATCAACTCTGCCCTGGCCCTGTACCAGTTCAAGAACAATGGGGTGTGCCCGACCGCTGCGGAATTTGACAGCGCGACATTCCTAGGCAACACGACCTACTTCCCGGACGGGAAGCCGGTGGATCCGGTGGGCGGCGGACAGACATACTTCAATACCAACTTCAACCCGACTCCGTGCCGGGTCGCCATGCCCTAGCCCTGCCGACGGTGAAAGCCGTTGGTTCGCCGAACAGCCGTATCAGCAAGTCGGAGTATGAGATGCCCGACCTGCAACGAGGGTTCAACCTGGTGGAGGGTCTCGTGGTCGCGGCACTGCTGGCGATCCTGGTGGTCGTCGCCGTGCCGCGGCTGATGGTCCCTGAGACCCTCCACGCGCGCTCGTCCGCCCGGGAGCTGGCCGCCGACCTGCGGCTGGCGCAGCGGCTGGCGATCGCCCGTCGGGTGATCATGGTGCTGGAGTTCAGCCCCTCCACTCCACCCTACACGCGCTACACCGTGCGGGCGCAGGGCGGAGGCGATGAGCCCGACTTCCCCAAGGACCTACCCCGGGAGGTGACCGCGACCGGGCCGCTGCAGTTCGCCTTCTCCTCCAACGGCAGCGCGTCGGTCGGCGGCATAGTGACATTGACGGCGAGCAGCGCCACCGCCACGGTGGAGGTCACCGCGGCTACCGGATACGTGAAGGTGACCGGGCCGTGACGCGCGGACAGGGCGGGTTCACAATCGTGGAGCTGCTGGTGGCAGCCTTGATCCTGGGCGTCGCCATCATCCCCCTGTTGCAGGTGATCCCCGGCACGCTCGCGCCCGCGCAGGTTTCAGAAACCGATCTGCGCCTGTCCGCGGCAGCCACACGGAAGACAGAGGAGATCGTCTCCCGGCTCCGCGCGGACATCACCAGCGTGACGACGGGTGCCGAGGCGTGCGCGGACCTGCCCAACTGCAGGCTGCAGTGGACCATTGCCACGGAGCTCTCAAGCGTGGCTCAAGGCGTGGGATCATTGCGGACGATTGCTGCGATAGCGTGCCGGGACGCGAACGCCAACAGCGCATGCGACGCCGACGAGGCGCTGGTTCGGTACGATACCAAGGTCACTTCTCGCCCGTAGGGAGCCGGCGATGCGACGGAGCGAGCGGGGCGCCACCCTGACCGAACTCCTGGCAGTCGCGGCCATGCTCACGCTTGTGATCACCGCGCTGGTGCCGCTGCTGTGGACAGGTCAGCAGACCTGGAACCGCGTTGACCGGCACGGTGAGATCACGCAGAACGCCCGCAGGGCGCTGGACAAACTGGTGCGCGAGGTGCGTGCGGCGCGGAGCTTCCAGGTCGTCAGCGACTCTATGATACGGTTCACAACGGCAGGGGGCGACGGTACCGGGCTGACGCCGTCCGTGGAGTTCCGGCTCAACGCGGCGACCAACGACCTGGAATACCGCGTCGCCGCCGACTTCGCCTACCGCAGGCGCATCACCGTAACGGCCGGAACCGCGGTGCCCGCAGGATATTCGGTCTCGATCGTCTTCGACCACGCCGCGCTGGTCACCGCGGGCAAGAGCCTGGCCAGTGGGAACGACGTGCGCATCGTCTACTGGACGGGTTCGCGGTGGGAGGAGCTCGACCGCTTCAACTTCAACTTCACGACTACTCCCACCGCCTGGAACACAAACGCGGTGCGTCTGTGGTTCCGGCTGCAGGCGCCGATCGCGTTGAACGCGTCGAACAACAACTACTACCTGCACTACGGCGATCTGTCGGCCGACACCCCGCCGGCAAACGCCGACCATATCTTCCTCGACTATGAAGACGGCGCTCCACCCAATGGGCTGGATGGGTGGACTCGTCGTCCGGAAAACCCGGCCGGGACTAAGATCACCTCGAGCGATGGGTTCTTCTTCAACGCCACGTCGGGCACCGGATACCGGGAGTGGATCAAGAACACCCCCCACAGCGACGTCGAGATCATCTGGGGGTTCCGCAGCGAAGGACCGGCCGCCCAGAGCAGCACCAGGCACATCGTCGGGGTGAGCGCGCGGCGGAACGATGCCGGCGCAGGGTACAGGGTGGAGCCCGGTAACAGCATGAACACCAGGCTGCGACTCAGCGAACAGACGGCCTGGAGCGTCACAGGCTCCACGCTGGCCAATCCCTTAGCGACCGTCACGCGTGACACCAACTACTACGGGCGGTTCTCGCTGGTAGGATCCCAACTGCGGGCCAAGATGTGGCTGGCGACGGCCGCCGAACCGGGGTGGCCGATCACGGTCACCGACGCGACCTACTCGTCCGGCCTACACTACGGACAGGTAGACGGATCCGGCGCCTCTGCCGCGTCCCCCCAGAACCACCGGCACCGCCACCTGATCGTTCGGCGCCGCGTCGCCGACCCCGAGCCTACCACGGCCCTGACCGCCGAGGAGGCCCCGCCTGCCCCTGCTGCCTGGCAGCCCCTGGCCGGCCCGTTCCGCGCCATGAGCGTCCAGTGCTTCAATGCCGCCGGCAGCGCGGTTGCGTGCCCGGCAGCTCCCGGCACAGCCGCCGCCGCAGTCAGGTCCGTGCAGGTTGCGCTTACCGCCATGGATCCCACCGGGGAGGTCGCCGACATTGTGGTCACCTCGCGTGCCTACCGGCAGGCCCCCTAGGAGCCTGTCCTGGAAATGGCATCAGTATTAGCGGCTGAGGGGCTCAACCG
>DYHL01000097.1:6770-9044 GCA_020724185.1 Candidatus Nitrosymbiomonas sp. | reverse complement strand
GATGCGCTGAGACATGATCCGCTCGCCCCCCAAGACGTTCTCGACCCACACTTCGTCACCCTCGGGGCCTGACTCCTGTGAGGGTGTCCACGATGGCAGGTGCAGGAAGAGAACAGCCCACCTGCGGCGAATCGTCCCCCAAGTGTGACCTCCAAGTATAATAGAGCATGGCGGCTGTCCGTCGCCGGTGGCGCACGGCACAGTCCTGGCTCCGCAAATACCATGGAGGTGGTTGAGATGAACGGCAGTCGTGTCCCGGTCGCGCTGGCGCTCGCGCTGGTGCTTCTCTTCGTGGGCGTCGCGACCTCAGCCCCCGTCAAGCAGGAGATCGTCATCGGCAACGAGGCCGATGTCACGATCTTCGACCCCATCCGCATTCAGGAAGCGCCCACCAGTTTCGTAGCCGACATGATCTACGACCCGCTCGTGCGGAGGACGCTCGACGGCAAGATCGGCCCGGCGCTTGCCGAGAGCTGGAAGACCTCTCCCGACCGCCGGACCTGGACCTTCAACCTGCGCAAGGGCGTCAAGTTCCACGACGACTCGGAGTTCGATGCCTCGGTGGTGGAGTGGCACTTCCGCCGCGCGCTCGACCCGAGGGAGGGCAGCGTCTTTCGGCGGCAGTTCATGGTGATCGAGCGCATCACGGTACTCGACCGTCACACGATCGCCTTCACCCTGACCGAGCCCAACGTCTCGTTTCTGGAGTTCGTCCTTCTGACAAACGGCGGGTACATCCCAAGCAGGAAGGCCTACGAGACGCTGGGTGAGGAGTTCCCGTTCAAGCCCATCGGCACCGGGCCGTTCCGGTGGGCGCAGTGGGTTCAGGGCCAGCGCGTGGTCCTGGAGCGGAACCCGACCTACTGGGGAGCGCCACCCAAGCCGGACCGGCTGATCATCCGTCCGATCACCGACGTCAACACGGGAATCATCGAGCTGGAGACAGGCGGCGTGCACTTCATTATGCGCGGCAGCAGGGAGGATCTCGACCGCCTGGCCAAGGACAAGCGATTTGTCGTCCACCGCGTGCCCACCTACCGCGTGCGGTTCATCTCGATGAACGTGGCAAGGCCGCCTTTCGACGACATCCGCGTACGGCAGGCGGTCAACCACGCGCTCAACGTGCCCGAGATCATGAAGGCCCTGACCAGTGGCATGGCGATCCCCGTGGACACCATCCTCCCGGTGGAGAGCCCGTTCCATCCTGCCCGCGGGACCTACACGACATACGATGCCTCCCCACAGAAGGCGCGCGCGCTACTCGCGGAATCCGGATGGCGCCCAGGCCCGGGCGGCATCCTACAGAAGGGTGAGCAGCCCCTGCGGTTCGTCATGCACTCGCCCAACGGCAGGTACTATATGGACAAGGAGATATCCGAGGTCATCTGCAACCGCCTGCGGGCCGTGGGCATCGAGTGCCGCGTCAAGGTGATGGAGTGGGCGGCGTTCCTGGCCGAGGTGCGCGCCGGCAAGTTCGAAGCCTCGTTCCTGGGATGGAACCAGTCGAGCGGCGAGCCCTCGCTGTTCTTCGATCCGCTGGTTGCGACCGGCGGGCGGGGCAACTACGGCGGCTTCAGCGACGCAGTGCTGGACGGCGTGCTCAGGGAAGGGCTGATAGCGTTCTCAGAGGGCCGGCGGAAGCTGCTCTACTCTAGGGCCACCGACATCGTGAACAAGAACGCCTGGTACGTGCCGCTGAACAACGAGTTCAAGGTCACGGTCACGACCTCGCGCCTGGAGGGGTATGTCCACAGCGCGTCGCGCAACGATTTCACGACCCTCTGGCTCAAGTGATGGCGTAGCTCGGGTGCTGGTCCGGCTCGTCTGATATGTGGCGGTACATCGTCCGGAAGTTCCTGGCCGCGATCCCAGTCCTGTTGGGCGCGGCGCTGCTGGCATTCCTCATTCTCCACCTGAGCCCGGGAGACCCGGCCAGGCTAGTTGCCGGCGAGGGCGCGTTCGAGGAAGACGTCCTGTTGATCCGCAAGAAGCTGGGGCTGGACCAACCGTTCCTCGTCCAGTACGTCAAATTCGTCGGCAGCAGCCTGCGGGGGGAGTTCGGGCGATCGCTTCGCACGGGAAGGTTGGTGCGGGATGAGGTCGCGGCCAGGTTTCCCTACACGTTCGAGCTGGCGGTCGCCAGCCTGATCCTGTCCATCGGCATCGGGGTCGTCGCAGGGGTCGCCTCCGCGATCCGCCCAAACACCGCGTACGACTACGGCGCCACGCTCCTGGCGCTGGCTGGGATCTCGACGCCGGTCTTCTGGCTGGGAC
>DYHL01000097.1:0-6760 GCA_020724185.1 Candidatus Nitrosymbiomonas sp. | reverse complement strand
GCTCCTGTTCTCCTACTACCTGGGCTGTCTGCCGGCCTCGGGCAGAGGAGGCCCGCTGTGGACGCTGGCCGGATTGCAGTCCATCATCATGCCCGCCATCGCACTGGGCACGCCGTCGGCGGCGATCATCGCCCGCCTGACGCGCAGCAGTCTGCTGGAGGTGCTGCGGCAGGACTACGTGCGAACCGCCCGGTCCAAGGGGCTGATCGAGCGCGCGGTGATCGGCCACCACGCGCTGCGCAACGCGCTGATCCCGGTCGTCACCGTGGTCGGGCTGCGGCTGGGGGCCCTGCTGGGAGGGGCCGTCATCACGGAGCAGGTATTCGCCTGGCCGGGGATCGGGACGCTCATCGTGACCGCCATCGGCACGCGGGACTACCCCATGGTTCAGGGAACAATGCTGATCGCCGCGCTGGTCTTCGTCGTGGTCAACCTGTGCGTGGATCTGGTCTACGCGATGGTAGACCCCCGCATCCGTTATGAGTGACGGGGCGTTTCTGCGCCGGCTGTTCCGTCGCCGCCTGGTGATCTTTGGAGCGGTGCTGATGTTGGGATTCCTCCTGGTGAGTTTGGCGGCGCCGGTGCTGGCCCCGCAGGGCTACGACGAGCAGGATCTGATGCGCCGGCTGCAGCCGCCGTCGTCTGCGCACACGCTTGGAACCGACATGCTGGGTCGGGACCTGCTGGCGCGCGTCGTGTGGGGTGCCCGGATCTCGCTGATGGTGGGCTTCCTGGCAATGAGTCTCGGGTTCTTCTTCGGATCGCTGCTGGGACTTCTCTCCGGCATGTACGGCGGCGTCGTGGACCGCGCCGTCATGGGATTCATGGACATCCTACTGGCGTTCCCGGGCATTCTCCTGGCCCTGGCGGTGGTTGCGGCGCTCGGGCCGGGCCTCTACCAGGTAATGATCGCGGTGGGTGTCAACCAGATCCCGTCGTTCGCGCGGTTGGTGCGTGGGTCGGTGCTGTCGGTGCGCAAGCACGAGTACGTCGAGGCGGCGCGGGCGGTCGGCGCATCTGATCCGCGCATAATGCTGCGGCACATCGCACCGCAGGTCATTGCGCCGGTCATAGTGTTGGCCTCGCTCGACGTCGGGACCGCGATCCTGGCCTCGGCCGGCCTCTCGTTCCTGGGGCTGGGCGCCCAGCCGCCGCTGCCGGACTGGGGCGGCATGATAAACCAGGGGCGGGCCTTCCTGCGCAGCGCCTGGTGGGTGGGCGTGTTCCCAGGGCTGGCGATCATGCTAACAGTGCTGGGATTCAACCTGGTGGGAGACGGGCTCCGCGACGCCCTGGATCCGCGGCTGCGGCAGGCGTAGGTGGAACTGGACCCTGGTGCAATCCCCCGGTTATGTGGGTGAAATTCACCCACATAACGGTTGATTCTTGCCCACCTTGCCTCTAGACTGTATGTGTGTTCAAGCGGCACGTCACACCACAGCTACTCTCTGCGCTGGTCGACACCCCCGTCGTGTTGCTCCACGGCGCGCGTCAGGTCGGCAAGAGCACACTTACGCAGCAGGTGGCCTCGGGACCGCGCCCTGCGCGCTACCTTACGCTTGACGACACGACGATGCTCGCTGCAGCCAAGAGCGATCCCGCCGGCTTCATCTTCGGGCTGGAGGGACCGGTGGTGATCGACGAGGTCCAGCGAGCGCCCGAATTGTTCCTCCCGATCAAGGCCACCGTGGATCGGGATCGGCGGCCTGGTCGGTTCCTACTGACCGGGTCGGCTAACGTTCTGCTGCTGCCCAAGCTGTCGGAGTCGCTCGCCGGCCGCATGGAGGTTCTGACCATGTGGCCGCTGTCGCAAGGAGAGATCGAGGGGCTGATCGAGGGCTTCGTTGACCGCGTATTCGCGCCGTCGTTTGCCCCTGTGCAAAGCCCCGGTGTCGATCGCCGCGACCTCGCGCGCCGTATCGTTGCCGGTGGGTATCCCGAGGCGGCTCTGCGGCCGGCCGGACGCCGGCAGGCGTGGTTCCGATCGTACGTCACGACAATCCTGCAGCGCACAGTCCGCGACACCGCCGACATCGAGCGCCTCCACGAGATCCCGCGTCTGTTGAGCGTGGTTGCGGCGCGAACGGGGACTTTGCTGAACGTTGCGGACCTCTCGCGGACGCTTGGGATTCCACAGACCACGCTGCAGCGGTATCTGGCTTTACTGCAGACGACGTTTCTTGTCCACCTCCTGCCGGCATGGACAGCTAAGGCGCGCAAGCGACTGCTGAGGTCACCGAAGATCCTGCTCGTCGATACCGGCCTCGCCACGCACCTCGTCGGGATGGATAGCCGAGGGCTACCGGTGAATGCGGAACTGTGGGGTGCGTTCGTTGAATCGTTCGTGGCGGTAGAGCTGCTCAAGCAGTCAGGCTGGAGCTCGACGCGGCCCAAGCTGTACCACTTCCGTACGGCGAAGGGGGCAGAGGTGGACGTGGTGCTTGAGGCGCCGTCCGGCGAGATCGTTGGCGTGGAGGTGAAAGCAGCCGTCTCCGTGAATGCAGACGATTTCCGCGGGCTGCGCGTCTTGGCCGAAATCGCCGGGCGGCGGTTCCTCCGCGGGGTCTTGCTCTACCTCGGCGAACAACCAGTGCCCTTCGGCGCGAACCTGCACGCCCTGCCCATATCCAGCGTGTGGCGGTGGAATCAGCCCGTACGCGCCGACTAAACCCGGATCGCCAGACTCAGGCGATAGCCCGCAGCAGCGCGTCGGCGTCCTCGGGCGCGTTGTAGAAGTGCGGCGCCACCCGTATCCCGTGCGGCCGCAGCGACACGATCACGTTCTGCTCCAGCAGATGCTTGTGTAGCGTCTCGTCCCGCGCGGCATCGCCGGTTGTGAAGCTCAGGATCGTCGAGCGCGTTTCTGGGGTCAGTGATGAGGTGATCGTCATCCCGAGCCGCTGCAATCCGGGGATGAGCCGGTCGAGCAGCGCGGTGATGTGCGCGTGCGTGCGCTCGACGCCCGACTCCAGCAGCAGCACAAGCGAGCTCTCCAGTACCAGCAGGGCCGCGGTGCTCTCACTGCCCACCTGGTAGCGCATCGCGTCGTCCTTCCACACCAGGTCGGGCCTGGCCGCCATTGAGGTCTTCACGCCCGCCTGCCCTGCGCGGTCGGGCAGGAGCGCGGGCATCGCGTCCCGCCGCACGTACATGACGGCGGTCCCCGGGATGCCCAGCATCCACTTGTAGCACCCGGCCACGAGCACGTCCGCGCCCATCTCCTGCACGTCCACCGGTGTCACGCCCACGCTCTGGATCGCGTCCACGACCAGCACGATCCCCCGCTGGCGGCACAGCCGGCCCAGGCGGCCGACGTCGCAGCGGTAGCCCGAGGTCCACTCCACGTGGCTGATGGACACGACGCGCGTCCGAGCGTCCATGCGCTCGACCAACGCGTCCATGTCAACCTGGCCGTTGGGCGCCGGCGTCATGCGCACCTCGACTCCCCGGCGAACGAGATTGAGCCAGGGGTAGATCACGCCCGGATACTCGCACTCCGCCAGAACCACGTTGTCGCCGCTCCGCCAGTCCACCGTGTTGGCCACGATGCCCACGCCGTCCGACGTGGACGGGACGAACGTGACCTCGGACGGATCGCAGTGATGGTCTCGGCCAGGGCGCGCCGCAGCGGCGCGAGATCATGCTCCCCGGCGCCCGGCCGGTAGCGCAGGTGGCGTTGCTGCTGGCGGCTGGCGTACCGGATGAGGACGTCGGCCGAACGCCGCGGCAGCGGCGAGGATGCGGCGTGGTTGAGGAACGCGCACTCCGCGGTCAGCGGGAATTCATGGCGGCGCAGGTGCTCCAGGTCTATGTTCATGATGTCCGGCCTCTTTGCCGGAGAGACTCGTGTTTCCTGCCCGGCCGCTGCCCGACCGCTGCCCGCCTGCTACTTCTCGGACCGCTTCTTCAACCAGTCCCGCAGATCGTCAACCTCCATCTTGTTGGCGCGCATGACGTCCTTCAGCTTGCCCTCCGGCGGGGTATCGGCGGGCAGCTTCAGCGCGGCGAAGATCTCTGCCGGGGGAATGTTGAACGCCTTCGACACATCGGCAAAGGTCATCCAGCCCTTCACCGTATCCACGTTGGCAGGGTCTATCTCAACCTTCTCACCCGTGACAGTAACCTTGTCGCTGGCGTGCCAGACGGCGGCAGCCTTAGAGCCATAGATGACCCCCAAGAAGAGCACAACTGCCAGGACACCGTACACGTAGGGGTTGATGCGCATCTCAGCTTCCTCCTCGCTCAGTGATGAGTTCCGGGACATGCGGCGCGGGCGGCTTCGACCAGGGCCAGCGCAGCACCAGATCGAGGGCGCCGCCGCGCGGACAAATTCCCAGGCACTTGAGGCAGTTGTTGCAGTCCACCGCGGTGATCCGGGTGGCCGTGGCCACCGGCAGGTTCATCGGACACTTCACGTCGCAGATCGCACATGCCTTGCAGTATTCGCTCGCGCGCTCAATCTTGACTGGCGCAAGCTTGCCGACCAGGCCGACTACCGGAGACAGCGGGCAGAGATACCGGCACCAGGGCCGGTCAACGAAGAACGAGAGCACGATCGTCGCGATCAGGATCACCAGCCCGGCACCTAGCGTCGCCTCCGTGATGTTGATCAGCGTGTTGTAGGGATCGTACGGGCGGAACACCATGCGACCGACCAGGATCGTTCCATAGAGGAAGTAGGCGAGCACCAGGTACTTGCCCCAACGCAGGTGGCGGTCCATGGCGGCCAGCCCCTTGGTTCGTGCCTTCATCGTCTTGGCGAATCTGGCTACAGGCCTGAACCGGCGCTCAAGGAACCGGGTGACGCCCATCAGCCATTCCTGCAGCGTGCCGAACGGGCAGACCCAGCCACAGAACGCCGATTTCAGCAAGAGCGCCGTCACGAGCATCGCCGCCAGGACAATCAGGTTGGACAGGCGGGCGTGGTGGATGAACCCCCCTCCGGTAGCCACGTACTTGTACAGCGTCTCGATCCCTCCGAAGGGGCAATAGGCCTCCGGCGAAGGAGGCGATACCGCGCTTCCTTCCGGGACAAGGGCGTGTCGGACCGCGATCACGGTGATGGCGGCCAGGAAACCGAACTGCACGAGGTAGCGGCCGCGCTGCACATCGAACAACGCGGCGAAGCCCTTGGGCTTGCGCTTGATGGCTCCGAGCTTGACTCCCATCTCCACGCTCCTTGTCCGCAGCGCATGCTACGAATCGGCCGCTCAACCGAAAGGGTAGGGCCGCCGTGTTAGGTGCCCGTGAAGCGAACATGAAGGCTGTGTGAAGATCCGGTCGCCTTGCTGGACCCCGGCCCCGCGGCTACAATCGTCTGTATCACGCCATGCCGGATCGCACCCGCGTCCTCTGCGTCTTCACCGCCGCCTACTTCCTCTCGTTCTTCTTCCGGTCGGCCAACGCCGTCATAGCACCCAGCCTGACCCGCGACATGGCGCTGGACCGCTTCGGGCCGCGGTGGGTCACGCCAGTGCTGATGTTGACCGCCGCCTCGGGCAGCCTGCTCTTCGCCGGCGCGCACTCGCTCTGGACCCTATCCGCAGGGCGGGCGCTCATGGGAGCCGGCATGGCAGGCGTGCTGATGGGCGGCCTGAAGGCCCTGAGCCAGTGGTACACGCGCGAGCGGTTCGCCACGGCCTCGGCGCTGCTGATAGGGGTAGGGACGCTGGCGCGCTGGCCGCCACAACGCCCCTGGCCTTGTTGAACGCGACGCTGGGATGGCGGGCGGTGTTCCGGGGGGGCGCGGCCGTCGTGGCGCTCAGCGCAGCATCCGTGGCGGTCTGGACCCGCGGCGCGCCCCGAGGCACTGAGGGCTTCGGAGCGTCCCGACCTGACACCACACCAGGTCTGGCTCGGGTGTTCGCCGACACGCGGTTCTGGCGGATCGCCCTGCTGAACTTCTTCCTCACGGGAACGCTGCTCGCCACCCAGGGGCTGTGGGGCGGGCCCTACCTCTACGATGCCGCGCGGCTATCCAAGATCGCCTCCGGTAACGTGCTGCTCCTGCTGGGGGCCGGTCTGGCACTGGGGGCCTTCGTGGTCGGCTGGCTGTCCAACCGGTTCGGACTGAGCCGCGTTGTGGTGATGGCGGCAGCGTTGTTCGCAACAACGCAGGTGCTGCTGGCGATGAGGCCACAGGTGGGCCTGCTGCCCGGTCTGTTCTTCTGCTTCGGCATGACCGGCGCGGGCAACTTCATGCTGCTTGCCCACGCGCGCCTCGTCTTCCCCCTTGCGTTGACCGGGCGCGCGGTCACCGCGGTGAACCTGTTTGGGATCGGTGGCGCCTTCCTGCTGCAGTGGTGGATGGGACTGATCGTGGGGGCCTTCCCGGCTGACGCGGCCGGGCACTACCCGCCCCAGGCCTTCACCGCCGCCTTCCTGTTCACGGCCGCAGGCACGCTGGTGACGCTCGCGATCTATGCGCCGCTCGCGCGCAGGACTGTGGTGGGTCGCATGTAACGATGAAGGCGTCTTGCTGGTGCTAGAAAGAGGGCCCGCAGCGGGACTTCCTCTGGTGCTCCAGTTTCTGCATCAGGACTCTCTCCAGGTACTCCAACGCCGCGTTGCTGTCGCGATCCATGAGGATCGCCTCCAGATGGACGACTTCCTGATCGTCCAGGGTCACCGTAACCGTTGCCAAGCCCATCCCCTCCGTCGCCTGTCCTATGCCCGGCATCGCCAGCCACATTCCAACCATAGAATCCGAGATTTCCATTTTGATTTCCCGAACTCCTTCCAACTGAAGGTCAACCGAAGG
>DYHL01000096.1 GCA_020724185.1 Candidatus Nitrosymbiomonas sp. | reverse complement strand
GCATGGTCCACCCGTGCCATGCTACCATGTGGGCTCCCGGTCCGGCACCACGTGGAGGATATCTGGGAGGCGATGACGCCTCCCGATCATCTTCATGTCGCGGCTACGGGAAGAAGATCCGGATCAGGATCGGCACGAGGATGGCGACGATGATGCCGTACAGTAGCGTGTGCACTCGACTGCTGACGGCGTCGATGCGGGCGTCTGTCGCCGCCAGTTCGCGGCGCAGTTCCGCCGCCAAGGTGTCGATCTTGGCGTCGAGCCGGCTGGCCGTGCCATCCACCTTCGGTGTCAAGGGTAGTGTCAACCAAGAACCGGCTCGATGTAGGTGGCCCTTGCGGGGTGACTGTGCTACCATGATGATGTAGTGATAATCACTACTTTGGAGGGTGCTCCCCATGCGACTGGGCCTGCGCGAGGCGAACCAGGGGTTCTCGAAGGCGATGCGCGCCGTGCGCACCGGGCAGGAGGTCGTCCTCACCGAGCGGGGGCGGCCGATCGCCGTGATCAGCCCTCTGCGGGCACCTGGGAAAGGCGGGGTGACGCTGGACCGGCTGGTGCGGGCGGGGTTTGTGGAGGCCGCGGCGCGGGGAGGCCGTATGCCTTCGGCGCGGCCGGTGGCAGTCAGTGGCAAGCCCCTGTCCCGCATCGTGAGTGAGGAGCGGGACGGGCGGTGAATGCTCCGCGCTGGGCCTACGTGGATGCCAGCGTTCTGGTGAAGCGCTACGTGCGCGAGATGGGATCCGCCGAGGCCGGTCGCCTGACGTCCGCGCACGAGGTCGTCACCTCGCGCCTCGCGCGGGTGGAGATCATCTCCGCCTTGTACGCCCGGCACCGAAGCGGGGCGCTGCCCACCCGGAGCCTGGCGACAGCCCTTGAACGGTGTGACGACGAGCGTCGGTGGTGGACCCTCGTGGAGTTGGCGCCCGTCGTGCTTTCCCGTGCCGAGGACGTCATCAAACGGACCCCCACGCGGGCGGCCGACGCCATCCACATCGCCTCGGCCCTCTTCTTCAAAGAGGCCACGGGAACCGACGTGCTGTTCCTGACCTCAGACACCCGGCAGCGATCGAGCGCCGAGGCAGCAGGGCTTCGAGTGCGGTGGGTGTGAATGGGTGTGAGGACGAGCGGCGCCGCCTGGGGACGGTCGGCCTCCGGGAGGAACGCCCGGGCCCACCGTCGAAGGGCGCCCATAGAACCCACAGGCAGAGCAGATGCACTCCACCTCGTGTAAGCCGGTTGCCGGGGGCCGCATGCGAGTCGTTGGGCGTCGGGGCATGACCCTTCTGGAGGCCGTGGTCTCGGTGGCGGTTGTTGCCCTCGTGCTGGGCCTTGCGGTGCCCAGGTACGTCGGATACCTCACCCGGCGCCAACTTCAGAACGCCGCGTTTCTCGTGCAGGGCGACCTTCGCCTCGCGCAGCAGACCGCGATCGCCCAGTCCGGAGACGGCCCGCGGGTCGAGGTCTGCTTGCGCCCGGACGGCTACGACATCTACCGGGTGGCTTTCAGGTCTCCGGCTGACCGGGATCCGACCGACGTGGTGTCGGGTGCGACCGTGAAGGTCGCGAACGTCGGGGGGGAGTACCGCGACGGGATCGCGGTGGTGCTCCTCCCAGGAGGCGCCCCATGCCTCATCGCTCCCAATGATGAGAGCCGGGTGGCCCTTGGGTTTTCGGGCTCCGGCGCCCTCTATCCCGGCGGCGGGGTGCGGCGCTCGGTGCGACTGACACTCCACGGGCAAGCCCTCTTTGTTGACGTGGAACCCGGCACCGGCCTGGCGACGGTGCGGCCATGGGGGGCTTCGCGAAGGGCTTCAGGAGCGGCTTCTCAAACCTCGAGGCGCTGATATCCCTGCTCCTGATCTCCGTGGCCCTGGTGGCATCACTGCGACTGACCGTCGCCGTCCTGGGGGTGGTTGGGAAGAGGCCTGCCGGCACGGCCGCCGCCGCCGAGCAGAGGCCGGCGCGGCTTCGGTCTGTCGCGACGGCCTGGGCCCAGTCGGAGCTGGAGTTCATCAAGCAGATCGGGTTTGACAACGCCTGCGATCCATCCGCGAGCGAGTGCGTGCTCTGGGCCCCCCGCAACTGTGCGGGCACTCTTTCATCGTTTCCGTCGCCCTACGGCGTAGGCCCGTCCGTGCCTCCGGAGTTCCGGGTGGTCCGCATCCACATCACGTGGGACCCGAGGACGCCGGCGATGCAGAATCCCGACAATCCTTCCGAGCAGCTCTCCCTGCTGCGGCTCGTACAGGTTGACCTGTACCTCGACGAAGCCGACTGCCCGGCGCGGTCGTTCCTGACAGCATACACGTCGTTGAGCCGGAGACGGTGATGCGGACCCGACCGGCCGCTCTACGGATGCGCGGCCAGCGAGGCATGGCCCTCGTCGAGATCGTCGTGGCTCTCACGATCTTCTCGCTCGCCCTGCTGGCGATATTCGCTGGGTTCAAGAGCGCGCTGGTGGGCTGGCAGGTGGCCCAGCAGTTCACCTCGGAACAGCAGGGCGCGCGGGCGGTCCTGGAGTGGCTCTCGCGTCGCGTGCGGCTGGTGGGCGTGGGGTATGTCGAGTCGCCCGGAAGCCCGGCGATCTACTACGGGGGCGCAGGTGAGATCCGGTTCTGGGCGGACGCGGACGGGAACGGGTCGGCCGAGTGCCGCCAGATATACCTGAGGGGCGGCGTGGTGTACGAGCGGACGAGCACGAGCGACTGCACCTCCGGGGAGGAGCAGCCGCTCACCCCGGTCCGGGACGCAGGGCGGCTGGAGGTCACCAGCCTTACGTTCAACTACTACGACGCCTCGACGGTGGGCGACCCACGGCTGCCGGTGCCTCTCTCTCTTCCCGACCGCTACCTCGTGAGACGGATCGAGGTCGTGGTGGGGATACGCGGGCTGCACCCGGGCCAGGCGCCGTTCGTCCTGTCCACCCAGTCGGTCATCCGCAGGTACAGATAGGGGGCGAGAGTGATGGGCGTGCGAATCCTTCGGTCTGCCGGCCGCTTCTCGCGCCGTGAATCCGGGCTGGCGCTGCTCACGGCGATCGTGGTGACGCTCGTGATGGCGATGCTCACCCTGGCCGTGGCCAGCCTTGCCATGTCCGAGTACGCAAACGCGGTGACCAGCGAGCAGGCGGTCCAGGCGTTCTTCGTCGCCGAGGGCGGCCTGGAGAGGGCGCTCGCGGTCCTGCGCACCGACGCCGATTGGAGCGACGGCGCGGGCGTTGACTCGGGGGCGAGCGGCACTGCGTGGCGGCCACTGAACGACCCGGCCCACGACGGGGCCGCCGTGGGCAGGCCCTTCCCTCCGGGGTCGTCCTTTGGGACCTACAGCATCTACATCAGGAGGATGACAGCGAACCCGGGCGATTCAATAAACGTCAACAACATCAACATCAGGGTCATCGGGCGCGTCGGCCGCGCCGCGCGCACGGTAGGGTTCGAGGCCCACCGCCTGACAGCGTCGGACTTCGTGACCTACTCGGCGCAGGACATGCTGATTGACGAGGGCGGTGGGAACGTCACCATCCACGGCTCGATCTACGTGCGCGGCGACCTGGGCCTGAAGGCGGTCCGGACCGGTGTCTACAACGACCGCCCGCTGTTCAGCACCGACAGCCAGCCGTATCCCAACCAGTTGTACGTCCGGGGACTCCTGGACATGTCCACCGGAAACTCCACTGTGGGCACGCAGGCGCAGCCCATGTGGGCGGTCCACGCCGAGCGGCTGGATCTCAGGCGGGACAGCAGGCAGAACCTCTGGACATACCACCTGGACAACCTGGTGCCGGACATTCCCTACCCGGACGTGGCGGGCTACGTGAATCTGCTGAAGACGACCGGCGCCTTCGGCAACGCGATGGATGGCGCGAACCTGGTCACCTGCAGGGATGGCAACGCGGCGCCCGTCTCGCAGCAGGACCTGATCTTGGCGGCCTCAGGCGCTGCGTTCTATCTCCCGACAAAGGCGTACTGGGCGACACTCACAGCGCCGAAGCAATGCATCTTCACGCCCGGGGGCGTCGCCGACGCCGGGAACCACATCCTGAGGTGGGAGCCGCGGGCGTCCAACCAGCCCGGGCTGCTCACCTTCAACTCCGCTATCCGGGACCTGCCGGTCCTGGTCAGGGGCCGTCTGGGCATCGCCAAGGACGTGGTGTACCAGGGGAGCGGCACGGTTGTGGTGGACCACCCGACGGCCACGGAGTGGGCGATGGATTCGGGCGGGACCGGCAAGAATCCCACCGGGGGCAGCAACGTGACAGGCCCGTGCACCGGCTCGTGGAGCTGCGCGATCCTGGCAAGGCAGCGGGCCTCGGAGCGCACGACCTGCGGGGCGTCGCCGCCCACAACCATGCCGGCGGCGGATCTGGCGGTCTTCATCGTCAACGGGAGCGCGCGGCTGTACGGGTCGAGCAACACCTGCGAGCAGGAGATCAACGCCGTCGTCGTGGCCGGCGCGCGGGATGACCCGGTGCACAAGTTCCTGTCCTTGAAGAAGGTGCAGGTCTACGGGGTTGTGATGGCCAACAAGCTGGACACGTCGCAGAACCCGGACTTCTTCCAGGTGCCGGACCTGCCCAACTACCTGCCGCTCCCGCTGGCCCAGCTCCTGGGCGGCAGCGGCGGTGCGGTGGTCTACAGGAACTGGAAGGAACTCTACTAGGTAATCCCGCCCTGCGCCTCGGGTCTAGGACGCGCGCGGGGTGGGCATAATCCACACTGAATGGGCCCCGCCGGAGGGACGCCGTAGCAACAGGAGGTGATGGCGAAGGACGCAGTACCCCTGGTCTGATATCGCTGCTGTCTTGGCAAGACGCAATCATGCAGGATCACAAGGAGGGATAGGCGATGATGAAGTACTTCTGGAAGAAGAGGGGGCAGCGCGGCTTCACGCTCATCGAGCTGGTCGTCGTGCTCGCCATCCTCGGCATCCTGATTGCCCTGGCGGTGCCCCGCTACCTCGGCGCCCGCCGGAACGCGTTCGTCGCAGAAGGCGACAACCTGCTGCAGGAACTGAAGACCATGTCGTGGGCCTACTACCAGCAGTACGGCACGTTCGTGGGTATCACCATCGCCGCTGTGGGATTCCAGCCGCCCGACGACGCCACAGCATCGTGCTGGGACGTCGCCTTTGGCGCCATCGCCCCCACAAGCGTGGCGATGGTGGGCACGGGCGACGACACACCGGTGAAGTGTGGTCCCATTAGTGGCACGACCATCACGGTCACGCTCGACGGCGGGGGCGGGTCGACGAGAACGCTGTTGTTCCCGTAGGCACCTGAAGCGGCGCTGCCGCAGCAAGAGAGACGCCGTCCTGACGCGGACGGCGGGAGGAACGGGGCCTGCACCACAGCAGGCCCCTTCCACATGACCCGCGCACGCGGTTGGAGTATCGAAATCAGGAATCTGTAGGGTCACATGAAACGATGCGCTACCAAGGGGCAACGAGGCTTCACGCTGGTCGAGCTTGTCGTGACTCTGGCCATCCTGGGGATCCTGATCGGAGTGGCGGTTCCCCGATATCTGGGTGCGCTGCGCAACGCCCTGATTCCGGAGGCCGAGAAAGCGCTGAGCGAGTTGAAGACGCAGGCGTGGGCCTACTACCAGCAGTACGGCACCTGGAGCGGGATCACCAGCGTGAATTTCACCTCCGCCATCGGGTTCGTAGCACCAGGCGGGGCCTGCTGGAGCTACGATCTGGCCGCGGATGGCACGGCCACCGGCATCCAGTTCAGGGCCAGCGGGAACCCGCCTGGGGCACCTCCCAAGTGCGGGCCCCTGGGTGCGCCTGGCGACTCCACCGTCACACTGCAACTGAGCAACGACGGGGCGGCGGTGCGGGCGCAATCGCTGCCGTAGAGTCGGCGTTTCCTCTCCTGCAGCCGCCTGACTTCGGGCGCATTACCACGTAGGATCACCATGGGTTCAGGAAATGGTATTGCTACTGCGATGACGACTTACACATCGAAACTGACAAGGAAGTCACAGATCGGCGTCCCAAGCCAGGTCAGGGAGAAGCTCGACCTTAGGCCGGGCGATCGAGGGGTGTGGGTTCTTCGATCCGACGAGGTCGTTCTCATGAGCGCGAAGCGCTACGCCGACGCCACGGCCGGGCTGCTGGCCGGTACCTACGGCCGCAGCCGGGACGCGGTCAGGCGGTACCTCGAGGCCGAGCGGGAAGGCTGGGGGCAGCGCGTGCGGGCGGAGGTGTCGCGCTTTCTCGCCGACCTTCAGCCCCACGGCACCGCGGTTGCCGACGCCAACGTCCTGATCTACCACCTCGAGGACCTCTCTCCGTACTCGCAGCTCACCCGGGCGCTCCTTGAGCGCCTGGCCGAGGGCTCGCTGCGCCTGGTCGTCTCGGTATTGACCGCCGGTGAGATCCTTGCCGGTCCCTATCGGGCCGGCGACGAGGCCAGGGTGGCGCTTGCCACCGCCTTCCTTCAGGGCCTACCCAACACAACGCTGGCCGAGGTGACCCTGGCGATTGCCGACCGTGCCGTTTGGCTTAGGTCCCACGGCCTGCGGATGCCCGACGCTGTGGTGATGGCTACCGGGCTCGTCCACGAGGCCGAGGTGGTCCTAGCCAACGACCCCGTGCTGCAGCGGCCCGTACCGGGCGGACCCAGGGTGCTGCTGCTGGATGCCTACTGCGCGCCGGAGACCACTCCTTGACGCAAGGGCGCCAACGGTTGTAGTGTGGTGTAGTGAGATGTACTACGCTCGGATGAGGAGACTTCCATCATGCCGAGAGGCCGTCCCTTCAGTATCCGACTTGCGGACGAGACCCTTAGGGAGGTCAGGGCTCTCGGCAAACGCCTGGACCGCCCGGTGAGTAGGGTGGCCTCCGCTCTGATCGAAGAGGGCCTGCGCCAGCGGCGGTGCCCAGGTATCGTCTTCTCGGACGGCCCGACCGGCCGGCGCGCGACCGTCGCAGGGTGCGGGGTTGACGCCTGGGAGGTAGTCCGCGTCTATTTGGCCTGCGCCGGGGATGTCGAGGCCGTGGTGCAGGCGCTGCCCCAGTTGTCGCGGCGCCAGGTTGACGCGGCCCTGCACTACTACCGCTGCTACCCGCAGGAGATTGACGAGCGCCTCGCGCTTGAAGAGAGGGCCGAGGAAGAGATAGCCCACCGGCATCCCATGATCAGGACCCTCCGGGTCTAGCCGGCGTGCGGCTGCTGCTGAACGAGCAGATCAACCCGCAGGTCGCCGCCGTGCTACGGGCTCGTGGGTGCGACGTGTCCACCGCCGGCGATCTGGGCACCCGGGGCTCAACCGACGAAGAGCAGCTCACCGCCGCGACTCATTACCGCCGCGCGCTTGTCACGTACAATATCGGGGACTTCGCGGTATTGGCTGGAGAGTGGGCGCGGAGGGGCCTCACTCACTGGGGGATCGTGCTGGTTAGTGATCGAACCCTCTCGCAGCGGTCGGTGGGTGATCTCACGCGCGCCCTCGAACGTCTTGTGACGGAGTTCTCGGGTGAGGACGCGCTGGTGGACCAGGTCCTCTTTCTGACGAGAGGGGAGGGGCCGGAAGCGCCGTGACCGCGAGGGTCTCCGGCTTCCGTTGGTTCGCGGCAGCGGCCGCGGTTGCCCTGGGCGCGTTGGCGCTGCGGGCAGTCGGGCTGACTTCGAAGTCCCTCTGGTTCGACGAGACGGTCAGCGTGTTCCTCGCCGCGCGTCCCGTCGCCGCGATGCTCGCTCTGCTCCCGGCCAACGATCCCCATCCGCCGCTGTACTACCTGCTGCTGCGCGCGTGGATGGCGGCCTTCGGGGACGGCGAGGCCGCGGTTCGAGCCCTCTCCGTCCTGATCAGCGCGCCCGTGGCGCTTGTGACCTGGATGTTCGGGCGGAGGCTGGTCGGAAGCGCACCCGCGGCGCTCTTGGCCGCCGGCCTCGTCGCCGTCGCGCCGTCCCAGATCGCGGCTGGGCAGGAGGCGCGGATGTACGGGCTGCTCACCCTGACGGCGCTCCTTTCGTGGTGGGCGCTGTGGGCGGCGTTGACTGGGGACCAACGACGCGCCTGGATCGCCTGGGTGCTTATCACGGCGCTGATGCTCTACACTCACTACTACGGGTTCTTCGTCGTGGCATCGCAGGTCGGCTATCTTCTGTGGAGGCGAGCGGACGGGGGCCAGTGGCGGCGTTGGGTCTATGCCTCGCTCGGGGTCGTGTTTCTCTTCCTGCCCTGGATGCCGTCCTTCATCCAACAGATAGCCGGAGGCCGGGCCTGGCCGGCGCACCGGGTGCCGCTCTCGGCGGCGATCCTGCTCGACACGCTCGCGGCGATGGCGGTGGGCCGGCCGACTCTGGAGTCCTGGGGGCTTCGGGCGCCCGCAATCCAGACCGCGGTAACGGTGGCTCTGGCTGTGGCCGGGATGATCGCAGCCCTGGCCCTGGCCGCCTCAGCCGCGCGCAGCAGGACGGTCCCGCGCGGGGCCGCCCTGCTGCTCCTCGCTGCTTCCCTGGGACCGTCGGTCATCGCGTTTGCGGCATCGCTGGTGGTGAACGTCTACGCCCCGAGGTATCTCCTGTTCATCGTGCCGCCGATCGCGCTGCTGGTGGCGGTCGGGGCCGCGGCTCTGTTCGCCAGTCCGGCGCGCTGGATCAGGGTGGCGGGGGGGGTCCTGCCGATCCTGGTGCTGATTCCCAATGTTGCCGGGGCGCTGGCTTTTCACCGCCAGAGCCGCCTTGACGTATTCGACTGGCGCCTGGTGTCGCACACCCTGGCCGCGCAGGCGCGACCCGACGACGCCATCGCCTTCCTGCCGGGGTTTTCGAGGATCCCGGTGAACTATTACTTCCGCGGTCCCCAGGTGCGGCTGGCGCTGACGCCAGTCGGCGCCGATGTAGTAGGCGAGGGCCGGATGCAGACGGCCCAGGTGGTCGAGGCGCTGGCCCGGCACCCGCGCGTTTGGATCCTGACAGTGCCGCCGGTGCCTCCGGCGGTCGAGGTGCTGGTAGGAGCGCTGGGCGAGCGGGCCTACGCGGTGACGCGCCAGGAGGGCATCAACATGGCGCGGCTGATCCTGCTGGAGCGGTCCCAGGAGAAGTGACCGCTTGACGACCCCCGGTACGGCCCGTTAGGAGCCTGTCCTGGTAATGGCATCAGTATTAGCGGCTGAG
>DYHL01000004.1:32621-34299 GCA_020724185.1 Candidatus Nitrosymbiomonas sp. | reverse complement strand
GGATCTCGGTCGGCATGGGCCCAGCGCCCACCGCGGTGGTATAGGCCTTCACCACGCCCACAACGCGGGTGATGCTGGCTGCCGGAATGCCGGCGCCCGCGGCTGCTCCGCCGGGCAGGCATGTGGAAGAGGTGACGAAGGGGTAGATCCCCCAGTCCAGGTCGCGCATGACGCCCAGGTGTCCTTCCACCAGGATGCGCGCCCCACAGCGCAGCGCGCGCTGCACGATCCCGTGGCTGTCCACGATGCGGGGAGCCAATGCCTCACGCCATCGGGCGCAGCGCGCCAGCAGGTCCTCCGCGTCCACGGCGCCACGGTCCCCGGCGCCGCCGTCTGCGGACCCGGCCAGCGTCCGGTTCGTCCGGGCCACCTGGTAACGGACCGTGTCCTCTAGGTACGCGGGATGCAGGAGATCGCCCACGCGGACGCCGACACGGGCGGCCTTGTCCGCGTACGCTGGCCAGATCCCCTGCTTCGTGGTGCCGTGGCTGCCGCTGCCGCGAAGCTGCTCCTCGCGCACGTCCAGCATCACGTGGTGCGGCATCACGATGTGCGCGCGGTTGGAGACAACAACGTTGCGCGTGGAGATCCCGCTGGCTTCGAGCATCGCCAGTTCCTCGATCAGCGCATCCGGGTTCACCACCACGCCTGGGCCGATCAGGCACATGGCCGAAGGGTAGAGTACGCCAGAGGGCACGAGGTGCAGCCGGAAGACGCCGCGGTCGCGTACGATCGTGTGCCCGGCGTTGGTTCCACCGTTGTAGCGAATGACGAGATCCGCCTCGGCGGCAAGGGCATCCACGATCTTGCCCTTGCCTTCATCACCCCAGTGACCTCCGACGACCGCGGTTACCGGCACCGGACTCTACCTCCTGCCCGCGGGCACGGCGGTGCTGTGGGCCTGGGCTACGGCTTCCAGCCTGGCGCCGATGTCCCGCCGGTATTGCATCCCATCGAACCGCACTCTGCCGGCGGCATCGTAGGCGCGTGCACGCGCCTCACCCAGCGTCCCGCCCTGCCCGACCACGGTCAGGACGCGACCGCCTCCGGTGGTCAGGGTTCCGTCCCGGAGCGTCGTGCCGCTGTGGAAGATGAGAGCCCCTCCGGCGGCCTGTTCGAGGCCGAAGATGGGAACTCCGGTCTCGGAACGCTCTGGGTAGCCGCGGGACGCCAGCACAACCCCAACCGCCGCGCCGCTTACATCGAGCAGGCTGTCCGGAACCAGGCGGCCTTCCCGCAGCGCGGCGAACGCATCCGGCAGACCGGCCGACAGGAGCAGCAGGACAACCTGCGCCTCTGGATCGCCCAGCCGGCAGTTGAACTCCAGCACCTTGGGACCGTCGCGCGTTAGCATCAGCCCTGCGAAGAGGACGCCGCGATACGGGCTGCCCTCCGCGCACATCGCCCGCGCGGTGGGTTCGAGGATCTCTGAAACGATGCGCTCGCGCAGATCTCCATCCAGCGGGACCGGCGCCGCCGCTCCCATGCCGCCGGTGTTGGGACCCTGGTCGCCGTCGTGCGCGCGCTTGTGATCCTGCGCCGCGGGCAGCAGCGCTACGGCCTCGCCGTCCACCAGGGCGAAGACGCTCACCTCGTCGCCCTCGAGGCGTTCCTCTATCACGACTCGCCGACCGGCGTCGCCGAAGGCGCGGTACACCATCTTCGTCTCCACCGCGCT
>DYHL01000004.1:21553-32611 GCA_020724185.1 Candidatus Nitrosymbiomonas sp. | reverse complement strand
GTCGCACACGATGACGCCCTTGCCCGCGGCCAGGCCGTCGGCCTTCACGACCACCTGGCTGGGAACGCCCTCGAGATGCCGGAGCGCGGACACGGGATCGTCAAACGCGGTGTGAGCCGCTGTCGGAATCCCGTGGCGCTCCATCAGACCCTTTGCAAAGACCTTGCTGCCCTCCAGCGCCGCGGCTGATGCCGAGGGTCCGATGATGGAAAGACCGCGCGCCTCGAAGAAGTCCACGATGCCCGCTACCAGCGGCGCTTCAGGCCCGACCATCGTTAGATCTATCTCGAGCGATGACGCTGCGTGCGCCAGCGACGGCAGATCGGTGACCGAAATGGGCAGGCAGGTGGCGAGATCGGAGATGCCCGGGTTTCCCGGAGCGCAGTAGAGGACGGCGTTTGGGTAGTGCCTATGCAGGTGCCAGACGAGCGCGTGCTCGCGCCCGCCACCTCCAATCACGAACATTCGCATCGGATTCGGCATCAAATGTTCGGTTTTTCGGCCTACTATCGTCGTTTCCTGGGGCTCTCGGCCTAGACCTTACCACAAATATCGCACAATGGCAAGCCAGTTGGGCGGCCTCATGCGACACGGGCGGTTTCATCCGGTACGGCCTGGCTCCAACATCCCCGCGCGCTCCAGGGCGAGCCGGATCCGCCTGCGTTCATCGTCGCCCACTGGAAGAAGCGGAGGCCGCACCACGGCGCTGCCGATCACGCCGAGCATGCGCAGCGCCTCCTTGGTTCGCGAGCGGTAGTTGGGAACGGGCGGGGCAAAGATCGCGTCGGCCAGCGGCTGCACGATGCCGGAGAGCCGGAACGCCTCGTCCCAGTCGCGGCGGCGGGCGGCCTCGATCATCTCCACCTGCATCTGCACGGCCAGCGTCCCAAAGCCGATCAACGCGCCTTCGGCGCCCAGCACGAACGAATGACAGATGAAGTTGTCGTTGCCGGTCAGGAGCGTGATCCGCCGCTGCGCCTGGTTCAGGATTGAGCGCATCTGGACGAACTTCATGGCATCAAAGGAGGCTTCCTTGATCGCCACCACGGTGTCAATCTCCAGCAGGCGCGCTATTGCCTCGGCCGTGAACTCTACCCCACCGAGGGCGGGCTGCAGTTGGAAAAGGATCATGGGGAGATCCACGGCGCGGGCAATGGCCCTGTGGTACTCGTATGGGATCTCTGGGTATAGAGGGCGGCCGAAGAAGGCCGGGATGGGAAAGACCAACAGAGCGTCCGCTCCCGCTGCCTTCGCGTCGCGCGCCTGCGCGATGGCCTCCTCGGTGTACGGACCGCCGATTCCCGCAACGACGAGCGCGCGGCCTGCTACCGCGGCCACCGCGGCATCGAGAACCGCTCGCTTCTCGCCCCGCGAGAGGTGCGGACCTTCGCCGGTGTCGGCGTTGATGGCCAATCCCACCGGTCCCTGCAGGACCACCCAGTCCAGGTAACGCGTCAAGGTCTCCAGGTCAGGCCGGGCGTCATCGGTCATGGGCAGGACCGTGGCCGGAATAAGACCGTTGAGGTTCGGTGATCTCATGGGATCCCTCCTGGGGTTGTCGTGTCCCTTGCGAATGCCGGCATCACTTCCTTCGCCAGAAGCTCCAATTCGGCCATGATGTGCTCGTGAGGCATGCCCGGGAAATAGGTTCTGAAGATCAGGTGGTCAACGCCGAAGGTCTCCCGGAGCCGCTCGATCTGTCGCACCACCTGGTCGGGCGTCCCAATGAGGAAGCGGTCGCGGCCCAGGTCATCCAGTTTGTCCACCGGGGTTCCGTCCTCCCGACCGATCAGCGGGTGCGCCCAGTCCTTGCCGTACTCGTCACGGTAGTTGACCAGCAGGTGGCGCTCCGCCAGATCCCGCGCCCGCGCCTCGGTCTCCGCAATGACCAGCTCGCGGGTAAGGGGCGTGGGAACTCCCTTCGGATCGCGCCCGAACTTCGCCAGGTGGCGCCGGTAGGTGGCCTGAGCGTCGAGTAGCTTCTCCAGGCGGGCCGTCGGGCCTGGAATCCAGGCATCGCCCAGTTCGGCCGCACGCCGTAGAGAGAGATCTCCCCACCCTCCAATCCAGATGGGCACCGGGCGAAGGGGCCGAGGCTCGATCCGCGCGTCCGAAGTGGCGTAGTGCCGGCCGATAAACGTCACGGACTCCTCGGTCCATAGGCGCCGCATCAACCGGATCGCCTCGGACAGACGGGCTCCCCGGTTCTCCAGCGGCGCGCCGTAGAGGGCAAACTCCTGTGGCCGATAGCCGATCGCCACTCCGAAGATGGCGCGGCCGCCCGAGATCACGTCCAGCATGGCCACGTCTTCTGCGGCACGGACCGGGTGGTAGAAGGGCAGGACCGCTATGTTGGTCCCCAGCAGAATCCTCGATGTCCGCGTCGCAAAGCCGGCCAGAACCACCAACGGCGAAGGCCAGTAGTGGTTGGGAACGCCGTGGTGCTCCTCCATCCATGCCGAGTGGAAACCCAGCTCCTCGCCCAGCAGTACCTCGCGCAGCGCCTGTTCGAAGAAGTGGCCGCCTTCGGTCGGTATGAATCCGAATCGCATTATTGGCTCCTTGGATGCGGTCGTGGCAGAAAGGGGGAACCCAACGGCCCCCCCCCTTTCGGAACTTCCGTGCGGCCAAAGGCCGCACAGCGATGCCTACATCATCGGCATTTGCGGCGCCGCGGGTCCCTGCTTCTCCTCCTCCGGCTTGTCCACAACCATGGCCTCGGTGGTCAGCAGCAGCCCGGAGATGCTTGCCGCGTTCTGCAGCGCGGAGCGCACAACCTTGGCGGGATCCACGATGCCTGCCTTGAACATGTCCACGAACTCGTTGCTCATTACATCGTAGCCCCAGTCCGGCTTCTGTTCCTTGAGGTGCTCTACGACGATGGACCCCTCCTGCCCGGCGTTGATCGCGAGCTGCCGCGCGGGCTCCGCCAGGGCGCGGGCAACGATCGAGGCGCCGACCTTCTCGTCGCCTTTCAGGCCCAACGCCTTGATGGCCTTGCCCGCCACCACCAGCGCGGAACCGCCGCCGGCTACGATGCCCTCCTCGACGGCCGAGCGCGTCGCGCGCAGAGCGTCCTCGGTGCGGGTCTTGCGGTACTTCAACTCGGCCTCGCTGGGCGCCCCGACCTTGACCACTGCCACGCCCCCGGCCAGCTTCCCGAGGCGCTCCTGCAGCTTCTCACGGTCGTAGTCAGACTCGGTTTCCTCGATCTGCTTGCGCAGTTGATGGACGCGCTTCTCGATCTGCTCCTTCTCCCCTGCGCCCTTGATGATGATTGTCTCATCCTTTCGGATCTTCACCTGTCCGGCGCGGCCCAGGTGGTGCATCTCGGTGTTCTCCAGCTTGAGGCCCACCTCTTCGCTGATGACCTGGCCGCCGGTAAGAATCGCGATGTCATCGAGGATCGCCTTGCGCCGCTCGCCGAACGCGGGCGCCTTGACTGCGACCGCCTGCAGCGTTCCCCGGAGCTTGTTGACCACCAGGGTGGCCAGGGCCTCGCCCTCTAGATCCTCTGTGATGAGCAGCAACGGCCGGCCCAACTGCACGACCCGCTCCAGGACTGGCAGCAGGTCCTTGATCGCGCTGATCTTCTTGTCGGTGAGCAAGATGACCGCGTCGTCGAGAACCGCCTCCATCTTCTCGGGGTCGGTGATGAAGTACGGCGAGATGTAGCCCTTGTCGAACATCATCCCCTCGACGACCTCTACGGTCGTCTCGATCCCCTTGGATTCCTCGACGGTAATGACACCGTCCTTGCCGACCTTGTCCATCGCGTCGGCGATGAGCTGGCCGATCGTGGCTTCGTTGGCGGCAATGCTGGCGACCTGCGCGATCGCCTCTTTGGTCTCCACCGGCCTGGCCGCCTTGTGGATCTCGGCGACCACCGCGGCGACCGCCTTGTCAATGCCCCTCTTTAGCGCCATGGGGTTGGAGCCGGCGGACACCATCTTGAGCCCGTCACGCATGATCGCCTGGGCAAGGACGGTGGCGGTGGTCGTGCCGTCGCCGGCTACGTCCTCGGTCTTGGTGGCCACCTCACGCACGAGCTGCGCCCCCGCGTTCTCAAAGGGGTCCTCCAGCTCGATCTCCTTGGCAACCGTAACGCCGTCGTGCGTGATTGAGGGCGAGCCAAATTTCTTCTCGAGTACCACGTTGCGCCCCTTGGGGCCCAGCGTGATCTTCACGGCCTCTGCCAGCTTGTTGACCCCGCGCTCCATCGCGCGCCGGGCATCCTCGTTGTAAGCTAGGATCTTCGGCATCGTAGGTCTCCCTTATCCCTTGGCCTTGGTCTTGACCGAGGACTTCTCGACGATGGCCAGCACGTCGCTGGCGCGGAGGATCAGCATGTCACCGTCGTCGGTCTTGACCTCGGTGCCCGCGTACTTGGCGTAGAGCACGCGATCGCCCGGCTTCACGTCCGGAGTGATGCGCTTCTTGCCTTCATCATCCCACTCGCCCGGACCCACGGCGATCACCTCGCCGTGCTGCGGCTTCTCCTTCGCGGTGTCCGGCAGGACGATGCCTCCCTTCGTTCGCTCCTCCTCTTCCAGGGGCTTTACGACCACACGGTCGCCCAGTGGCTTGAGCTTCATCGTTTGCGTCCCTCCTTGCGGGGTGTCTGTGGATTTGGCACTCTCAGTGCCCGAGTGCTAACCACCCCCCATCTTATTCCGGCGGACCGTCGCGATCAAGACCCTGGGGGAAAGTCGTGCCAGGGCAGCCCTACCGGGGCGCCCCAGTGGGTTAGCCTGCCAGGGGTAGGTCTGCGGCCGCGCCCATGTCCCAGGAGTCCCTCTCCCCTCGGGTCAGGCGGGAGGCGCCGCAGGCTGCAACCATGGCCGCGTTGTCGGTGCAGAGTTCTGGAGGCGGAACGAGCAGGGGAATGCCGAGGCGGCCCGATTCGTCCTCCAGGCGCGCGCGCAGCACCGAATTGGCCGCCACTCCACCCGCCAGCAGCAGGGCCCGCGGCCGGTGCTTGCGGGCGGCACGCGCCGTCTTGGTCGCCAGCGCCTCGGCGACGACGCGTTGGAGAGAAGCCGCGAGGCTGGCGATGAAGAGCGGGGAGGGCGACGGCTCGGCCGCCAGCGCCCGCAGCGCGGCGGTCTTCACGCCGCTGAAGCTGAAGTCAAGACCACCGCCGGGGAACGGGACGGGCAGCGGCACGACCGAAGCATCGCCGGCGCGACCCAGCCGGTCAAGGGCAGGACCCCCGGGATAGCCCAGACCCATGGCGCGCGCGACCTTGTCAAATGCCTCGCCTGCGGCGTCGTCGCGCGTCCGCCCCAGCATCGCGTAGCGGTGGTGGTCCTCGATCAGCACCAGATCCGTGTGGGCGCCCGAAACGATGAGCGCCAGGGAGGGCACGGGCAGGGGGCCCCGGTCCAGCGCGTTGGCGAACAGATGCGCTTCCAGGTGGTTGACGCCCACAAGCGGCAGCCCATGCACGAAGGCGAAGGACTTGGCAGCGGCGACGCCGACCGCCAGCGCTCCGAGCAGACCCGGCCCGCGTGTGACGGCTATACCGCCGAGATCGGGCCAGCGCGCTCCTGCCTGCTCCAGTGCCAGGTCCACGACCGGGAGAAGCCGTTCGAGGTGCCTCCGAGAGGCCAGCTCCGGGACGACCCCGCCGTACATCCCGTGGAGATCCGCCTGGGAGGCGATGACGTTGCTCTGAATCCGCACGCCGCCGGCGATCACGGCCGCGGCGGTCTCGTCGCAGGAGGTCTCGATGCCCAGCACCAGCACGGCGACCGGAACGAACCCCCTACTCCCCCAGGCTGAGCCGCAGCGCATCGAGCCGAGCCTGCGCTTCGGGATCCCTGAGGTTGCCGGTCCACATCACCACGGCGTCTTCCCCGTTGTCGCTGTAGTAGCGCCGGCGCAGGGCCACTTCGCGGAGGCCGAACTTGCGGTACAGTGCCAGGGCATCCACGTTCGACGGCCGGACCTCCAGCGTCAGCCAGCGCGCCCCGCGCGCCAGGGCCGCGTCAACGAGGGCCATCAGCAGCCGGCTGCCTATGCGCTCACGGCGGTGGCGGCGGTCCACGGCCAGCGTTGTTATGTGCGCCTCGTCGAAGATCACCCACATGCCGCCAAAACCCACGACCGAACCCATCTCGTTCCGGGCCACGACGTAGAAAGCGGACTTGTTGTGCAGCAACTCGGAGCGGTAGGCGTCCTTGGGCCATGGTTGCGCGAACGCGTCCTGCTCGATCGCGCACACGCCTGGCAGGTCTGCCAGCGCCATGGGTTCGACGCGCACCCGCGTTATCTGCTTCATTCCGCACCCGCAGCCGGCGCGCTCCTCTGGCGCCCGGCTACGCGCCACCTTTCTCGACCACGGAAGACCGTTCCTCCCACGCCCGGGCCTCGGGCCCGCGCGCGTAGATCGGCGCCAGCCGCATGGGGTCGTGGCGCTCCCCACGCAGCAGCCGCGTCCTGCCAACCGTCCCGAGCACCGAGGCGCGAGGCCACCAGCGCTCCGCCGGTACCTGGAAGGCCCACGGTTGCAGGGCCTCCAGGATCGCCGGCGCGTGTAGTTTGAGCCCGTCGCCCGCCACAACGAGGGGCTCGTCAATCGGGGGCAACAGGCCGCGGATCGCACCTGGAGCCACAAGCAGGTCCGGGGTCAACCGCACGAGATCCGCGGGCACTGCTCCGCACCGGTAGAGCGCCGCTGCCACCTCGCCGCGCCTGGCATCGGTGACGGACAGCACCAGGCCGGCAGAACTAGGCCCTCCGTGCCCGATGGCGCCCGCGGCGATCACGTCGAGCGTCGGGACCCCGACCAGTGGGCGGCCGGCGGCATGGGCCCAGGCCGCGGCCGTTGCCGCGCCGATGCGCAGCCCAACGAAACCACCCGGTCCCAGCGACACGGACAGCGCGTCC
Organism: Candidatus Nitrosymbiomonas sp.; assembly: GCA_020724185.1. Classification (GTDB taxonomy): domain Bacteria; phylum Sysuimicrobiota; class Sysuimicrobiia; order Sysuimicrobiales; family Humicultoraceae; genus VGFA01. Next base: position 25,720 of record DYHL01000004.1, on the reverse strand, counting down.
ACATCCTGGGGCCCCATGTGGGCGTCGCCCAGGACCGCGGCAACTGCGCCCAACAGCCACTCAAGGTGGGCGCCGGGCACGTCCGCCGACCGCTCGGAGATGGTCCCCTCGGGACCCACGATCGCCACGCTCCCGCGCGGCGTGCTGACCTCGATGGCGAGTACGCGCATCGGGTTCACCCTTCCGCCGCGACGGCGATCCGGTCGGCCATCCCAACGGGCGCGCTCAGAACGAACGCGCGGCAGGTGTCGGACTCGCCGAAGGCGCACTCGACCCACAGGTGATCCGCCGGCAGGATCCATGGAGCACGGTCGGCCCATTCCACGAGGACGATGCCATCGCCGTCCATCAACTCCTCCAGACCCAGGTGCGCCAGATCGCCGGGGTGCTCCAGGCGGTAGAGATCGGCGTGGTAGACGCGCACCGGACCGGCGTACTCACGGATTACCACAAAGGAGGGGCTTGCCATGTGCCCGGTCGCCCCGGCGCCAAGCGCCAGGCCGCGGGCCAGCACGGTCTTGCCGGACCCCAGCGGGCCCACCAGCGCCACCGTGTCCCCCGGGCGCAGGTGCGCGCCGATGCGTCGCCCCAGGGACTCGGTGGCCTCGGGCGAGGAGGTCTCAACGGCTACGCGCATGGAACCAGGGTATGCCGGAGCAGGCGCAGCGTTAGCCCGGAGGATCGGGCTCGGGTTTGACGCGCACGCGCAGGCCATCCAGCTCGACCACGCGCACCCGCTGGCCATCCTCAATGGGGCCCGCGACAGAGGTCGCGCTCCACATCTCGCCCTGCACGTGCACCACGCCCTCGGGATCCAGCCGGGACCGGGCCACGCCCACGGCATTGACCAGGTGCTCCTGGCCGCTGCGCGGCTTGGAGCGCTGCGCGCGGATCCCCGCGCCCACGGCGAACAGGAAGAACGCGGCCAGCAGCGCGGCGACGGTCAGAATCAGCCGCAGCGAGATCTGCAGGAACGGCGCCTGATGCTCGGTGAGCAGAACCGCGCCGATGATGAAGGCGATGACGCCGCCGGCGGTCAGCACGCCGTGCCCCGGCACCTTGAGGTCGGCGATGAAGAGCAGTATGGCGAACGCGATCAGCAGCAGACCGGCGATGTTCACCTGCACGATTGCGAACGAGGCCAATCCCAGGATCAGCGCGATGCCCCCTACCACCCCGGGCAGTATTGCCCCGGGGTTGTAGAGCTCGACCATGATGCCCAGGATCCCGATGTTCATCAGGATGAAGCCGACATTGGGATCGCTGAGCGTGGACAGGAACCGCTCGGTCAGGTCCATCTTGTGGTCCACTATCCGGGCCCCTGCTGTGCGCAGCGTCTTCGGACCGAGGTCGGTCTCGACGGTCCGGCCGTCGAGCTTGCGCAGCAGGTCGTGCATGTCTCCGGCCACGAGGTCCACGACCCGCTCCGCTACGGCCTCCTCCTCGGTGATGGAGACGGCCTGTCGTACCGCCTTCTCGGCCCATTCGGCGTTGCGTCCCCGGCGCCGCGCCAGTGCGCGCAGGTTGGCCACCGCGTCGTTGGTGACCTTCTCCATCATGGCCTTGTCCGGCTCCTTGCCCTCGCCCGTCCCGACGGCCACCGGGGTTGCGGCGCCGATGTGGGTGGCCGGGGCCATGGCCGCGACGTGCGCCGCGTAGGTGATGAACACCCCCGCGGAAGCCGCCCGCGCGCCGTGGGGCGCTATGTAGACGACCACCGGCACCCTGGCGTTCAGAATGGACTTGGTGATCTCGTCCATGGAGCGCATGAGGCCGCCCGGGGTATCCATCTGGATGACCAGCGCCTCGATGCTCGCGGGGTCGGCGTCGCGCACCGTGCGCAGGATGAACCGCGCCGTGGCCGGCCCGATGATGCCGTCCACCACGATGCGGTGCACCTCGGTGCCGCCCTTCGGTGCTGCGGGCGCTGCACCCTCAGCCAACCCCGTACCCGCAGCCGTTGACGCCACCAGGATCGCAGCGAGCAGGACGATGACGATCAACCGCGGGCGCCTCATGAGCGACGGGCCTCCTCCACTAGCCGGGTAAAGAGCCTCAGGTGAACCGGGTGGTGCCGCACAAGACGCTCAGGATGCCACTGGACCGCCATCACCCACCGGTGCCGCCGGCTCTCCAGGCTCTCGATCGTGCCATCGGGGGCGCGGGAGGTGATGACGAACCCGGGCGCGGCCTCCGCGACCGCCTGGTGGTGATAGGAGTTCACAAGCAGTGGGCCCGCGCCCATAATCTCGGCCAACCGGTTTGTGGGCTCCACGATGCCCCCGTGAGATGTCTCCCAGTAGTCCCCGCCGCTCTGGTAGTGAGAGGAGGAAGGAATCCCTGCTAGGGAGAGATCCTGCCACAGCGTGCCGCCGGCTGCCACGTTCATGACCTGCGCGCCCCGGCAGATGCACAGCACCGGCAGGTCGGAGCGAAGCGCGGCGTGCGCAAGGTCCAGTTCCATCAGGTCACGCGCCTCATCAATCCTCAGCGTCTCCTGCACAGGGGCGGCAATGTCCTGCCCATAGTGCCTCGGGTGCACGTCCTCGCCGCCCGAGAGCAGAAGCCCATCGAACGCCTCGGGAAGCGGATCGCCGGGCCCGGCCGCGAGAGGCTGCCCGCCTGCGAGACGGACCGCGTCCACGTACCCGTGAGGCACGCTCCCCTGCTTCGCCGTTATCAGTATAAGGGGTAACCTGCCCTCAGGGTGCATAGGCCGGCTGCTGCCCTCCGCCGTACCCCGGACCCGCACCTTCGCCCTGGCTGCTGATCGTCAGCGACTGCGCGTCCAGTCTTACCGAGCGGATCTTGAAGGTCACCGGCCAGAGGCGCTGGTGCATTACCGGATTCAACTGCCGCTCGAGGTCGCGGATGGCGGCCGAGGGCACCGGCAACGCGCCGGCGTGGAGCGTGTCGAAGTAGAAGAAGACCTCCGTCGTACCGGACACGGCAAAGAACCCCTTCATGCGCAGCCGCGTCGGCTGGCCGCGGAACAGCACCGTCCCGGAGCCCAGCAGATAGCCGTCCTGAGCCCAAAGCCGGATGTCGTCGAAAGCGTTGCCGGCGTTGAAGTAGTCCTGGAGGCTGCGCAGCAGCACCCGAACTTGAAGGGCGCTGTCGCGGAAGTCCAGGACCTTCAGCGTGCCGGCCTGGAGCGCGGCAGGATCGAGGCTCACGCCGACCAACCGGATCATCGCCTCGTCAACGCGCAGACCCTCGTTCAACAAGAGGCGCCGGCCTACCGCGGTGATGCGGGCGTACCCTCCCTCGTACAGGTCGGGAATCGCCTCGATCCGCATCTCTTCCGCGGACTGGAGAAACGTGCCAAACGCGCGGCGCAGCAGCGCCTCGTCCGCAACTGCCGGCAGCGCTGCGAGCGCGGCGGCCACGAACGCCACGGCGAGGACAACGGGTGCGGCGCGGCCGGACACCGGAGCTTCCCCCTATCCCTCGGCGAGCCACCCGGCGTACGCGAAGAGCGCAGGCTGGCCGCCGGTGTGCCAGAATACCACGGTCTGGTCCGGCCCGAACTGCCCGCGCCGGACCATGTCAACGAGCCCGGCCATGGCCTTGCCCGTGTAGACCGGGTCCAGCAGTATCCCTTCGGTCCTGGCCACCAGGCGGATCGCGTCGAGGCACGCGGGTGTGGGGACCGCGTACCGCTCGCCCACGTATTCGTCCGTCACCACGATGTCGTCTGGGTGGGGCCTCCAGTCGAGGCGCAGGAGCGTGACCAGTTCCTCGGCCAGGCCGCGGACCCGGGCGGTAACAACCTCCCGTGTCGGCCCGACGCTGATGCCCTGCACGCGGATCCCGGACTGCGTGACCTTCATCACGGTGTAGAGTCCGGCCTGTGTCCCGCCCGAACCGCTGGCGTGCACGATGGCATCGGCGCGGATCCCCCGGCCGTTCAGTTGATCAAGCAACTCCAGCCCGGCGTTGGCAAACGCCGCCGCGCCCAGCGGGGTCGAGCCCCCAAGTGGAATTACGTAGGGAGTGCGTCCCTGCCTCCGCAAGTCGCGCGCGATGTCTTCCATCACTCCCATGAGGATGTAGGAGTCGTCGGTGTTGATGATGCGTACGTCTGCACCGAGGACCACGTCAAGCAGCAGGTTGCCCTGCCGCTCTGGCGGCTCCTCTCCGCTGAGCACGACGATTGCGTCCAAC
>DYHL01000004.1:4767-21543 GCA_020724185.1 Candidatus Nitrosymbiomonas sp. | reverse complement strand
CTATGGCCCGGGCGTGGTTCGACTGCACAGCGCCCATGGTGATCACCACGTCGCAGCCGCGGTCCACCGCCTCGCCCATCAGGTACTCGGCCTTTCGGACCTTGTTTCCGCCGAACGCCAGCCCGGTGATGTCGTCGCGCTTGAACAGGATGCGCGGTCCCCCCAGGTAGGCCGAGAGCGATGGCGCTTCCTCTAGTGGCGTGGGTAGTGATCCAAGCTTGATGCGTGGCAGGCGTCCGAGCTGCACTGGGTCCCCCCTTCTACGTGGCGAGCACCTACATGGCTACCGCGTTCAGCACGCCACCCCAGCGTGCTCCCTGATCAGGGCGTGGGCCGCCTCAACCGCAACGGCCTCAAAGCGAAGCTCGGTTCCTGGCCCGGCTTGAGCGATACGGCCAAGGTCTGGTGTGATCACCCAGCCTATCTTCGGATACCCGCCCGTCGTCGGGCCGTCGGCGAGGATCACCAGCGGCTGGCCATCTGCTGGAACCTGTATGGCGCCGGGTAGGAGACCATCGGACAGGATCTCGGCGCTGCCCAGGTGTCCCAGGGCCGAACCTGCCAGCCGCGTCCCGCTGCGGTCGCGCTGCGCGGTGGCCGTGTACGCCCGGCCCAGGAAGGCCGCCTGCGCCTCGGCCGTAAAGGCCCCGGCCTGGGGACCAAGGACCACCCGGATCGGACCGTTCCTTGTTGTCAAGGAATCGGCTGACCGCCTGGCCCTGCGCCGGCCGCTGCTTGCTTCTCCCAGCCCCAGAACATCTCCTGCCCGAAGCGCGCGTCCCAGCGGCCCGCCCGGGCCACCCCGGGCGTAGGCGGAACGGCTGCCCAGCAGCGGAGGCACCTCAACTCCGCCGGCTATCCCCAGGTAGAGCCACTGGCCCGCCCGCGGCGGTTCGAACTCGAGCAGATCACCGGAACGCACCCGAACCGGCTCCCCTGGGTCAAGCGCGGCTCGGTTGACCATGGCGGCAAGATCGGCGCCGGCAACGGCGATCTCGGCCTCGGAGAGAACGCGCAGCCTCGGACCTGGAAACGTCAACTCAATGGCCGCGGCACCTGGCAGGTTACCCAGCACGCGGTTGACCGCGTCCAGCGCAGGGCGGTCCAGCGCGCCTGAGGCGGGAACGCCGAACCTCCGGCACCTCGTCCTGCCGTGGTCCTGCACGGTCGTCATCAGACCGGGCTCCAGCACCTCGAAGAGGGGACGGCCGGGCGTGCTGACGGGCGCCGCTTCCCATGCCGCGGAGCCGTTGGAGACCGGGACGAACCGGACCCGGTCGCCTGGCTGCAGCAGGCACGGCTGCTCACGCCGGGGATCGAACAGGCATAGCGGGGTGCGGCCCAGGAGGTGCCAGCCGCCCGCGGTCTCCTGAGGGTAGATGCCGCTAAACGCGTCGGCGACGGCCACGCTGCCGGCCGGCACCCGTATACGGGGCGTCGGGCGACGGGGCATCCGCAGTTGCGGCGCCAGCAGCCCCAGATACGGAAAGCCGGGTGCGAACCCGAGCATGTAGACCAGGTAGTCCGTCCCACTGTGCAGCTCAACGATCTTGGACGGACTCAGCCCGCAGGCGTGCGCAGCCGCTTCCAGATCCGGCCCGGCTGTACCGCCGTAGACAACCGGGACCTCCACCAGGACCCCGTCCGAGGAAGGCACCGGCGGCGCTGCCCGGGCAGCGGCCTGGGCGCGCCCGGCGATCTCATCGAAGGAAACCGCCAGCGGGTCATATACCACCAGCACGGACCGGAGCCCCGGGACCGTCTCCACCACGCCGGGCAGATCCCCCAGGCGGCGGTGGGCGCCGTGGACCCTTGCGATTGTCTCCGGCGAGAGCTCGGGAGCGAACTCCACGAGGAGCCCGCGGTCCCCGGCGGGCGCCACGCGAGGCCAGGCGGCGCTCACCCCTCTGCCCTTGGGTAGGACCCCAGCACGCGGAGGAACGCGGACACGCGGGCCAGGTCGTCCAGCGCGGCGCGGCCCTCGGGCGAATCACGGTGCGTTTCTATGTCCACGTAGAACAGATACTCCCATGGGCGATCACGCCGCGGACGCGATTCGAGTTTCGTCAGGTTGATGCCGCGCTCGGCAAACGCCCCGAGCGCGCGATAGAGCGCGCCGGGCACGTTGGCCGTGGAGAACACCACCGAGGTCTTGGCGCGGTCGGTCGAAGGAGCGGGCGTCAGCGAAAGCGCCAGGAACTTCGTGTAGTTGACAGGGCTGGTCTCGATGCCCTCGGCCAGAACCTCCAGGCCGTAGATTTCGGCCGCGTGCCGGCTGGCGATCGCGGCCACGCCGGTGCGGCGATCCACGGCCACGATCTGCGCGCTCCCCGCGGTGTCATAGGTGGCCACGGTCTCCCATCCACCGCGAGCCAGGAACGCGTCGCACTGGGCCAGCGCCTGGGGGTGCGAGAGCACGGTGCGGATCGAGTCCAGCGTCTCGCCGGGCAGGGCCAGCAGGCAGTGCTCTATCCGCTGGTTGTGCTCGCCCACGATGTGCAGGGAACGCCGCACCAGCAGGTCGTAGGTATCGTTGATGCTGCCTGCCTGGGAGTTCTCGACCGGCACCATTCCCCGATCCGCCGCGCCGCGCTCCACCGCGTCGAAGACCGCGACGAGCGTGCGGCAGGGCAGGGGGTCCAGGGGTCCGAAATGGGCGATCGCCGCCGCCTCGCTGTAGGCGCCCCGCTCCCCTTGGAAGGCCACGCGCATCATTCTGCCTCTCCGCCGGCCACCGCCACCGGCAGGCCGTCGCGCAGGTAGACGCGGGGCACGCGGCGGCCCAAGCGGCAGAACAGCTCGTGGGGGATCGTGCCCGCGGCGTCGGCAACCTCGTCCACCGGCAGCCCCGGGCCGAAGACGATTACCTCGTCGCCCTCCCGGACCGGTGTGCCGCCCGCGTCCAGCATCGTGTAGTCCATGCACACGCGCCCGACCACCGGCAGGCGCTGGCCACCCACGAGCATCTGACCGGCGTTGCCCAGCAGGCGCGGGTAGCCGTCGGCGTAGCCCAGTCCCACCGTGGCGATCGTGGTGGCCTGCTGGGTCCGGTAGGTGCCGCAGTAGGACACCGGGGTCCCGGCAGGAACACGCTGCGCGCGGGTCACGCGCGAGGAGAGCGTCATGGCGGGGCGCAGCGCAGGAGCGTTCAGGTGCGGGGCAGGCGCGACGCCGTAGAGGGAGATGCCGATGCGCACCATGTCCAGATGGGCCTCGGGATGGGCGAAGGTCGCGGCGCTGGCCGCGGCGTGCGCGATCGCCAGAGGGAACCGCTCCCGGACGAGCACAACCGCCCGCTCGAAGGCGGCGAGCTGCGCCCTGGTCGCCGCCGGATCGAGCGCACCGGCGCACGCCATGTGGGTAAGGACGCCTTCCACCTCCACCTTCGAGGGGTCTACGCGGCCGAGCAGCCCGACCAGTTTCTCAACCGTGACGCCCATCCGCGTCATGCCGGTGTCCACCTTGACGTGAACGCGATGCCTGACCCCTCCCGCGAGCGACTGCAGGGCTTCCAGGGCAGGAATCGTGCCCACCGTCAGCCGACACTCAGAGCCGGCAACGCGCGGCAGCCAGCCGTCCGAGACCGGTCCCAGAATCAGGGTGCGAGCGCGCACGCCGGCGGCGATCAGCTCCGCGGCCTCTCCGGGAGTCATCACACCCAACCAGGACGCGCCGGCTGCGAGCGCGGCCTCGGCAACCGGGACGAGCCCGTGCCCGTACGCGTCCGCCTTGACCACGGCCATGAACGCGGTCTTCCCGGGAAGCAGAGAGCTGATTGCGCGCACGTTGTGCGCCACGGCGTCGAGGTCAACCGAGGCCCACGTTCGCGATCGCGCCCTTGCGAGGGTGAGCTCCAGGTCGTTCATGAACCGGCCAGCCCCAGCGGGGTGACCAGCTCGGCGACCGATCCGGAACGAACGGCGGCCAGAGACCCGGGCAGTTCGTCCGCGACCTCGCGAGCCAGCACTCCCACCGGGCCCCTGCATACCGCTGCCCGGTCGCCGGCCAGAGCGTGCAGGTACGACCCTGTCCAGGCCGCGGCGGCAGGCGGCAGGCCCTGACCTACCAGCGCGGCGATTACCCCGCAGAGGACATCGCCCATGCCCCCGGCGGCCATGGAAGGGTTGCCGGTGGGAATCACGAACGCGGCCCCGGCAGGGTCGGCGACGACGGTGCGGGCTCCTTTCAGGACAACCACCGCCCTGAACCGCTCGGCTGCCGCGCGCGCTGCCTGCAGCCGGTGCCGCTGGATCTCGTCCACCGTGCACTGCAGCAGCCGCGCCAGCTCCCCGGGATGCGGTGTGAAGATGCGTGCGGCCCTGCCCGCGGGCAACTCCCCTGGTTCGCCTGCCAGGATGGTCAGGGCGTCAGCGTCCAGCACCAGGGGCCGAGAACACTCCGCGATCAGGCGTTGCACCACGGTTGCCGGCCCAGGGAGTCGCGAGATCCCAGGCCCGCAGGCCACGACATCGGCGGCGCCCGCCAGCTCAAGGACGCCGCCCGCGGCCTCGGCCGCCAGGGCGCCGCCGTCATCGGGGAGCGGAAACGGCATCCCCTCAATGACCACCGGGCCCACAATCGGGTAGATCGCTCGTGGCACGCCCAGCGTCACCAGCCCGGCGCCGGCCCGTAGCGCTCCCAGCACCGCCAGGACCGCGGCGCCGCTGTGCCCGACGGAGCCGGCGATCACCAGGACCCGCCCAGCGTCGCCCTTGTGCGCGTCGAGGCGGCGCAGCGGAATCGCCGCGTCCACCATGTCGCGGGTAACCATGGCGGTAAGTATCCTGGAATCGTTGATCAGGCGCTGCGGGTGGCCTACGTCGGCCACCCAGATGTGGCCGGCGTGGACGGCGCCCGGGACAAGCACGAGCCCTGCCTTGGGGAGCCCCATCGTAACGGTTGCGGTGGCGCGCACGGCGTGGCCATCCACGGTGCCGGTGTCGCCGTTCACGCCAGAAGGGATGTCTATTGCCAGAACCGGCCGGTCGCAGGCGTTGATGGTCTCGATCGTCTTGGCGGCGAGACCGATCGCCGGGCCGCGAAACCCGGTCCCGAAAAGACCGTCAATCACTATGTCTGCGCCTGCCAGCACCCCCCGCAGCCCGGGCATCGCCGTGCTGTCGAGGTTGGTGATCTCCACGCCGGCCCGGCGCGCGGCCTGGAGGTTCACCGCGGCGTCGCCGCTGACCTCGGCATCGCGGGCGAGCAGCACCACCAGGACCCGCCACCCGGCCGCCTGCAGAACCCTGGCGGCAACCAGCCCGTCACCGCCGTTGTTGCCCTTCCCTGCGACCACAACGGTCCTCGCGCCGCCGCGGCCTACCAGCCGCGCTGCCGCCTGGGCCACGCCGCGGCCTGCCGCCTCCATGAGGAGTAGCGTCGGCACACCGAACTCCTCGGCTGCCCGGCGGTCGAGGGTAGCCATCTCTTCGCTCGTTGGGAGTCTCAAGCGTCGCCTCCGGCTATGCCGCTGCGTGGCTTCTTGCAGGTAAGGCCGGTTTCCTCTCGGATCTTGCCCACACTATCCACAGCCCGGGAACGGCCGTTGGGGATTGACTGGCCAGACCGCCGGTGGTAGGTTTCTGGCTAGAGGAGCGTGAGCCCAACGGCGAAGTAGCCGAGTCAAACGTCGCGTACGTGGACTCCGAGAGCCGGACGGTCTTCTCAGGAGGTAACTCCCGAGAATAGCCTACCGAGCGGTACGAACCGGCGGCGCGACCGAAGACGGTGAAAAGTCGGACAAAGCCAGCGCTCCTCTTCTATTTCCCCTCGTTACCCAGCGCCACCGCACTTGCCACCGCGTGGGCGTGCGTGTGTGAGAGCGTGACCAGCACGCTGACCACGCCCTGCTGGTCGGCGATCTGCCGCGCGGCGCCGTGCAGGCACACGAGCGGCCGTCCCTGATCGTCGTTTACGATCTCGATCTCGCGCCACGCCATCCCCCGCCGGCCGACACCCAGGGCCTTCATCACGGCCTCCTTGGCCGCGAAGCGCGCCGCCAGCCGCGGCCCGCGGACCAGCAGGGGCCGCGCGCGTTCGATCTCTGCTGGCGTGTAGATGCGACAGACGAACGCTTCACCCCAACGGGCGACCGCGCGCTCGATGCGATCCACCTCGACCATGTCGGTCCCGAGCCCGAGCACCCTCATCCCGGCAGCTCCGCCTCGTCGGCCAGCATGATGGGGATCTCCGCGCCTTCGATCTGCTGGATCGGATACCGGCGGCCGCAGGCGGTGCAGACGATGCGATCGCCGTCGCGCACCACCGCCGCGTGATCCACCGGACACGCCAGCACTCGTAGGAAATCCTCGTCAATCGCCATCTGCGCACCCCTTCCTTATTACTCGACCGTCACGCTCTTGGCCAGATTCCTTGGCTGGTCAACGTCGTGGCCGCGCAGCACCGCCACGTGGTAGGCGAACAGTTGCAGCGGAATGATCGCCAGTGCCGGCGCCAGGATCTCGTCCACGGAAGGGATGCGCAGCACGGTGTCGGCGTACCGGCCTATCTCGCGGTCGTCGTCGTAGGCAACCGCGATCACCTCCGCGCCGCGGGCGCGCACCTCCTGGATGTTCGAGACGGTCTTCTCGAACACCGCGCGCTGCGTCACTAGGGCGAAGACCGGGGTCTCGGGCGTAACCAAGGCCAACGTGCCGTGCTTGAGCTCCCCGGCGGCCAGCGCCTCGCTGTGCAGATAGGATATCTCCTTGAGCTTGAGCGAACCTTCCATGGCTACCGCGTAGTCGAGACCCCTGCCGATGAAGAACGCGTGCTCGGCCCTACAGAGGCGTTGGGCCAGGGCTTCCACAGGAGCAGTGTTGGAAAGGACCTCCTGCGCCAGCACGGGAAGATGGCGCAGCCCGGCGATCAGCGCCGACGCCCGCCCTCGCGAGAGCGTCCCCCGCTGGACGCCCAGGTCAACGGCCAGCATCTGGAGCGCCGCCAGCATCGTGGTGTAGGCCTTCGTGGACGCGACCGCGATCTCCGGTCCGGCCCGCACGAACAGCACGTCGTCGGCCTCGCGCGCCAGCGTGCTGCCCACCACGTTGGTCACCGCCAACAAACGGCTGCCGCGGGCGCGCGCCTCGCGCGACGCCGCCAGCGTGTCGGCCGTCTCCCCGGACTGGCTGATGGCCACGGCCAGCGTGGTTCCCTCGATCAGCGGATCGCGGTAGCGCAGCTCCGAAGCCAGGTCCGCCTCGACCGGAACCCGGGCCAGGTGTTCAATCGTCCACCTGCCCGCCAGTCCGGCATGAAAGGCCGTGCCGCAGGCGACGACCCAGATCTTGTCCAGGCGCTCGACAAATCCCTCGGGAAGTGCGACCCCGTCCAACTCGACCCGGTCCTCGCGGTCGAGCCGGCCCATCACCGTCTCGTGCAGGGCGCGCGGTTGCTCGTAGATCTCCTTGAGCATGAAGTGCGCATATCCGCCCTTTTCGGCCATCGTCGCGTCCCAGGTTATGCGCTGAACCGGACGGGTAACGACCCGTCCCTCCAGATCGGAGATCGCCACGCCGTCCGACGCGATAACGGCCAGCTCGCCGTCACCGATCACGATCACGTCGCGCGTGTACGGAAGCAGCGCCGGGATGTCGGAGGCCAGCAGCATCTCGCCGTCCCCGACCCCGATGATGAGCGGGCTGACCATCCGGACCGCAATGATGTGCTCGGGATGGTCGGCGCTCAGGACCACGACCGCGTAGGCCCCGCTTGCCTGGTGCAACGCCTCCCTGACGGCGGCTTCCAGCCGGTCGGGCCTGCCGGCCGGCAGCCGCGCGTGCGCGGCCTCGATTAGGTGGGCGAGCACCTCGGTGTCGGTATCTGACCGGAACCGGTGCCCTTCCGCCTCCAGCCGTTCCTTGAGCGGCAGGTAGTTCTCTATGATGCCGTTGTGGATTACGACGTGCCGCCCGGTGCAGTCGCCGTGGGGGTGAGCATTGGCATCGGTGGGGATGCCGTGGGTCGCCCAGCGCGTGTGACCGATGCCCACGCAACCGGCAGGTGGATTGGCCCCCAGCGCCGCCTCGAGCACGCCCAGCTTGCCTGCGGCCTTGCGCACGGCGATGCGGTCGCCGTCAAGCAGGGCCACACCGGCGGAGTCGTATCCTCGGTACTCCAGCCGCCGCAACCCGTCCAGCAGGACCGGCAGTGCCGGCCGCGGTCCCACGTAACCCATGATGCCACACATGGCCTACCCCACCCCTGCTCGCCGCCGCCATCGCTCACGAATCGCCATCAAGAACAACGGCGGTATCGTGCGCACGACGCTCCACCTCCGCGGCTCGCGCGAAATTCTATAGAGCCATTCTAGGCCGACCCGCTGCATCCACCGGGGCGCGCGCGGCACGCGCCCGGCCAGCACGTCGAAGGAGCCCCCCACCCCGATCGAAACCGGCACGCCCAGGGCCGCGCTCCAGCGCTGCATCCAGCGCTCCTGGCGCGGCGCACCCAGCGCCACCATCAGGAGTTCGGGACGCGCCTGCCGGATCTGCTCCCGCACTCCCTCTTCCTCCTGGGGGTCGAAGAACCCGTGGCGAGTCCCGACGATCTGCAGCGCCGGATGGCGCCGTCGCAATTCCGCGGCAGCGTCCTCAGCCACGCCAGGTGCGCCCCCCAGCAGGAAGACACGGTGCCCGGCAGCGGCAGCGCTAGCGCAGAGCGCGATTGCCAGGTCAATCCCGGCCAGGCGCTCAGACAGCGGCACTCCCAGGATCCGAGCCGCCAGAATCACCCCGATCCCGTCGGCGGTGACAAGCGCCGCGCCGTTGACGAGCGCACGGAGCGCCGGATCGCGCGCCGCCTGCACCAGCAGCGAGCCGTTGAGCGTAACCACGTAGCCTGGAACGCGCGCGGCGATGCGATCGCGCGCCCACCGCAGCGCGCCTTCCAATCCCACGTCGTGCGCCTGGGCCCCGAACAGCTCCCGCCTTGAAGCCGCGACGTCCACGAGAACCGGAACCGTCAAGACGGCACGCCGAGGCATCCGGCGATGACCGACGCGACCTCTTCTGCAACCGCGCGGGCTTCCTCGTGGCTGCCGGCCTCGACCATGACGCGGACCAGGGGCTCCGTGCCCGACGGCCTCACCAGGATACGCCCGCGCGAACCGAGTCTCGCCTCGGCCGCAGCCACGGCCCTGTTCACCTCCGGCGCGTCAATCAGGCCGTTGCGCTCGCGCACCCGCACGTTCACAAGCACCTGGGGAAGGCGTGGGATCTCCGCCCGCAGCTCGGAGAGCCGGCGTCCGGTAGCGGACATCACGTTGGTCAGCGCGATCGCGGTCACCAGGCCGTCCCCGGTTGTGGCCTTGTCAAGGAAGATCAGGTGCCCGCTCTGCTCGCCCCCGAGCGTGGCGCCAGTCTCCATCATGCGTTCAAGCACGTAGCGGTCGCCAACCGCGGCCCGCTCGAGCCGGATTCCCTCCTGCTTCAGGCGCTGCTCCAGGCCCAGGTTGCTCATCACGGTGGCCACCACGACCCCGCCGGCCAGCCTGTCCGTGCGGTGTCGGTGGAGCGCGCAGATTCCCATGAGCGCGTCCCCGTCCACCTCCTCGCCCAGCTCGTCCATGGCCAGCACGCGGTCGGCATCGCCGTCGTGCGCCAAACCAACGCCCGCGCCGCAAGCCAGCACCGCCTGCCTCAGCGGACCCAGATCGGTGGAGCCACACGCGACGTTGATCCGGGAACCGTCGGGCTCGCCGTGGAGGGTTACAACGTCGGCGCCCAGCATCTCCCAAAGGCGCGGCGCCACGCGCACCGCGGCCCCGAACGCGCAGTCCACCACGATCTTCATGCCATCCAGCGCGCCCGTGGAGAGGCCGGCAAGATGCGCCAGGTACCTGTCCACGCCGTAGGGGATCGCCTCGATCGTTCCCATGGCAATACCGGTTGGACGCGGCAGATCGTCGCGTTCGAGCAGGGATTCAATCGCGGCTTCGCGCCCGTCCGGCAGCTTGAAGCCGTCGGAGCCAAACAGTTTGATGCCGTTGTCCTCAACCGGGTTGTGCGATGCGGAGATGACCACGCCACACGCGGCGCCCAGGTCGCGGGCCAGGTAGGCCACCGCCGGCGTGGTGAGAATGCCGCCCAGCCCAACGTGAACGCCCACGGAGCAGAGCCCAGCAGCGAGCGCGGCTTCCAGCATCGGGCCCGAGAGGCGGGTGTCGCGGCCCAGGACGAACGTCGCGTCCGCCCCGCCCAACTCGGCGCCGGCCGCGCGGCCCACGCGGAATGCCAGTTCGGGTGTGAGGTCGGCGTTGGCAACCCCGCGGATGCCATCGGTTCCAAACAGCCGTCGCAACGCTGCCATGCCGTTCTAGGGTCGCGCGATCGTGACAAGCACGACCGGAGGAGTGGCCTGAGCCGAGGTGACCCCTGGTGGCACCGGCACCCTGAGCGTCACGCGGTACGTCCCGGCATCCATGTCACCCACCGCCGCGATCGCGCGCACGTCGGACGGCCTCACCGCCAGCACGGCCGGGGTCGGCCCGCGGATCTCCAGGTCCACGGCCCGCGGGTGCGCCGTTGCCGCCAGGTCGCCGGGCAACCCGGTGAAGGTCACCTCCACGTTGCGGACGACCAGCGAGGCCACCATTGCCGGTTCGGACCTGGGACCCTGCGCGCTGCCCACGTAGTGCCACATCGCGGTGGCGATCGCCAGCGACAGCAGCAGCAGTCGCGTGCGTTCAGAGAGCAACGCGGTGAGGCGGGCCTTCATGCGTCCGCCTGGGTCCGGCGCCACGGCCACAGGGACGGCCCGCGCGGTCCGCCGTGGGCCAACAGGCCCAGGAGCGCCACCTTCAACTCCTCTTCGGACAGCCCAGGACTCAAGACGCCGTCGCGCGCCAGCGAGATCGAGCCGGTCTCTTCGGAAACGACCACCGCCACGGCATCGGTCACCTCGCTGATCCCCACCGCCGCGCGGTGGCGGGTGCCCAGGGTCCGGCTGAGGCGCGGGCTCTCGCTGAGCGGGAGCAGGCAACCAGCCGCCATCAACCGGTTACCGCGGATCACGACGGCCCCGTCGTGCAGCGGCGTGTTGTGAAAGAAGGTCGTAATGAGCAACTGCACCGACGCCAGCCCGTCAATCTTGATTCCCGACTCGATGACGTCGCTGAGGCCCGTGCGCCGTTCCAGCACGACCAGCGCGCCCGTCTTGCGGGTCGCCAGAACGCGGCACGCCCTCGCCACGTCGTTTACGAGCCGGATCGTCTCCTCGCGCCCCAACCCCGGGCCCAGCCCCGAGACAAACACCCCGCCGCGGCCGAGCTGCTCCAGCATGCGCCGCAACTCCGGCTGGAAGATCACAAGAACGGCGATCGGAATGACCACGCCCAGATAGGAAAGCACCCACTGCAGGGTGTTCAGCTTGAGGAGCCTGCTGGCGGTGTAGACCACGAAGAGCACGGCCAGCCCGACCGAGAGCTGCACCGCCCGCGTCCCGCGCACGAGCCACAGGACCTGAAAGATCAGCGCCGTCACGATGGCGATGTCCAGCAGGTCTAGAACTCGGATCGGCATGGGCGACGACTCAGGTGCTCTCTATAGAGTCAGTGCCAGCAGGGCCTTTTGTGCATGCGGTTCACAGCAGCATGATACTACATCGCCCGCCCTGCATCGAGGGTCAGCGCGAGCTTTCGCCCCGGCGCGCCGGAGGAGCCGTGAATGAACTGCCCGTCGCCTGGACGCAGATCGCCGGGCGCTACCGACGTCCCGGCACGGAAGAGGGCGAACGAGGTCCGGGGCAGGTTGGGCACGCCAACGAAACGGTGCGCCTCGGCGACGGCGGGAGCGCTCACGTGCACCCAGGCGCCCTGGCGCAGACCCAAATTGAGCGGCGTACCGGCGTCCACGAGCGCGGCCAGCGCCTCCACGGTCACGCCGTACCGCCGCGCGATCCGGTAGGCGGTCTCACCGCGCGCCACGACGTGCCGGAGGGCCACCTGGCGAGGCGCGGCGACTGCCGTCAGAAGCAGCGACGAGGCTGCGCATCCTTCCCCCCCACAAGAGCCACCGCCACGCCCGCGGGCCGGGGGCCGAAGCCCACCGCCGGCACCGGTGGTCGTGGCGGCCTTGTAGTCTCTAGCGGCGTGCGGTTGAGCGGCCGCGTTTCTCAGCGGTCCGCTCCAACCGCCGGTTAGGCCCGGACCGGCCGCGGCGTGAACGGATGCCGGCCGCGCTCGCCGCGTTGAGCAGGAGCCGCAACGCTTGGTTGACGGAGTCCCCGTCCGGAAACGCCGTCGCGAGGTCTGGCTCGATCAGAACCAAGTTGGTCCCCGCGGTAGCCCGCTTGTAATACTTCCCGCGCATCCCGCCCCTCAACCTCGACAGGTCGTACTCGGGGCGCAGGTCGTCATCCTCGGTGGAGGCCAATGCCTTGCTCATACTGTCTCCTTGCCGATTGGAGCAGCCGATGGTGATTTCACGGTCTTCATGCGCCGAGTGGTCCGGGTCGGCGAATGTCAGCGCCAACGGATCCAGAAAGACGGACGCCGCTTCGGCAAAGGATACATCTGCTTGCAGGCCTAGCGCTTGCTGTACTGGGCGGCCTTGCGCGCGCGCTTGAGTCCGTACTTCTTGCGTTCCTTCTCGCGCGGGTCCCGCGTCAGGAACCCTCCCTGGCGCATTGCCGGGCGCAGCGTCTCGTCGGCCGCCAGCAGCGCCCGCGCGATGCCGTGGCGCACTGCCCCGGCCTGCCCGGAGAAGCCGCCACCGGCCACACTCACGATGACGTCGAAACGATCGTCGGCCTTTGCCGACAGCAACGGCTGGCGGACCATCACCTGCAGCGGGGAGGTCGGGAAGTAGGCGTTCATCTCCTTGCCGTTAACGGTGATCTTGCCTACGCCGGGGACCAATCGTACGCGTGCGACCGCCGTCTTCCGGCTGCCCGACGTCATCGCGACTACCTGCACACCTGCCACGTGGACTCCCTCGCTCCCTCTGCTACCAGGCCAGCGGCGCCGGCTTCTGTGCCTGCTGCCGGTGCTGCGGACCTCGGTAGACCTTGAGCTTCTTGATCAGTTGGCGACCCTGCCGGGTCTTGGGCAGCATCCCGCGGACCGCCTCGGTAACCGCCCGCTCGGGACGCGTCTTCATCAGTACATCGTAGGCAATCTCCTTCAGGCCGCCCGGGTAGCCCGAGTGCCGGTACCGGCGCTTCTGCTGGAGCTTGCGCCCGGTCAGGCGCACGCCGGCGGCGTTCACGACCACGACGAAGTCGCCGACGTCAATGTGCGGCGTGAAGGTGGGCTTGTGCTTGCCGCGCAGCAGCGTAGCGATGCGCGTGGCCAGCCGGCCCAGCACCCTGCCGTCGGCGTCTATCAGGTGCCAGCGGCGATCAATCTCAGCAACTGTCGGGATAACCGTCTTCATGCAACCCTCTCTGTCCGGTCTTCGCTCGGTCCTTGCTCGATCCGGGGCGCGTCAATAACGCCGGGGACCGCGACGGTCACCCGGCGAGTGAGCCACGGCCTAGTCTAATATGGGCGGAAGAAAGGTGTCAAGCGCGTGCATACGCGAGACGGAGGGACTGCGGTGGTCACAGCCAACTGCCTGCACACTAGCCACCTCTCACGGCCCCTGGGGGGCGGTAGCCTGAAACCAATTACCGAGAGAGCCAGGGACTCTTCTGCTGGCGCAAGCCGGGCACTCGCAGATGGAGGATGTGCGCGCAATATGCACTAGCCCGTGAAGGACGCTATCCTTCTGGTCGAACCGATTGATGGTGGGACCAATGAGCGTCGCATCTCGCCTCTCGTAGAGCAAGTAGACGGCATGCGAAACGAAGTCCGCGAGTTGAAGCATACGTGTCTCCGCTGCACTGGCGAAATAGGGGATATCACAGAGGTTCACTAGGACCCCCCACTGTGTCCCGAGTTCCCGGAACCCTTTGACCCATACTCTTGTACGTTGGCGGAATCGCCCCTCGGCGAAGACAAGCAGCCCACGCTGAGGATCGTTGGACTCGTTCTTGCGTCGCATCAAGAAGATATCGAAGCGGCGACAAACCTCCGCAGTGGCGCGTTCGACTGCGGCTTCGCCGTATAGGGAGTCGGTCTTTTCGATGGCTGCTCCGAACAGAACCAGGCCTGGCCGATTCGCTCCTCCGATGACGTTGCCGATGTCTTGAAGCACGGCCTGCCTTGTGGTCTGGGGCACCGTCCGCCAGAATCCGCTCCCTGCGCGAATGTCGGTTGCATGGAACACCACGGGCTGGAGACCGGGGAAATGGCGCTTCTGCACCTCTTCCAGATCCTGAGCGAGGAAGAAGGTCTGCCGCTCAAAGATGGCGGCACCTCCAAGCACGAAGTGCCTGTCTTGAGGGTTGTCAGGGTTCCCTGACTCGTCCATGTAGAGGAGATACATGGCCTTTCACCCCACCTGGAGAACCCCTTTGAGACCCGGGGAGGTACCGTCCGAATGAAGAAGGCGACCGACGGCTCTTCGCACACGGGTCCCGGAAAAGGGGACCCTATCGGTCGCTTGTTTAGGTTAGCACACTCGCGAGGGTTGTCAAGACAGTGTTCTGGCCCCCGCACCCTGTTCCATCGGACACTCGAAGACTCAGAGCGCTCTGCGATGGATGGTAGTCAGGATGGCACGGGAAGCTTGCGCGAGTGACAGGCAGGCTATCGAGGCACGATCAGCGAAGGAAAGTGCGTGCCCAGGCAGCCGCGACCATCTGGCAATAGGAATCCCTGACGCTACAGAGCAAATAGCCATGGAGCAGATCGTCGCATACATCGTCGTCGGGTTCATTGCACAGATGATCGATGGAGCCCTGGGGATGAGTTATGGCGTGACCGCGACCTCTTTCTTGCTCACCCTTGGCATGCCGCCAGTGGCTGCAAGCGCAAGCGTTCACGCGGCCGAGGTTGTCACAACGGGGTTCTCCGGACTCGCCCACTCAAGATTCGGGAACGTTGATGGCCACCTTGTCAAGCGGCTTGTGGTTCCCGGCGTCATTGGAGCAGTGTCTGGCGCGTACATCCTCGCCTCGGTCCCTGGAGAGATCATCAAGCCTTTCGTGGCTGCCTACCTGCTCGTGATGGGCCTCGTCATCCTCCTGAAGGCCCTGAGGAGAGTCGTTCAGGTCGAGGTGCGGACTCGTCTTGTGCCCCTGGGCCTGATCGGAGGATTCCTGGACGCGGTCGGCGGAGGGGGCTGGGGGCCGATCGTCACGTCCACACTCGTCGCACGGGGCAACAACCCTCGATTCACGATCGGGTCGGTCAACTTCGCGGAGTTCTTCGTGGCGTTGTCGGCATCCGTGACCTTCGTACTCACCATTGGCCTGTCGTACTGGCATTCCATCGTAGGACTCGCCATCGGAGGAGCCATAGCCGCGCCAATCGCCGCCTACACCTGCAAGAGAGCACCGACCAAGGTGCTGATGCTGCTGGTCGGGGTCCTGATCATTGGTCTCAGCATCAGGACGCTCAGTCAGGTCTTGAGGTAATCCTCACAATCGGCGTTGACGCGCCCCGCGGTCTGCCCGGGTGAGGCGAACGCGCAGCAGCCCTTTGACGTCCTCCCAGACCGTGCGCGCGATCCGGACCCGGCTGTCACGACCTTCGATCCAGACAACCGGCACCTCGTGGATGCGGTAGCCGAGTTGCTCCGCCCGCAGGAGCAACTCGGTGTCGAAGAACCAGGCGTTGTCCCGCACTAAGGGCACCAGGCGCTGCGCCGCCTGCCGGCTGAGCGCCTTGAACCCGCACTGCGCATCGGCAAACCGGCGCCGGGGGAATAGCAGCCGGATGAGCAAGTTGTAGCCGCGCGAGAGCACCTCGCGGAGCAGGCTCCGCTCGATCCGGCTCGATGGGTGCAGGCGTGTGCCCGTCGCCACGTGCGCGCGGCCCTCGAGCAGCGGCGCCACCAGGGGCGGGAAGGCCTCCAGGTCGGTCGAGAGATCCACGTCCATGTAGGCGACAACATCGGCATCGGACGCCAGCCAGGCCGCCCGCAGCGCGCGGCCGCGCCCCTTCTCCGGTATGCGCAGACAGCGCACCTGGGGCCACCGAGCAGAAAGGCCCTCGGCGACCTCGGCGGTCCGGTCGGTCGAGCCGTTGTCTGCCACGACTACCCGGTACGCTCCGGGGAAGCGGGCATCCAGAAAAGGCACCAGCGCGGCCAGGCAGGCTTCGATCTTGGCCTCCTCGTTATAGACAGGGATGACGAGGGCGAGGCGCGGGGGTCTATCTGTGCCCACGTAGATCTCCTCCCCTACTCCTCTCTGCTCCGCAACTCCTCGGCAAAGATCATGATGAACCCAACCGACAGCAGGAGTTGGAATCCGAAGATCACGAGAAACGACACAAGCTCGGCTTCCTGCGTCCGCACGAAATCGCCGAAGCCACCCTTCGCCCAATCCATGACCAACCGGAACCCGTAGGCGATCCCGCCACACACCGAGAGTACTCCCGATGCCGCCATTGCCTTCCGCACGCCGGGACGCATCGCCAGATCAGTTACCAGATCGCCCATGGTGAACTTGTGCGCCAGAGCGTAGAGTTTCGCGGCCACCCCAAATACGATCGCCTGTGAACCAACGAGCCCGAGCATGACCGCAATCAGGGTGGTGTGCATGCCGAACGCGATCCGGCCGAACTCCACCGGGCCCGTGAGGAGTACCCCTATCAACACCACGCCCAGCACGAGACAGGACAGACCCGGCACGATGAACGTCACGGTTGGGTTGTAGAGCATGATGAAACTGAGAATCGTTCTCAGTATCTTGTACCCGTCCCGCAGGGGGTGGAGCTTGGCCGTGCCG
>DYHL01000004.1:0-4757 GCA_020724185.1 Candidatus Nitrosymbiomonas sp. | reverse complement strand
ACGGTATTCGATGGGCACATCGAGGATGCGCAGACCCATGCGGGCCGCCTTTATGGAGATCTCGGACTCGACGCCGAACCCGGTCGCGCCGATCTGCATCCGTTCCAGGGGACCCTTCCGGATGCCGTAGAGCCCAGTGAGCGGATCATGCCCCTTGAAGCCGTAGAGCAAGCGGATCGCCGCCCGGAACAGGAAGCCGCCGATCCGATTGAATACCGGGATGTGCCGCTGGCCCAGGCTCCGCGAGCCGATGACCAGGTCGAACGCATCCAGCGCCTCGGCGATACCAGGAACCATGTCTGCGGGGTAGGTTCCATCGGCGTCAATGAAGATGATCTTCTCTCCGCGGGCATGGGCTACGCCGGTGCGTATCGCAGCGCCCTTGCCCCGGTTCCTGCCGTGCGCAATCAGGCGGCACCGGAACCTGCGCGCCGCCTCTGCCGTCCGATCGACTGACCCATCGTCCACGACTATGATCTCGAATACATCGGCCGGCAGCGCCTGCAGCGCCTCCAGCACGACGGGCAGGCCTTCTTCTTCATTGTATGCGGGCACAACAATGGTGGTCATGACGCCCGGCTCAGGTGCCATCTGTCAGGAACCCCGCACGCCGAGCCACAGCCAAGAGCGACAGCCCAAACGGCGGGCGCAGGATGCGCTCGATGGTCTTCATGACCGGCACGAGCCGGTCGAACACTCCCAAAGCCTCCGGGCGGTGCACACGGCGCCGGACCACCTTCCCTTCCCACCACCAGCCGATCAGTCCCAGCATGTTCATGTAGCGCATCAGCAAGACCTCGTAGCCTGTGGCCTTCAGCGCCGCTGTCAGTGTCCAGCGGGAGTACCGGCGGCAATGTCCGTCTGCCTCGTCCAGCGTGCCGAACGCGGCCTCGCACGCTGGCACAAGGAGGAGCAGCCGGCCGGCCTCACCGAGCATCCGCCGCGCGTTCTCGAGCGCGCCGATCTCGTCCGTAATGTGCTCCAGCACGTTGACGCAGACGATCGCATCAAACCTCTCGGCCAGCCTCGTGCGGGCGAGATCATCCACCACGGTCCGCACGCCAGCGCCCTGGCAGCGAGTTCCCTGAGGTTGCCCTCATTGATGTCGGTGCACGTGACGTCATACCCATCCCGGAGGAGATGCACCGTCAGGTTCCCGACACCCGCTCCAATCTCGAGGACCTTGCGGCCACGCAGGTACGGCTTGAGCTGCTCGTAGATCCACGCGTGGTACCGGTGCGCCCTCGACATCAGGCGCAGGTTGTGGTCCTCGTCGCTGTAGTCTGCGGAGATCATCTCTCCTCGCGGACGGCTCGTCTGGCTCACCGCAGCGTGTAGAAGCTCATCCTGGTGAACTCTACCTCATTCCCTTGGTCTGCAATCAGCCAGACCAGGGCGGCATGTGCTGTGCGTGGAGCGGTGCAGGCCATCGCTCCGAGCCACGAATACGGCACGAACCGGCATCCGCGACCAAGCACTCATCGCAAAGCACAACCCTGCAAGGCTTCATGGTTTCGGTCCCGGTACAGGGATGAGGCTGAGGCGGGTCACGATGGCGTTCTCGATACTGAGCACTACCGCATCTGCCCTCTTCCAGGCGGCCTCAGGGAGGGCTTCGCGGGATTCGACGTATTTCACCCTGCGAATCCCAGGATAGTACACTCGAAACATCCACTCGAACCCGTAGGCCCAACGTTCCACATCTGGGACTTGAACCAAATAGAGCACCCTGATGTCATCCAGCCCGCCTAGACGATCAATGTTGATCAGGGTTTGTTTCGCCAGTTTGCCCATGTACGGCACCGGATTCGCCGAGTACTCTTCCCCCACAGCGTGAAACCTGACTGCGATCACGAGGACCAGAGCAAGCCCAACCAGAACAGCCATGGCACGGCTGCGCGCAACCTGCATGGCAGCATAGGCCAGGATAAGCATCAAGCCGAACGACGGGAGTGAAGCATAGTAGGGTGCCCTTTGGGACACCAGCAACGCTGGGGCGAGAAAGGCAACGAACCACGCAAGTCCAAGCGAGACGACCGGGTACCTGCGGCCCCAGCGGGCAAGCGCAAGCATAAGCAGAAACCCGGCCATCAGGCCGACTACCACGAGTACCGTTGCCGTGGGCTTGAATTCAGTACCCAGCAGCCGCCAGAGCATGGGTGTTGTGACGCCCACGCCCCAAACCGCATAGCGCAACGCACTCTCGACCGACGAGAGCCCAAACCCAAGGCTGTAGGCCCCGGGTGGAGGAAGCCCCACAACGATGAGGCGCAGTAGGTAGAGCCCTGAAAGCAGGGCGAAGGCATACACAAAGCGGGACGATCTAATGATTTCGCCCAGAGCCCTCCCGCCGACGGTTGCGAGGTGGACCACCACGATCACCGGAAGTATCACTGAAGGCTCCTTGCTCATCAGCGCCCCTACAAAAGCCGCCAGACTCGCCCACAAGAGCCTGCGAGACGTAAAACCGGAGGCGGCGAAGTGGAGGTAGGCGAGGAACGAGAGGAGGACCAGAAAACTGCTTCCAATCTCAGTGAAAGCAGCAGGCCAGGCAACGGCCTGGAAGTGCACGGGGTTGGTCCCGTACAAGATGCCGGTAACTGCCGCCCAGGTTGTGTTCTTCAGCAGCGACCGGGCGACCAGGAAGGCAAGGATACTGTTGAGCGCATGGAACACGAGACTGCTAAGATGGAACAGCTCCGCGCTCGTGCCCCAGAATCGAAGGTTCAGCCAGAACCAGACCTGCTGGCTGAGCGGACGCCAGAATACGTAGGTTCCCCCTTCGTACCGGCTTGCGAACTGCCGTATGAGTTGATCTACGCTGAGATGCTGGGCTGCCCACAGCCACGGGAAATCATCCTGCGCAAAGAAAACGGTGACCACTGACCGGTAGAAGACAAAGGACGCCATTGCTACCACAGCCAGCGCAATTGTCAGAGACCGGGAATCCCCGCTGTCAGGAATCATCGCAGCTCTCGGAAAGCGGCTTGGCTGAACTCCACATCGCTCCCCTCGGCCGCGGTCAGCCAGATCAGGGCGCTGCGGGCCGCGGCCGGCGCAGTGCAGGCCATGGCATATCGTCTCCACTCCGAACCTGCCACGACCTGTCGGAATGTCCTGTAGTCAAGTGCCTTATCGCCTCCGTCAAACCACTGGATGGAGAGCCGAACCGTACTGCTCGCTCCGATCGATCGGATTTCCGCCTCCAAACCATACAGGCGGTCTGGCTTCACCACAACTCGCTGCACCAGGTAGGATCCGGGACTGGCCCGTGCCCGGATCTCGCGCCCGCCGGCACCGTCATCTGAGGTCGCAACGTTCACGCTGCCCTGGATGTCCCATCCACGAGGGACAGGTCCCGACCCGCGCTCCAACCCGGGGTTCTGCAAGAGTTCCGGTCCGCGCCGCGTCGGAACATCCGTGGAGCCGGGCACCAAGCGAAAGAGATAGAACTCCAAGTAAGCGTACTCTATTCGCGGGCCCTCCTCCGCCCAGAAGACCTCACTTGCCAGCCAGCCGTCGGGGCGGCGCCAACGCGTGACCCACGGATGGTTCCGCTGCAGCACGAGGTGAGTGAACCCTGCGCGAGTAAGCAGTCGCTGGGCCTCGCTGCCTGTTCTGGCACCCAGGATCCCCTGTGGCAGGCTGGGGTTGGAAATGTGCCCCAGCCACGAGGACGGGACGAAGTAACGATCATAGTAGAATGTCATGTCCTCGCCTACCCCGTAGATCCGAGCTGAAGCCGGCAGGATACGTCGTACATACTGAGCAACCCGGAATCCAGCGACGTATTGAGATGTGTAGTCGGCCCGCGTGACCTCGCCTCGAACAACGGCGATTGGGAAGCTGGGAGATCCAGAAGTGACCCAGGTGGCGGCGGTTACCATGACGGTCGCCGCCAGGACGAGACCTGTACGGAATGCGGTGCTTCCGGGTGTGGCCTTTCCCAGCAGCCCAGCCGATCCAATGATCGCCGCGAGGGGAAGCAGGGGCAGCAGATACCGGAGATACTGCGCATTGAAGAACCACAGTAGCCCGCCGGCCAGAAGTACCCCCCATGTCCACGGAGCGATGCGCCTACGGGCGATCGCCCACAACGCAAACGGGAGCACGAGCAGGTAGATCAGCCCAATGCTTCCATCCTCGACGAAGCGGTTTGGATGCAGACTGAGATTCCACGGCAGACGCACGAGATCCCACAGCGACGTGCCTATGCCGAAGAGGCCCATGTTGAACCTGGTGTTCTCTGCGGGCCAGTATGGGCTCTTGAAGACGGCGTTGAGCATCGGGAACACAGGGTTTCCGGTCAACACCCACGCCCGCCCATACCAGAAGGAGCCGGCCACCGCCGCCCCGAGGGTGAACGTGCCGAGCAGGCCCAAACGCGCCTTCAGGCGCGGGAACGATAGGCCACCAATGAGGGACAGCGCCACCACAACCGGGAGGGCGACTACCATGATTGTCAGCTTGAACCCGCCGGCAGTGCCTGCCAGCAGCCCTGTTACAAAGGCCAGCCTACGGTTTGGGCGCTCGGCGAAGCAGGCCAGCCCGGCCAGGGCCGCGGTGGCGAAGAGCACCGACCACAGGTCGGTGTAGGCGGACCCCCCGGTCCAGTAGACGAGGGGTGTGCTCGCGAAGATCGCCGCGGATGCAAGGCCGACCCAGGGGGTAGACAATCTGGCCCCTAGACCGTACGTCAACAGGCTAGGAGTGTGTCCGAGAAATGGCTCTCGGACGGGATTTTCGTCGGTCGAAGT
>DYHL01000095.1:8697-9735 GCA_020724185.1 Candidatus Nitrosymbiomonas sp. | reverse complement strand
AGCCGGCTGTGGCTCCAGAGGCGCCGGCGCCACAGGCGGCCAACGCCACCCCACGCCGCAGGCGGCCCCGGAGGAGGTAGCAGGCATGTCGGTCTTCACCGTGTTCGCGCTGCTGCTGTTTGCTGCCGTGACCGTGTTCGCGCTGGCCAATCCCTCGGCCGTCGTGCTCCGCTTCGCGGTCTGGGAGGTCCAGACGACGCTGGCGCTCGCAACCGTAGGCGCCGCCGTTCTGGGCGGTCTTCTCGTTTTTGTTAGTGGCTTCGTAGGACAGCGGCGGCTGCGATCGCGCGTGCGCGAGCTGCAGGCGCGCCTACACGAGATTGAGTCGCAGCCGGCTTCGGCCCCCGGCCGACCGCCCCAGGGCCCCTGACCCGCTGGTGTACCTACCCACCTAACGCAGCGGCGCAACGCCGCCTTGCAGCCGCCCTCGGGGTTACTACCCTTGCCGCCCAGATTCTGGCAAACCGGGGGTTGTCCGATCCGGCCGCGGCCGCGGCCTTCCTGGACTGCCGGCTTGACCGGCTGAGTTCCCCCTTCAATCTGGCAGAGATGGACCTTGCCGCCGAACGCCTGGCGCGGGCCGTGCACGCCCGCGAACGGGTGGCCATCTACGGCGACTACGATGCCGACGGTGTGACCGCTCTCGCGATCCTCGTTCGAGGGTTGCGCCGCCTTGGCGTGGCGGTGGAGTACTACGTGCCCGATCGCCGCACCGAGGGATACGGGCTGCACCCCCACGCCGTGGCCCGCCTGGCATCCGGGGGGTCAGGGCTTCTGGTGGCCGTTGATTGCGGAATCGCGGCTACGGCTGCGGCCGATGCTACCCGCGCGGCCGGACTGGACCTAATCGTGCTGGATCACCACGAGCCCGTGGGTCCGCTGCCCTCTGCCGCCGCGGTGGTGCACCCGAGACGGCGCACCGCGGTCGCCACCGAGGCGCCAGGCACCGAGTTCTGTGCAGCGGGGCTCGCCTACCAGGCATGGCGCGCGTTGTGCGCGCGCCTGGATCTGCACGATGATGACGGCGACCTGCTAGAA
>DYHL01000095.1:3509-8687 GCA_020724185.1 Candidatus Nitrosymbiomonas sp. | reverse complement strand
CTGGGCACGGTTGCGGATGTGGCGCCGCTGTTGGGTGACAACCGGATCCTGGTTGCCCGCGGTCTTGAACGAATAGGCTCAACCCGCGTCCTGGGGCTTCGCGCGCTAATGGATGTGGCCGCCCTTCGGCCTCCTCTTGGCGTCCGCGACCTCTCTCACGCGCTGGCCCCGCGTCTTAATGCGGCCGGGCGATTGGCCCACGCGGCGGTCGCGGTCCGCCTGCTGATCACCGAGGACCCAGAAGAGGCAGGGATGATCGCCGCCGAGCTCGACGGTCTGAACAAGGAGCGCAGGGCGCTGTGCGAGCAGGTGCTGGCCGATGCCATCGGGGAGGTTGAAACAGGAGGGTTGCAGGAACAGCCGGCGCTGGTCCTTGCACGTGAGGGCTGGCATCCCGGCGTCGTGGGCATCGTCGCGTCGCAGCTTGTCGAGCGGTACTACCGTCCCGCGGTGCTGATCGCGCTGCAAGAAGGCATGGGTAAGGGATCGGCGCGCAGCATTCCCTCCCTGCACCTGGTGGAGGCGCTTTCCGAGGCCGCGGCTCATCTGACCGCCTTTGGCGGTCACGCCATGGCTGCCGGGCTCACGATCCCGGCGGGCGCAGTGGAAAGGTTCCGTTCAGCGTTCGTTGCCGCGGTCGCAGGGAAGCTGCGGGATGGAGATCTGGAACCGACCATGCTGATTGACGCCGAGATCCCGCTGGAGGCAGCCACGCTGGAACAGGCCGCGGAACTCGGCCGCCTGGCGCCCTTTGGGAGCGGAAACGAGCCGCCCATCTTTGCGACCCGAATGCTGCGGGTCCTGAGCACGCGCCTGGTGGGCGACGGAGCCCATCTAGCGATGGTTGTAGGGGACGACACGCACACCGCCGAGGCGATAGCGTTCCGCCAGGGCGACCTTGCGGAGTTGCTGGCCTTCACCCAGACGCGGGTAGACCTGGCTTATACGCTGGAGGAGAACAGGTGGCGCGAGGTCAGCTCGGTGCGGCTGGTCGTGAGAGATCTCCAGACCCCAGGCCTGAACCCGGCAGATGTAACCTCCAGTACCGCGCAACTGCTGGAGCGCCTGTTCGAGCGCGCCGATGACTACCTCGATCTGGGCCGGCGCGAGGTTGAGGAGGCCGACGCGTTCCACACGAAGGTGGTCGGTGTCACGTTTGAGGGGCGCCAGGAGACGCTGGCATGGGTGCGCGCGGGCGAGGCGCTCCAGTTGGTCCGGGAGCCTCGAAACCCGCGCGACCCGCACGCGATCAAGGTCTGTCTTGGCGACGGGAGGCAGATTGGGTTCCTCCGCGCGGCGCTGGCAGCCCGGCTCGCACCGGCCATGGATGCCGGGGCCCGATACACGGCGGCCGCGACGGCGCTGACCGGCGGCGGCGACCGGGCATGGGGCCTGAACATCCAGGTCATCCGCGAGGCGGCAAGGGAAGGGGATGCGGTCGAGGGCCGCGCTCTGATGGAGGAAGGGACGGCCGGTCTGAGCCGCGGGCGTCCTCTCTCCAGCCAGCAGCAGGAGGTCCTGGACACCGTTCTCGCCGGCGGCTCGGTCGCGGCCCGCTTCGGGCCGGGACGCGGCCTCCTCCCCACGGTGGTGATGGCGGCGGCGGCGCTGGTTGCCCGCGGCGATGGGCCTGTTGTGGTCGTGCTGCCACGGTCAGGGGTGGTGGATGCCTGGACCGGCCTGGCCGGCGCCTGGCTGCGACGGGCCGGGCTGCGGGTTGCCGGCGTGCACGGCCTGCTCCCTGCGCAGGACGCGGCCCACACAGGTGCGGCCTGGGGCAGGGGCGACCTCGACCTGCTGTTTGCGTCCGCGCTCTGGCTCGAGCAGCGGACGCCGGAAGCAGGCGGGGTCATCGCGGTGCTCGACCCCCACAGCCCCGAGTCCGACCTTGACCTCCTGCGGGAGAGGTACGGCGGCCGCCTTCGTTTCCTGACCGGAACGCTGCCCGGTGAGGCGCTGGCGCAGGCAGCCGGCGCCGCGGGGATGAATCGTGTCGTGGCCGCAGTTCCTGCCCGGACAAACCTACGGGTTGTGGACCACCGGGGCCGCCCCACCGCCGACGCAGCCCTCCGCACCGGCCGCGCGCGCCAGGAGAAGACCCTCTTCTTGACTGGTGACGCCGGCGCTAGCGTGGCAGCGGCGCACGACCTGCGCGCCCATCATCCGGAAATGGCGAGCCTCATCGCCTACTATCACTCTGGCCTGCCCGCGGCGCTGCGCCGCGTGATCGAGGACCTCTTCGCGGCAGGGCAGTTGTCGGTGCTGGTCGCAGGGGCGTACCTGGTCGCGCCCGCGCTGCCCCAGGACATCGCGCGCGTGGTGGTCCTGGGACTGCTGCCGGATCCCTTGCTGGCTAGCGAATGCCTGGGCTCCGGAGGTCTGAATGGACAGGTGGCGACCGTGGAGCTCCGGTTCGGCCCTGACGCGCTTTCCGCCGCTGCGGCTCTGTTGGAGGCGCGCTGCCCATCGCGGGAAACGCTGGTGCGGTGCTACCATGAACTCAGGGCGCGGGACCGAGCAGGCGAGGTTCCGGAAACGACCCTGCCGGCCGAGGTTCTCTCGGCCTGCCTGGCGATCATGGTCGAGGCCGGGGTCCTTGCCAGGGAGGACGCAGAGGGTTCCGGGGGGCGGTATGCGCTGCTAGGCGCCGGGGTCCGAGGCGACCTGGGCCGGTCGCTCAGGTACAGGGAGGGGATGCGGGAGCACGCGGCCTGGGCCCATCTGCGTGCGTGGGCAGGCGGTCCGGCAGCGCGAATACTGGACGACCTCGCCAGGCCATAGTCGAGGAGGGCTCGGCAACTCCGCACCGAAATGCTGCAGGAAAAGCCGATCGGCGGTGTCAGCGGTGAAGTGGCTGGATCTGCGCAGACAACAAGGTAGCTTCCAGGACCTGCCGCCTGAGGTCCAGCGCCTCATTGCGACGCTGCGGGCCAACTTCCCCAAGGCCGATCTCGATCTGGTGCGCGAGGCCTACCTTGCCGCTGCCCGTGCTCACGAGGGCCAGAGACGCGCCTCGGGTGAGCCGTACGTGATGCACACGGTAACCGTGGCGACGATCCTGGCCAACCTACACCTCGACGTGATCACAGTTTCCGCCGCCCTCTTGCACGATGTGCTCGAGGACACCGGCGTTGAGTTCTCCGAGCTGCGCGACCGGTTCGGCCCCGAGATCGCCGCGCTGGTGGACGGCGTCACCAAGCTGGGCAAGATCGAGTGGCAGGGTCGAGAGGAGCGTCAGGCCGAGAGCTTGCGGAAGATGTTCCTGGCAATGGCCAACGACATCCGCATCGTATTGATCAAGCTGGCCGACCGGCTGCACAACATGCGCACCATAGCGCCACTTCCAGAGTGGAAGCGGCAGCGTACGTCCCAGGAGACGCTTGACATCTATGCCCCGCTGGCTGAGCGGCTGGGGATAGGCAGCATCCAGAAGGAGCTCGAGGACCTGGCTTTCCAGCAACTCGAACCCGAGACCTACGCGGAGATCACCCGCACGCTGGCTCAGGCGGAAGACGCCCGGCAGGCCCTTGTAGATCGGGTCGTGAAGGTTCTCCACCGTGAGATCCAACGGACGGGCATCAAGGTGGAGCCCAAGAACATCACGGGCCGGCCCAAGCACGTGTACAGCATCTGGAAGAAGCTCCAGCGGCCCAAGTACGCGGGCCAGCCCGTGGAGCGCGTCTACGACCGGCTGGGCGTGCGGGTGCTGCTCGACGACGTAAAGGACTGTTACGCTGCGCTCGGTGTAGTTCATGCCGTCTGGAAACCGATCCCGGGCGAGTTCGACGATTACATCGCCAATCCGAAGACCAGCGGGTACCAGTCGCTGCACACGGCGGTCATCCACGAGGGAGAGCCGCTGGAGATCCAGATCCGCACTCACCAGATGCACGCCGAGGCCGAGCGCGGCATCGCCGCCCACTGGAAATACAAGGATGGCTCGCCGCAGACACGAGAGGTGGACCAGAAGCTGTCCTGGCTGAGACAGTTGCTCGAGTGGCAGCAGGACCTGGGGGATGCGCGCGAGTTCGTGCAGTCGGTGCGGTTGGACCTCTTCCAGAACGAGGTCTTTGTTTTCACGCCCAAGGGCGACGTGATAGATCTGCCGGCTGGGGCGACCCCGGTGGACTTCGCCTACCGCATTCACACCGATGTCGGACACCATTGCGTCGGAGCCAAGGTCAACGGACGGCTGATCCCGCTGTCGCAGAAGCTAAGCACCGGCGACATCGTCGAGATTTCGACCAGCAAGAGCAGTGTCGGACCCAGCCGGGATTGGCTGATGTTCGCCGTGACAACCAACGCCCGCGCCAAGATTAAGCAATGGTTCAAGCGCGAGCGTCATGAGGAGAACCTGGCCCACGGTCGAGAGATGCTGGAGCGCGAACTGCGGCGTACCGGCGGTGTGGCGGCTGCCATGAAGCCCGAGCGCCTGGGTGAGGTCGCCGAGCAGTTTGGGATGCCGTCGGCCGACGAGCTGCTGGCGGCGATCGGCAACGGCGACCTCTCGCTTCTTCAAGTTGCGCAGGCGCTGCGGGGCACGGCCCCGTCCGAGGATGAACCGGCGGCACCTCCTACCGTGCCGCCGGCGCCGCCGGGCGCACCGCAGGGAGTTCGGATGCGCGGCGTGGACAACGTGCTCATGCGCTTTGCCCGCTGTTGTACCCCGCTGCCGGGCGACCGCTTCGTGGGGTACGTCACCCGCGGCCGCGGCGTGGCGATCCACAGGAACGACTGCGCGAACATCGCCTTTCTGCGCACTCACCCCGAACGGCTGCTCGAGGTGGAATGGGAGCCAGTACAGGAGCGGGTCTACCAGGTTGAGGTGGAGGTGGAGTCGTTTGACCGGGTGGGACTCCTCAAGGACATCCTGGCAGCAATCGCGGAGACCAGGACGAATGTCCTGTCGATGAACGCCCGCGTACGGCGGGACAAGGTGGTCGTCACGAACGTCGTGCTGGACATTCGGAACATCGGTCAGCTTCACGCGGTCATGCAGCGCGTGGAGAAGGTCCCTGAAGTCTACAGCGTGGCCAGGGTCGTGCCCACATGATCAGGCGCACGGCCTCCACCCGTGTGGATCTCTTTACCGAGTCCGTGATCCGCGAGATGACGCGACTCGCCGACCTGCACGAGGCCATCAACATGGCGCAGGGTTTTCCAGATTCCGACCCACCC
>DYHL01000095.1:0-3499 GCA_020724185.1 Candidatus Nitrosymbiomonas sp. | reverse complement strand
GGCGCGGTAGCGGCGCTACGGGGAGAATGGAACCAGTATGCGGTCACCTGGGGCTCCCCGCGGTTGCGGCGCGCGATCGCCGACAAGGTGGCGTGGTCGAACGGATTGGCAGTTGATCCAGAGCGACACATAACGGTAACCTGCGGGGCCACCGAGGCGATGATGGCCACGCTGCTCGCCGTCCTGGACCCCGGCGATGAGATCGTCCTCTTCGAGCCCTTCTACGAGAACTACGGCCCCGACGCCCTGATCGCCGGGGCGCGCCTGCGGCACGTCCGCCTTGACCTCGCGGATCCGACCATGCCGTTTGATCCCGATGAGTTGCGCGCTGCGTTCGGGCCGAAGACGCGGGCCATCATCGTAAACACGCCCCACAATCCCACAGGGAAGGTCTTCACCCGCTCCGAGCTGGAACAGATCGCCGCCCTGTGCTTGGAGCGGGACGTGCTGGCGATCACCGACGAGGTCTATGAGCACATCCTCTATGACGGGGCGGCACACGTCAGCCTGGCATCGCTGCCCGGGATGGCCGAGCGGACCGTTACGATCAACAGCATGTCCAAGACCTACAGCGTGACCGGCTGGCGCGTGGGATGGGCGCTTGCCTGCAACGATGCCATCACCGATGGCATCCGGCGCGCTCACGACTTCCTGACCGTGGGCGCGCCGGCCCCGCTGCAGGAGGCGGGGGTGACCGCGCTCCACTTCCCGCGTGACTACTACGCGGGTCTAGGAGCGTTCTATCAGGCCAAGCGCGACACCATGCTGGGGATTCTGACCGGGATCGGCTTCCGGTGCGTCGTGCCGCGCGGCGCGTACTATGTCATGGCTGACTTCAGCGGCCTGAGCACCGCCGATGACGTCGCATTTGCCGGGCGCATGGCTTCCGAGGTAGGCGTCGCCGTGGTTCCCGGCAGCAGTTTTGGCAGCGATCCCTCAGCCGGAGCGCCATACGTGCGCTTCGCGTTTCCCAAGCGACCCGAGACTCTCGAAGAGGTGCGCCGCCGTCTCGGCGTCCTTGCGTCGGGCGTTCTGGGGTAGGCGGGAGCGGGCAGGGCGGTCGTGAGGGCGGTTGTTCAACGGGTGGCGAGGGCTGCCGTGCGCGTCGGCGAGGAGACGGTCGGCTCGATCGGCCCGGGGCTGATGGTTCTCCTGGCCGTGGCAGCAGGCGACGGCGCTCCGCAGGCCGCGGCGCTGGCCGAGAAGGTCTCCCACCTGCGCATCTTTGACGACGACGCGGGGAAGCTCAATCGCTCTGTGATGGACGAGGGTGGCTCGGTCCTGGTGGTCTCGCAGTTCACCCTCTACGGCGATGCCAGCCGGGGGCGCCGCCCATCTTTCATTCGAGCTGCGGCACCTGCCCATGCCGAGGAGCTGTGCGACGAGTTCGTCGCGCGGCTGCGCGCGCTGGGAGTCCCTGTCGCCACGGGCCGGTTCCAGGCCAAGATGGTCGTGGAGATCCACAACGACGGCCCGGTGACGCTCATCCTGGACGCGGATGGCTGACACGCCACGCCTGATGGTAGTCCGCCACGGGCACCACGATTGGCTGGAGCCGCCCATCAACCGCTTTGCCGGCCGGCTCCCTGGGGTTCACCTCAACGCGGCCGGCCGTGCCGCGGCCGCGGCCCTCGCGCGCTACCTGGAGGGAGCGCCACCGGACCGGATCGTGTCCAGCCCGCTGGACCGCACCATGGAGACCGCGGCCATTATCGGCGAGCGCGTGGGCCGTCCAGTCTGTGCGGACGATCGTCTCCTCGAGGCCGGGCTCGGGCCGTGGGAGGGCATGCCGGTTGCCGAGGTGATCTCCCTCCATCCCACCGAGTGGGAGACCTGGCGGACTACCCCGTCGCGGATGGCGGTTCCGGGCATCGAGCCGGTGGACGCCATTGGGGACCGCATGGCCTCGTGCGCGCGCGAGTGGATGGAGCAGGGTGGTACGACCCTGCTCGTCTCCCACCAGGATCCGATACTGGCGTTGATATGCCGTCTGCTCGAACTGCCCACGGATACCATGCGGCGGATGGATGTCTCGCCCGGGTCGCTGACGGTGTTCGAGTTCACCGATGGAAGCCCGGTGCTGCTGGCGCTGAACGTGGTGGCGACCGCGCGCCCCGTCAGGCCAGAAAGGCAGTGAGCAGTCGCTGCTCGAGCTCGCGGCTGACCTCGGAGAGGTCCTTCACCGTATCCACCGAGCGCCAGTAGGCCTCGGACTTGTACGCACCCAGGCGCCGCTGCCCGGCCAGGTCAGGGAACGTCGTTCGCTCGTGGTCTCCCACCTCTGGAAGCAACGGCATCACTTCACGGGAAAGCACGTAGATCCCGGCGTTGATCCAGTAAGGGAGCGTGGGTTTCTCGTGGAACGCGACCACCCGTCCGTCCGTGGCCACCTCCACCAGCCCGAAGGTGCTGATGTAGGGCGCGAGCACCACTGTGGCCATGTTTCCTTCCTTGCGGTGATGGGCTACCACCGGTTCAAGCCGAAGGTTCGTTATGATGTCCCCGTTCGTTGCCAACACAACCTCGGCGGGCTCGCGGAGCTTCCCGAACGCGTTTCGGATGGCCCCGCCGCGCCCGAGGGGTGAACCCTCAACGGCGTAGTCAATCCGCATGCCCCACTTGGCGCCGTCGCCGAAGTAGTCCATGATCACCTCGTGACGGTACCCGCACGCCACCACAACTTCTGACACCCCCTGCGTCTGCAGCCAGTGCATCTGGTATGCCAGGATCGGGACGCCCAGGACCTCGACCATGGGCTTGGGCCGGTCTTCCGTGTAGGGTCGCAGCCGCTCCCCTCTTCCGCCGGCCAGGATGAT
Source organism: Candidatus Nitrosymbiomonas sp. (assembly GCA_020724185.1). Taxonomy (GTDB): domain Bacteria; phylum Sysuimicrobiota; class Sysuimicrobiia; order Sysuimicrobiales; family Humicultoraceae; genus VGFA01. The sequence continues at coordinate 683 of DYHL01000095.1, read as the reverse complement.
TGCCTGCACCTGTGGTGCCTCCCTTCGAGATGGCGGGGTTCCGCATGGATCAGTTCGCCCCAGCGGCCGCGGCCTCCTGGACGCGCGGAGTCACCCTGCTCCAGCTTGGTTTGACAGGGGAGGCCGTGCAACAGTAGAATGGCCGCAAGTTCCGAGTCAAACGGCACTGGCTGAGAAGGGAAGAGTAGGGCCCGGTCCTTTCAGAGAGGGGAAGCCCCGCTCCGGCGGGCTGCGAGCGTCCCCAGGTGTCCCGGGTTCCGAACGACACCCCTGAGCCGACGGGTCTGGCCGCGCTGCCGCGGTTGGGGCCGTCCGGGTCCGCCCGTCACAGCGAAGAGGGTCCGACCGGTTGACGCGCGCCGGCCGGAAACCAGGGTGGCACCGCGGGAAGGCATGACGCTCCCGTCCCTGAGGGACGGGAGCGTTGCTTTTGGCAGGGACGAAAGGGGGAGCGGCACAATGCCCGCATTCCAGGCACCGCGCGGCATGCGCGACATCCTCCCAGGCGAGGTGGAGCGCTGGCAGGCGCTGGAAACGAAGATCCACGACATGGCGGCCCGCTACGGGTTCCGCGAGATCCGTACGCCGGTGGTCGAGCACACGGATGTGTTTCAGCGCACGGTGGGCGAGACCACTGACCTCGTCGAGAAGGAGATGTACACTATTCCGGATCGCGGCGGCCG
>DYHL01000094.1 GCA_020724185.1 Candidatus Nitrosymbiomonas sp. | reverse complement strand
GGTTGAGCCCCTCAGCCGCTAATACTGATGCCATTTCCAGGACAGGCTCCTAGGTAGAGATCTCGTTCAGCGGCTTGAAAGTAACGCCTAATGCTACCGGCTTGCCGTTGGCTTCCGGTCCGCCTTCTTCCCAGAGGCTTTCTGCGGCGACGGCGCGAGGACATGCCTGCGGGCCTCCATGCGCACCTTGGCGGGAATAGGTGCGTTGTCAGAATATATCCGCATGGACCGACCGGTTGTCTTAGATGCAACGGTGTAACGGTAGGTCATGGAGATCACGCCCCTCCAAGTAGGCGACACAAGAAACAAGCGTCTTTGCTTTCTTGTTGTGTTCCTGCTCTTCCTTCCCTCAGAGTCCTTCCCGGTTTGTCAATCGGCAAGACGAAGGGGCAAATTCAGGGGTGCCCTATCGATTTCGCCAAGGCGATCAAGTAGAAGTCAAGGCAGGCATCGCAACGCCCCGGACGGAAACAGTACGCAGAGATGACGACTCCCGACGGCTGGATCGTCCTTGGCATCCTCGCCGGAGCCCTGGTGGCCTTTGCCTGGGGACGCTTGCGCCCCGAGATCGTCGCCATGTCGGTCGTGCTGGCACTCGGCCTGAGCGGGGTTGCCACTCCTGCCGCTGCGTTTGCCGGATTCGGCGACCCGGTCGTTATCACAATTGTCTGCCTCCTCATCGTCAGCGCGGCCCTGGAGCGCACCGGGGTGGCGGCGCTCTCCGCGCGCCTGCTCCTCCGGGCCGTGGGATCCCGCGAGGTGGCGCTCATCGTGGCCTTGATGACGATAGCCGGCGTGCTATCGGGGTTCATGAACCTGGTCGGCGCTACGGCAATACTCTTGCCGGTGGCACTCGCCCTCTGTCGTCAGACCGGGACTAGCCCTTCCCGGCTGCTGATGCCGCTGGCGATCGCCGCCCGGCAGGGAGGTTCCCTTACGCTCATAGGCAAGGCCTCGAACCTCATCGTCAGCGGGCTCATGGTCCAGGCGGGATATGCACCGCTCTCGTTCTTCTCGTTCTTCCCGGTCGGCATCGCGATGCTGGCCGCAAGCATCATCTTCATGGCCACGCTGGGACGCAGGCTCCTTCCGGCACGGATGCCCGAGGGGGCGATGCCGCCGGCAGGTCCCCGTCGGGATCTGCTGGAGACCTACCGGCTCCCCGAGCGTCTCTTTCGGATTCGCGTCGAGCACGGGGGCGTGCTGGAAGGGAAGACGATCGCGCAGGCCTCACTGGGCGAGTCATTTGGGATGACGGTGCTGGCGATCATGCGTGGCAAGAGCAACATCTGGGCGCCGGGGCCCAATGAACTTCTGCTGCCGGGAGACATCCTGCTGGCCGGTGCACGCCCCGAGGAGGTGGAGCGGCTCCGACGTCTCGGTCCCCTCGCCGTTGAGCCCGAACCAGCCCAGGACCGCAGCGCGCTGGAGACCAACACGGTAGGCCTTGCCGAGGTGGTGATAGCTCCCCGCTCAGACCTGGCCGGCAAGAGCGTCAAGGAGCTCGAGTTCCGACAGAGGTATGGACTGAATGTCCTGGCCGTGTGGCACGCCGGGCAACCGCGCCGGGCCTGGCTGGCAGACGTGGAGCTCCAGCACGGCGACGCCCTGCTGCTCCAGGGGCCGCACGAGCGGCTCCGGTCCATCGGGCAGGATCCGGATTTCGTCTCGCTCGATGAGTCACCGCCCCTCCGCACCGCACAGGTCCCGTACGCGCTGCTCGCATTGGGAGTGGTGATCCTCTCCGGCGCCACGGGCGCCGTGCAGGTGAGTCTGGCCGCGGTGCTGGCCGCGGGCATAGTGGTCATTGGCGGCTGCGTGAAGGTAACTGAGGCGCCCCAGGTGGTGGATTGGACCACGGTCATCGTCGTTGGCAGCCTGCTCCCGCTGGGAGCCGCACTGCACACGACCGGGGCCGCATCAGCGGTCGCAGGCGCGGTGCTGCCGCTGGCCGGGGACGCGCCCTTCACGGTCCTTGCGGCGACCTGTCTGGCCACCTTCATCGTCGGGCAGTTCGTGCCTGCCATCCCTACGACGATCCTGATGGCGCCGATTGCGCTCAGCGCCGCCACGACGCTGGGCGTCAACCCGGCCCCCTTCATGATCACCGTCGCGGCGGCAACCTCGCTCACCCTGCTGACGCCGATCAGCCATCCGGTCAGCATGATGGTCATGGTGCCCGGCGGATACCGGTTCGGCGACTATGCGCGGGTCGGCGCGCCGCTGGCGCTACTGCTGGGCGCAACGCTGCTGGCGGTAGTGTTTGCTGTGTGGCGGTTCTAGAGGGAGCCGCCGCACGCCCAGAGAAGAACGGAGCGGTCATGCGTCTGGGAGCGCACGTATCCATCAGCGGATCGCTGGACCTGGCCATTGACCGGGCGGTGGCGATCGGTTGCGACTGTCTGCAGATCTTCTACGGATCGCCGCGGCAGTGGCGGCAGAGCGTCTTCCCCGATGACGCGATCGAGCGGTTCATCCACAAGCGGCGCGCCGCTGGCCTCGATCCGCTGGTTGCGCACGCCGCCTACCTGGTGAATCCGGGCACGCCGGACCGCGATCTCCGCCGCCGGTCCATCGCCTCGCTGCTTGCCACGCTGCGCGGCGTCGAGCGGCTGGAGGGCCTGGGCATGGTCACACACCTGGGCAGTCGCATGCAGTCTCCAAAGGGCATTGCTCTGCGCCGCGTCGCCGCCGCGGCGCGACACATCCTTGGCGCCAGCGAGCGTGCCATGGTGCTCCTCGAGAACAGCGCCGGATCCGGCGGCACGCTGGGCGCAACGCTTGACGATCTGGCCGCGGCGCTGGACGGGGTTCACGGCGACCCCAGGGTTGGCGTGTGCCTGGATACCGCGCACCTGTTCGCCTCGGGCTGGGACCTGAGGACGCCGGATGGGGTCGAGGAGATGGTCAGAGCAGCGGACCGGGCCGTGGGCTGGGACCGCGTGCGCGTGCTCCACCTGAACGACTCGATGGGCGCACTGGGATCGAGGCGCGACCGCCACGCGAACATCGGTGAAGGCCTGATCGGGTCGAGCGGGTTTCGGGCGATCCTGGCGCACCCGCGTCTCCGTGCCCTGCCGGGCATCATCGAGACGCCTGGGTTCGACAACGCGGGTCCGGACGCCAAGAACCTGGCGCGCCTCAGGCGCCTGGCTGGCAAAGGAGGTCAGAGATGGAAACCGACCGGTTCGTTGAGGTGATGGGCGCGCGCGTCCGTTACCGCGTCGAGGGCAGCGGTCCACCCGCGATCCTGATCCACGGCATCGGGGCCTCCCTGGAGTTCTGGCAGTGGACAACTCCGGCGCTGCGCGAGCGTTACACCACGATCGCGCTTGACTTCCCTGGATTCGGGTTGTCGGACCCGATCCCGTCAACCACATCGCCCGAGGGCGCGGCCGCGGCCACCCTGGCATTCATGGACGCCGTGGGGGCGCCCCGCGCGGTACTCATCGGCTCGTCACTGGGCGGGGCGATCGCCACGCTCGCAGCCGGGACCGCGCCGGACCGGTGCAGCGCGCTGGTGCTGGCCGGCCCCGCCGGGTTCGGAACAGGGGTGATCCTGACGTTCCGCCTGATGACGGCGCGCTGGGTGGGCGAGGCGGTGCTCGCGCTCATCCGGCGGTTTCCGCGCCTGGGGCTTCGCGACGCCTTCGCCGACCAGCGCCGCATCCCCGAGGTCCTGGTCGAGGTCACCCGGCGCAACGCCGCCCGCCCCGTAACGGCCGAAACTCTCTTGCAGACACTCAGAGCTACCGTAACCCTACGGGGCATACGGCCGGGAATCGTGGAGCAGGCCAGGGCGGTCGCCGCGCGCATAACCGCGCCCACCCTGATCGTCTGGGGTACCCGCGATCGTGTCATCCCGCCGGACCAGGCGGAGGTCGCGGGCCGGACGATCCCAGGCGCGCAGGTGCTCATGATGCCAGGGATCGGCCACTTGCCGTTCATCGAGGACGCCGCCGCGTTCAACGCGGCGCTGTCCGCCTTCTTGTCCAGGATTGAGCCGGCTGCCGGGACCGGGCAGGCCGGAGGGCAAGCGTGACAGGGGCGGGCGGGTGACCGGCATCCCCTGCGCCCATCATGCCGATCGACTGGCGCTGGCCTACTGTTCGGGGTGCGGCAAGGCGTTGTGCGGAAGTTGCGTGGTCCGGCTCAGCACGGGTAACTACTGCGCGGCGTGCGCCGAGACACCCGACCTCCGTCCTCGTAAGGCCCGCGGCCGGAGCGGCCGGACGTGGCTTTGGGTCGGGATTGCGGCGCTGGTCCTCGTTGCTTACGTGGTCTCAAGACTCTTCTAGAGGAGAAGGCCGTGTTCACGACGATTCTCTACCCTACGGATGGGTCCGAGCACGCTCGCAAGGCGCTGACCATCGCCGCCGGCATCGCCCGCCGCTACGGCGCGACCGTAGTCGTGCTGGCAGCCTTCGAGCCCCTGCCCAGGGATCTGGGGTCGCCCTACCTGGAGGAGCTTATGACAAAACGGCTAACGGCAAGCGAGGCGCTTGTTCGGGAGGCGGCAAAGGTCCTGGAGGAAGAGGGCGTCTTCTACGAGGAATCGGTGCTGGAAGGTCCTGCTGCTCACGCCATCCTGGACGTGGCGCGTGCCCGCGGATGTGACCTGATCGTAATGGGCTCGCGCGGGCTGGGTAGGGTTGGCGTGGCGCTGCTGGGATCCGTCAGCACGCGTGTGATCCACGAGGCACACTGTCCCGTACTGGTTGTTCGGTAGTCGCATACGAGAAGGAGGCAAGCAGATGACGCGGTGGAAAGCGCTCCCGGTTCTTCTGGTAGTGGTGGCCCTGCTGGCCATGGGTGCCGGCAGCGGCGGCGCGGGCCCGGCGCGTGGGGGCACGCTCACGATGGTGATCGGCTCGGATCCTCCCTCGCTCGACCCGCACCGAACGCCGTCGGTCAACATCGCGCACGCGGTGATGTACGAAACCCTGGTGACCGTGGACCGGCGCACCGGCGAGTTCATCCCCGGGCTAGCCGAATCCTGGGAGGTCTCCCAGGACGGCACCGCAATCACCTTCAAGCTCAGGCGGGGGGTGAAGTTCCACGACGGCACCCCGTTCAACGCGGCCGCGGTCAAGACCACGTTCGACCGCCTGGTGAGCAAGGAGACGAACGCGCCGGGCGCCTCGTGGGTCGGCACGCTGACGCGAACCGATGTGGTGGACGACCTCACCGTGCGGCTGGTCTTCTCCAAACCGTACGCGCCGATCTTCTCGTCGCTGCGCATCTCGTTCCTGGCGATCCTCTCCCCGACGGCCATCGCGAAGATGGGCGCCGACTACGGGCAGAACCCGGTCGGAACCGGACCGTTCCGGTTCAAGCAGTGGATTCCAAACGACCGGATCGTCTACGAACGGAATCCCGACTACGCCTGGGGACCCGCGCACTACAAGAACCGCGGCGCGCCCAACTTCGACCAGCTCATCATCCGGATCGTGCCCGACGAGTCCACGAGGGTGATCGCGTTCGAGCGGGGCGACATTGACATCCTGCCCGGCGCACCGGCCCGCGATGCCCGGCGCATGATGCGCGAGGGCAAGTTCCCGTTCATCCAGATCCCTACGACGAGCGGCACCTACCTGGGCCTGAACGTCAAGAAGCCGCCCATCAACGACGTGCGCGTGCGCCGGGCCATCGGGCACGCGATCAACACCGACGAGGTCGCGCGCATCGCGCTGGAGGGCCTGGCGGTGCCGATGCTGAGTCCGATCGCACCGACGATCTGGGGCTACTGGGATGGGGTGAAACAGTTCGCACTCAACCACGACCCCGATCGCGCCAGGGCACTGTTGGCCGAGGCCGGCTACCGGCCGGGGCCGGGCGGGGCGATGATGAAGGACGGCAAGCAGGTAGAGTTCACGGTCTGGACCTACGCCCGCATGACGAACGTGCGCGTGGCCGTTGTCCTGCAGTCGCAGCTACGGACGGCCGGCATCAAGCTGAACATCGAGCAGATGGAGCCCGCAACGCTCCTGGCCTCAACCCAGCGCGGCGAGCACGACGCGATTCTGATCTCGTACGGGTGGCCGGACGCCGATATCCTCTACTACTTCTTCCACAGCAGCCGGCTGGCGACGACCAACCGCGTGCACTACGTCAACACTCAGGTGGACAAGCTGCTCGAAGACGGACAGACGACAGTGGACACGACCAAGCGGCTGGAGGTCTACAAACAGCTCCAGCGGATTCTGCTGGCGGAAGTGCCCTGGGTGCCGCTGGCGTCGGAGCTTTCGGTCAACTTCAATCAATCGTACGTTCAGGACGTCTACTACGACAAGTTCGGGAACCTGCTGCTGTTGGACGCGTACCGGACGCGGTAGGTGATCGGGCGGCAGGCAGCCCGAGGCGGGATCGAGTGAGCTGAGCCGTGCTTCGCTACGTGGCCAGGCGGCTGCTGCACTTGATCCCCGTTCTTCTGGGAATCTCGTTCCTGGTGTTCCTGCTCGTCCATCTGGTCCCGGGGGATCCGGTCCGCGTCATGCTGGCGGACGCCGGATCCCCGGAGCAGGTTGAACGGATGCGCCGGCAGCTTGGCCTGGACCGGCCGATCCACGTTCAGTACGCCTCGTTCGTCGTGCGCGCCGTGCAGGGGGACTTCGGACGGTCCATCCATACGCGCCGGCCGGTGGCGCAGGAGGTGGCGTTTCGGATTCCCTACACGGTGCGCATGGCGGTGGCGGCCACGCTCGTCGCGGTCGCGCTGGGCGTGGTGCTGGGCGCGATCGCGGCGATGCACCACCAGTCGGCGCTCGACTACGGCACCATGGTGGTCGCGCTGGCGGGCGTCTCGCTGCCGAACTTCTGGCTTGGCCTGGTCCTAATCCTCGTGTTCTCCCTCCACCTGCGGTGGCTGCCACCGGCCGGCGCGGACAGTTGGCTGCACCTGATCCTGCCCGCGGTCACGCTGGGCACCAGTTCCTCCGCCATCATCGCCCGCCTGACGCGCTCGTCCATGCTGGAGGTGTTGCGCCAGGACTACATCCGTACCGCGCGCGCCAAGGGCGTGGGCCCCCGCCGGCTCGTGTACCGGCACGCGCTCAAGAACGCGATGATTCCGGTGGTCTCGATCGTTGGGATGCAGTTCGCCAGTCTGCTGGGCGGCGCGGTTATTGTTGAGACGGTGTTCGGGTGGCCGGGAATAGGCCGGCTGGCGGTGGACGCGATCTTCACCCGTGACATTCCCGTGATCCAGGCGGTGGTGCTGGTGGCGGCGGTGATCTTCGTCTTCATGAACCTGCTGGTGGATCTGCTCTACGGCCTGCTGGATCCCCGCATCCGGTACGGATGATGGACGCCGGGCGATCGCACTGGGCGATCGGATTCAGTCGGATGCGCCGCAACCGCGGCGCCGCGGCCGGCGCGATCATCGTGTTGCTGTTCATCGCGGCCTCGGCGCTGGCGCCGTGGCTGACCGACGATGATCCAATACAGGTGCAGTTCGACCAGCGCTTCGCGCCGCCGTCGGTGCGGCATCCACTGGGCACCGACTCGTTCGGCCGGGACCTGTTCAGCCGCGTGCTCTACGGCGGCCGGCTCTCGCTCTCGGTGGGGTTGATCGCCATCGTCATCTCGGACGCGATCGGCATCCCGCTCGGGCTCATCTCCGGATACCGGGGGGGACGGTTTGACGACGTCATGATGCGGCTCGTGGACCTGTGGCTGGCGTTTCCCGGCCTGCTGGTGGCGATCGCGATCGTGGCCGTCCTGGGCCCAGGCCTGCAAAACGTCATGATTGCCATTGGGATCGGCGGCATCCCCGGGCTGGTGCGGCTGGTGCGCGGCAACGTGCTTTCGGTGCGGGAGCAGGAGTTCGTGGACGCGGCGCGCGCGACCGGAGGCGGCGACGCGCACATCGTGCGCGCGCACATCTTCCCCAATGTGCTGGCCCCGATCGTCGTGCTCACGACGCTGCGCCTGGCCGGCGCGATCCTCTCGGGAGTGGGCCTCAGCTTCCTGGGCCTGGGCGCGCAGCCACCGTCCCCAGAGTGGGGTGCGATCGTCGCCGAGGGCAGGGCCTACCTGCGCGAGGCGTGGTGGGTTTCAACGCTGCCCGGCGTAGCGATCTTCATGACGGTGATAGGGTTCAACCTGCTGGGCGACGGCCTGCGGGACGCGTTTGACCCGAGGCTGCGGTAGCCAGCGCGCACGCCACCAGGTACCCGGCGGCAACCGGGTCTACAACCGGCACGCGGAGGTCGTCCTGCAGGCGCGCCGCGGTCCCTGTCAGCGCAGCGCACCCCAGGATGATCCCCTCCGCGTGGTCTTCGTCCCTGGCGGCCCGCGCTTCCCGGTAGATCGCCTGGTAACAGCCCTCCGGGTCGTCCTGGATCGCCTGAACCGATAGCACAATGGACCTCCAGGCGCAGACACGGTGCGCCATCCCGGTGTGGCGCGCGTTCTGCTCCATCTTCGGCAGCCACTTCCAGTCCCCGATCAGAACGGCCAACCGCGAGGCGAGGAAGCCACCCAGCAGCAGGCTCGCCTCGGCGATCCCGACAACAGGGATCTCCAGCGCCTCACGCAGCTCCCACATCCCGGGATCGTAGAAGCAGCCGATGCTGACCGCCTCTATGGCGTGCGCCTCCACATAGCCAGGAAGGACCCGGAGCATCTGCCCAACCGCCGCATGCTCGTCGGTGAAGTGCTCAAGGTCCGCCGGGCCATCAGGAAGGTCAATCACGTGCGTCTCCGCGCCCGTGGTCAGGGCCGCCAGGTAGGCCCTCACCTGCTCCACCCGCCCCGGGCGGGCGCGGACCGGAATGACGTGCAGCACGGCGGGCATCATCTCAGTAGCCCGGCACGCCCAGGTCCCGGCACGCGGCCACGATCTCGGGATGAACGTACTTGCCGTCCACCTGGAGCGGCTCTCCGTCCAGGTGGATCGTGGGGGCGGGCAGCACGCAGTCGGTGTGCGCGGCCGCCTTCCATCCCGTCGCCTTCATCTGCAGACCCTGCGTCCCGATCCCCATGGTGAAACAGCCGAACATGCGCTCGTCCTCGACAATGCGCCCGGTCGGCTTGGTCACGCCGGGGTTGAAACCCAGCGAGTAGTGCGCCACCCTGTACATGTTCGGGTCGTTGAACGCTGCCAGCCATCGCTCGTAGATCCGCGCCTCCGGTCCACCCTCGAGACGCTTCACGAGCCCCGACTCGATGGTCAGGGGCACGGGAGATCGCACAAGCCCCACTTCCGCGGGCGGCCATATCGTGCCGTCAATCACCAGACGGCCGCTGATTGTGTTCTCCAACGGGCACCATGAGATCTGGCCGCCGAGCATGATCGGCTCGCCGGGAGTGTCGGCCAGCTTGCCGGAGTGCCGGACGAAGCGGCCGCCGTTGTCCGCGGAGAGATCCGTGCCGGCCGCGCTGGTCACACGCACGGCCCTGGCTTTCCCGACCACGGCCTGCAGCCTCTCTCCGAGCGCCATCATCTTGGGATAGTCAACCTGGCCGACCGACCTCGCCAGCAGGTCCACGTCCACGCCCGAAAGGCAGATGTAGCGCGCGCCGCGCTCCATGGCAGCGTGATATGCGTTGGAGTAGAGCAGATAGCCCACCGCGTACTCGATCCATATGTCGGCCGCCGCTATCGCGGCGGCGACAGGCCGCGGCGGCTCCTGTCCGCTTCCCAGCTTGGTCGGGTACCACAGGATAACGGGCACCGCGCCCGCCGCGTGAGCCGCGTTCGCCGTGGCCTCGACCACGCGGGGATCGCTGCTCATGTCGGCGGTGATGGCC
>DYHL01000093.1 GCA_020724185.1 Candidatus Nitrosymbiomonas sp. | reverse complement strand
GCGCCGGGGGTACACGGAGGGGTATCTGCGGAAGTCCATGGTTTCGGACCCGCTCCGGCGCCGGAACACCGGCGACAACTCCCCTGCCGTGGTGCACGTCGAGCTCGTCCCAGGCGACCGCGTGCGCATGGCCCTCTTACCCAAGGGTGGCGGCGCGGAGAACATGAGCCGGATGACCATGCTGACCCCTGCCGACGGCGAAGGGGGCGTGCGGGCCTTCGTGATCGAGACGGTGGAGAAGGCCGGCCCCAACCCCTGCCCGCCCGTGGTGGTTGGGGTTGGAATCGGCGGGACCTTCGACACCGTCGGTTTCCTGGCCAAGCGGGCGCTGATCCGGAAGGCAGGCGAGCGCCACCCCGATTCCTTCTACGCCCGCATGGAAGAGGATCTCCTGGCGGCCATCAACGCGCTGGGCGTGGGTCCGATGGGATACGGGGGCGCGACCACCGCCCTCGACGTGCGCATCGAGGTCTACCCCTGCCACATCGTGAGCCTACCGGTGGCGGTTAACCTGCAGTGTCACGCGGCGCGCGTGGCCCGCGCCGAACTCTGAGATCATGGAGATGGCGCCCATGAACCCGAAACGCCTGACGACGCCCTGGTCCGATGCGACCGTGGAAGGGCTGCGCGCCGGGGATCTCGTGCTAATCAGCGGCGTGATCTACGGGGCACGGGACGCCGCGCACAAGCGCCTGGTGGAGGCACTTGAGCGTGGCGAAACACTGCCCGCCGATCTGCGCGGCCAGTTGGTCTACTACGTCGGTCCGACGCCGGCGAGGCCCGGTCAGGTGATCGGCTCGGCCGGGCCGACCACCAGCACGCGCATGGACACCTACACTCCCACGCTCCTGGCCCAGGGACTGAAGGGTATGATCGGCAAGGGCTACCGCTCCAAGACCGTGCTGGAGGCCATGCAGCGGCATCGAGCCGTCTACATGGCGGCGACCGGCGGCGCAGGGGCGCTCCTGGCGCGATGCTTCACACGCGCCGAGGTCGTCGCCTACGAGGACCTCGGTCCGGAAGCCCTGTTTCGGTTCGAGGTAACCGACTTCCCTGCCATCGTCGTCAACGACGCCTTCGGGGGAGACCTGTACGCCGAGGGGAAGAAGGCCTTTAGCGCAGCCAGCCCTGGATGACGTTCCTGGCCCGCTCTACCATGGTGGGCAAGGCAGCGCGCACCGGTTCGGAGAGATCCGCGCCAAGATAGACTTCGGGCGCGCGCTCCACCGCCACCACGCGGATCTCCTCCGGCATCTCCAGCCCCACGGCGGCGCCTATTGCAAGGGCCTCGCCGTATCCCACGTAGTGCGCCGAGGGGCTGCGGACCACCGAGGGCTCCAGGGAGAACTCACAGATCGTCCCTGGCTGCCCGCCGGTGGCCTGGCTGTCCACCAGCAGCACGCGGCGGGCGCCTACCACCTCATCCAGGAGGGCCAGGCCTGACCGCACGCCCGTCCGGACCACCAGGCCGTCGCCCCGCAGGGCCTCGGCAACCAGCAGGCCTACCGCGTCGTCCCCGAGCAGATCGTTCCCGATGCCAAGGACAAGCAGGTTATTGCCGCTCATCGCTTGATCTGACGCACGAGCTCTCCCACGCTGTCGTATACCGAGGCCACCAACGGCATCTCCCCTGGTAGCGAGTGCGTGGCGCATCCGTGGCAGGGATCGTAGGCCCGGAAGGCCATCTCGACCATGTTGAGGAGGCCGTCGTCCACCTGGCCCTTGTGGATGACGCCCTTGGCGGCGCTGTCAACGGACATGGCGATGCGCGCAGCGTTGTTCTGGGTGGCGACGATGAGGTTGGCCCGTGTGATGATCCCTCGCTCATCGGTCTCGTAGTGATGGATCAGCGTGCCCCGGGGGGCTTCCACGATGCCCACGCCGACCGAGGGCTGCTTGGTGGGCAGCACGCGCAGCGCGGTGCTGGTAATCTCGGGGTCATCGGTCAGTTCCACAAGGCGCTCGGCGGCGTAGAGCAGCTCGATCACCCGGGCCCAGTGGTTGGCCAGGGTGTGGTGCACCGGCTTGCCGCCTAGCGTGGCGTAGAACTCCTCGTAGGCCTGCTGCGCCAGGGGGGTTGCCATGCCGTCCGACGCGTTCAGGCGCGCCAGAGGCGCCACGGCGTAGACGCCGCTTTCCGGGCCGTCAACGAAGCCCTTCCACCCGACCGGCTTCAGGTAGCAGAACTTGACGTAGCTCCACGGCTCCACGCGCTCCGCGACGTAGTCCAGGTAGTCCTGCGACTTGAACTTGGCGTACTCCCGCCCAGAAGGATCCACCACGCGGATCATGCCTTCGTAGAAGTTGACCTTGTTGTTGGCGTCCACCATGCCCATGTAGTAGGTCCGGTGGGTGTAGGCGTCGGAGGTAATGAGGCGGACATAGTCGGGGTTCGCCAGCACCACCTTGCGGAAGACGTCGAGCGTGAACTTCGCGAATTCCACCGAGCGGGCCGCGACCTCCCGGAAGCGGGGGAGATCATCCGGGGCGATCCCCTTGGCAACCCCGCCGGGCAGTCCCATGACCGGGTGGATCGTCTTGCCGCCGAGGTAGGTTTCCAGGTCGCGGAGCTCGCGGCGCATCGCGATGACCTGCTTGCCGACCTCGATCCCGACGGCGGCAATGACCCCCAGGACGTTGCGTTGCTCCTTGGGGGCGGTGGGCCCTACGACGAAGTCCGGACCGCCCAGGAAGTAGAAGTGCAGCGCGTGGTCCTCGACCATGAAGAGCGAGTAGTCGAGTTCGCGGATCTTCTTGGCCGCGGGAGGGGGCTCCACCTTGTAAAGGTCGTCCAGCGCCTTAACCGACGCCATGTGGTGGGCGAGCGGGCAGACCCCGCAGATGCGGGAGGTGATCTGCGGCATGTCCTCGGCAGGGCGGCCCCGGGTGAAGGTCTCAAACCCGCGCAGTTCCGGCACCTGGAAGTAGGCGCGCTCAACCTCTCCTGCCTCGTCCAGATGGATGTCTATCTTGCCGTGCCCTTCCAGGCGCGTGATTGGATCAATTACCACCCGCCGTCGCTGGCTATAGGCCTGGTCTGCGCGCTCCTTGCCCGCTTCCCATGCCTGCTGTGCGGCCTCGGAGATCTCCTTGGTCATCGTCCCTCACCGGGTCCTTTCTCGCAGCATCTATAGCGCAAATGCAGGTGCTACCAGCTCCGTGCCTATGCCCAACTTCTTTGCGGGTATTCCCATCGCGAGCCCAAGCAACTGTGTGAAGTAGAGGATCGGCAAGGAGAGATTCGTGCCGAACTCGCGATTCACGTGCCGTTGGTAGCACTCTAGGTTGAGCTGGCAGAGCGGGCAGACGGTTGCGATCACCTGGGCGCCACGATCCACCGCGTTCTGAAGCAGGTCGCGCACCATGGTCAGCGCCGCCTTGCGGTTGGTTACGATCAGGGAACCGCCGCAGCACCGCAGTTTGAGCGGGTAGTCGGTGGGGGTGGCGCCTGTGGCGGAGAGCAGGTCCTCGAAGAACCGGGGATGCTCGACGTCCTCCCGGTCCTTCTGAGGCCTGACCACCTGGCAGCCATAGTAGGGCGCCACGCGAAGGCCGTTCAATGGGCTGGTGACCCGCTTCTTGATCTCGTCGAGCCCCAGGTCCTTCACGAAGACCTCTATCAGGTGCCGCACCTGGATGCTCCCTGAGAACGTCAAATTGTCTTCCTGCAGGGCGTAGTTGATGTGCTCCGCCAGATCAGGGTCTTCCTTCAAGTGCGCGTTGGTGAAGTACATGTTCTTGTAGCATCCGCTGCAGGGCGCCACCAGGTCCAGGCCCGCCTTCTCGGCAATGGCCAGGTTGCGAGCGGACAGCGTGTGCGCAAGGAGCTCGTCAACGTGGAAGTACGCGGTGGCGCCGCAGCAGTTCCAGTCCTCCAGCTCCTTGAGCTCCAACCCCAGCCGTTGCGCGACCTCCATGGTGGAGAGGTGGTAGGATGCCGCCATCTTTTCAAGGGAGCAGCCCGGGTAGTAGCTGTAGGCCTTCATGCCGCCCTCCCCATCGGGATGATCCGGCTGAGGATCCCCCTGAACTTGGCCGACCGCTTGAGTCTCTTGGGGAAGAGGGGCAGTCGCCCCTTCATGAAGAGGGCCAGGGCGTTGCGGGCATCGTAGAAGAACGTCCTCAGGCCGTAGTGGAAGAGGTACGGCGTAGCCAGCGCGGGCTCGAAGGACTTCCCGTTCTTCAAGATCATCCTCGCGAACCGCCTGGAGAAGTCCGCCCCGATCGAACCCTTCTTGAAGCGGTTTCTCCACATGGAGTAGCGCTTGAGGCCGTACATCATACCCGCGATGTCAATGCCCGCCGGGCATCTCACGGTGCACTGGTAGCATGAGGCGCAGCACCAGAAAGCGTTGCTCGACAGCACGGGCTTCCTGAGGTCTGCCCGGATCAGGGCGATGATGTTGCGCGGCGAGTGGTCCATGAAATCGGCCGCCGGACAGGTTGAGGAGCAGGTGCCGCACTGGATGCAGCTCTGCACCGGATTCGTCTCCGCGTTGTACAGGAGGTTGACGATCTCACTTGAAAAAGAGAGTTTTGCTGGCATCGGATCATCCTCTGCTTTCTACTATACTACTTGCCTGCCTTGCGCTTTGCTGCCAGTTCAATCAGGGCGCTTACCTTGTCCAGGAGAAGCTGGGGTTCCACCGGTTTTTCCACCAACTCGTCCACCGGGAGGAGGTGGGGGTGGAGGGGCTGGCCTGGGAAGAGGAAGGCGATCTGTTCTCGCAGCCCCGTGATTATCAGCACCGGGATCTGGCTCAGGATGGGGTCCTTTCTTAGCTTGCGCGCCACCATGATCCCCTCTGCGCCCCGCCCCATCATTATGTCCAGCAGCAGCAGATCGTACGGTTTGGTCTTCAGCGCCTCGAGGCCAGACCTAGGGTTGTAGGCGGCGTCAACCTGGTAGCCCGCGGACTCCAGTATGGACTTGATCCCTTCCACGAAGTCGGGATCGTCATCTATGATCAGCAGTTGCTTACCTTGGTTCATGTCGCACGTCCCCCTTGCGGATTCTCCGGTCCGCCGGCCTCCGGAGTATGATGCGTTCCCGTACCAGAACCCCCTGCCGGCAAGGCGATCACAAAGGTGCTGCCTTCGCCCAGCTTGCTGGTCACACTGATCGTTCCCCCGTGGGCCTCGATGATGCGCCGGGTGATGGGCAGACCCAGCCCTGCTCCGGCCTCGTCTCCTGCTCCGGCCCTGCCCCTGTAGAAGTTCCCGAAGATGTACGGCAGCTCGTCCTCGGCTATGCCGATGCCCGAGTCTCGGACCGCGACCAGTATGTGATCCGTCTGCTGCTCGGCGTCCACGTTTACCGTGCTGCCCGATCGCGAGTACCTTATCGCGTTGCCGAGCAGGTTGACCAGCGCCTCAACCAGGGTTCCTTCGTCTCCGTGCACGGGATCCAGCGGTTCCTCGATGGAGACGACGATCTCGATGTCCTTCCGCACGGCGTAAGGGTAGACGTTCTCGACCGCCTTCGAGATCGCGGCCTCAACGGAAGTCGGGCCGAAGTTCTCCTTGATGCTTGCAATGTCGCTGGAGATCGCCCTGAGCCAGGTGTGGATCATCTCTAGGAGGTCGTAGATCCTGGACTTCATCCTCTCCAGGCGGGCCATCTGGGCTTCGTTGACCTGGTCCGACAGCTCCTGCATCAGCCGGATCAGATTCTGCTGAACGGCGCTGAGCGGGGCCCTGAGCTCGTGAGAGATGATGGCCGCGAAGTTCTCCTGCAGCAACTCCTTCTCGCGCCTGAGCGCGATCGTCTCGAGGACGAGCTCCCGCTTCTCTATGCCCCTCCTTGTGATCAGTCGGAACTCGTCAGGGGTGAAGGGCTTGGGGAGGAAGTCGTATGCGCCTTTCTGCATCGCTTCCACGGCAGAGGCCAGCGTGGCATAGCCGGTGATCACGATTGTCACGATTGAAGGGTCGAGGGTACGGATTCTCTCCAGCACCTCGAACCCCGAGATGCCGGGCATCTTGAGGTCCACGAACACGAGGTCCGGCCGGAACTCCGCCACCTGCCTCAGGCCAATCGAGCCGTCGGTTGCTGTCCTCGTGGCATACCCACTGCCCTCGAGGATCTGGCTGCACGAGTCCAGCACGATCTCCTCGTCGTCTACGATGAGTATCCTGGGTTTGATCTCCACCTGTTACGCTTCCCCGGCAGTCTTGACGGGCAGCCTTACGATGAACGACGTCCCCTTCCCCTCTTCGCTCTCCACCAGGATCGTGCCGCCGTGCTCCTTGACGATTCCGAAGCTGATCGACAGGCCCAGCCCGGTGCCGTGCCCCTGGTCCTTGGTGGTGAAGAAGGGATCGAATATCCTCTCCATGTCCTCCGGGCGGATTCCGTGCCCGGTATCGGCAATCGCAACCTCGAGGTGCCTGTCGTCGGGTTCAACCCGTGTGGACAGCGTCAACCGCCCCACGCCGTCCATCGCCTCGGCGGCGTTGATGATCATGTTCATGAAGACCTGCTGAATCTGGGCGGGGTCCACGACGGCCAGCGGTAGCCCCTCCTGGAGCTCCCTGACGACCTGGATGTTGTGGAACAACGCCTGGTTCTCGACCAGCGAGACGCACTGTTGCAGTATGGAGTTGACGTCCGAGGGGCGCTTGTGAGGCTTCACTGGCCGTGCGTAGTCCAGCAGTCCCCGGACGATGTCCCGGCAGCGACCCGCCTGGTCCACGACCTTGCCGAGAGTTTCGCGCAGTTGCCCTTCGGGTGGGGTCTTCTCTAGGAGCAGGTGGGTGTAGGCGATGATTCCCTGGAGGGGGTTGTTCAGCTCGTGGGCCACTCCGGCGGCGAGCTGTCCGGTGATCGCCAGCCTCTCGGACTCCATGATCCTCCTTTGCGTGTACTCCTTGAGCTGAGTGTCTCTCTTCCTCAGGGCGGAGGCCATGGTGTTGAAGCTGTCTGCCAGATCCTGCAGCTCGTCGTTGGTTCGGATCTCCACGGTTGTGTCCAGATTGCCGCGGGCCACTTCCTTCGATGCGGAGACCAGTTGCCGCACGGCCGCGGAGACCCTGCGTGAGATGAAGTAGGACACACCCATGGACAACAGGGCGCCCGTGAGCGTCAGCGCCAGGAGCGTGGACACCGCCTGCTTCCTGAGGTCCACGTACTTGCGTTCCAGAACGCCCACGTAGAGAATCCCAATGATCTTGTGGTTGATGCTTTTGATCGGCTCGTACGCGGTGATGTACCAGTTGTTCACGACGTAGGCCCGGCCGATCCAGGGGTTCCCCGACACGACAACCTGGTCGTAGACGTCCTCCGCGATTCGCGTTCCTACTGCTCTTGTACCGTCGAGGTTCCTGACGTTCGTTGAGATTCTCACGTCGTTCAAGAAGATCGTTGAGGTTCCTATGTCCTGGCCCTTGTATTCCACGCCCTCGAACACGGTCTGCTTGATCTTGTCCACGATCTCGAAGTTCCGGTTCAGCAGGATCCCGCCGTACAGCACTCCGAGCAGGTTGCCGTGGGAGTCCAGGATCGGGGCTGCCGCCCTGAGCATCATGCCCGCGGTCTCCTCCGAGGCCTCCCGGGGTGGGGCCATGGGCGTTTCGGTGATCTTGAAGTAGGCCTGCTCTGCGAGGGCAGGAGATTCCCTACGCAGGTCGGCCGCAGGAACCACAGAAACCGCCGCGACGGGCTTCTTGCTGTGCAGGATGGCTGCCACCATCTCATCGTGGCTCACGTTGTCACCGGCAAGTGGAGGGTTGCTGGTGCGCAACAGGACGTTGCCAGTCCGGTCTGTGACCGTGAGCACGTCCAACCTCTCAACTTCCCGGATTCTTCCCAGCTCCTGGGCGACCGGGTCCGTTCTCACCGCCGGCATCGCGTCTCTGAGGAAGAACCTTCCGGCCGTGAGCCGGACCGCGTCGTTGACATGGCGCAACCTGCCGTGCAGGATCTCGCGAGCCGCGTTGAGGTTGTTGCGCACGCTCGCCTGCGCCTCAGACATAATGATCGTGCCGATGAGGTGGGTCCCCACAACGGCGAAGACGACTATGGTGATCCCGATGATCAGCAGGTAGCTGATGATCAGCTTGGTGCCTATGGGCACCGTGCCACCGTTCCTGCGCGCGGAGATGAACCCAGGCAGGTACTTCCCGCTGATTCTCCTCAGGGTACTGGCCATCGCGCTTTCCTTGCTCCGTCCTTCTCAACCTCCTACTGTGCCGCCTCGGCAGGGGCGGCCTGTGACACCTTGCGCCGCAGGCGCGAGGCCGGGAGCGAGTACCGGTAGAACGTGCCCACCGGATCTGGAATCGTGGAGAGAACGGCCTCGATTGCCTCCGGGGTGCTGGCGTCGAAGGCGGAACCCACGGCGGAGACAAGCTTGGCGCCAACATCGTGCACGCGTGACGTCGGCCCAAAACACCCGGTGCATGGCATGTGTCCCTGTGGACACAGGGCTTCGCAACCGGCCCGCGTGGCCGGCCCCAGGCACAGTAGCCCCTGCGACAGAAGGCAAGTTTCGGGGTCAATCAGCACCTGGTGAGGGCGTTTGAAGCTGGCCAGGAGCAGCCGGTCGGGCTTCGTGGCCTTCAGGTGGCACTGGTCGCACAGCGCGACGTCGGGCGCCAGCACGCTCCCCTTCGGTGGGAGGGCGCCGGAGAGGATTGCCTGGACCGCGTCCATCAGAAGCTTAGGGGTGGGAGGGCAGCCAGGAATGTAGTAGTCAACCTCCACGACCTGATCCAGGGTGCGCACGGTATCGCGGAAGGCCGGGAGCGTTGTCAGGCGGCCGTTCTCCTGCCAGGCCTCCTGGGGCCACGTACCCTCCGGGTTGACCACCGATGGCGCCTCGCTGTAGCTACCGCGCAGGACCTCCTCGCGGTCGTACAGGTTGGCGAGCCCTGGGATTCCTCCCAGGTGGGAGCACGCACCAAAGGCGATCAGGAACTGCGCCTTGCGCCGCAGCAGGTGTGCCATCTCCTCCTGCTCCGAGGTGCGGACGGCGCCGTTGACAAACGCGACCGCAATGGATCCGTCCGGCCGCGCCTCCACGTCACTCCGCTTGAAGTCCAGGGCAACCGGCCAGAAGATGATGTCCACGGCATCCACGACCGCCAGGACGCCATCGGCCAGGTCAACGACCGCCTCCTCGCATCCTCCACACGAAGCGCACCAGTAGAAGGCGACCTGCGGCTTTGCGGGGTTAGACATCTCGTTCACCTCCCATCGGATGCGGCCGCGGCCGCGGGGGCCTCGGTGGGCCCGTCGTGGGGCAGGACCTCTGCGTCCCAGCTTGTCCGCCTCCCGGGCAAATCGAGCCTGCCCAGACGGCGGATGGCCCCCACCATGTCGCTGATCACGCGGGCCACCTTCTCGCCCTCCGAGGCTGAGATCCATTCCAGCCGGAGACGCTCGTCCTCAATTCCCATGTCGCGGAGGACCCGCCGGAGCAGCGCTATCCGGCGCAGCGTCTTGTAGTTGCCCTCCACGTAGTGACAGTCCCCGGGATGGCAGCCGCCGATGAGGACCCCGTCGGCGCCCTGCGCGAACGCCTCGACCACGAACTGCGGGTCCACCCGTCCCGAGCACATCACGCGGATGATGCGGACGTTGGGAGGGTACTTCATCCGTGAGGTGCCGGCCAGGTCCGCCGCGGTGTAGGTGCACCACGTGCAGAAGAAGGCCACGATCGTTGGCTCCTGCCCATTTGCCGTTCCGACTCTATGCTCTTCCATCAGACTCTCCACCTCACTGGCGGGTCAGATCGTTCTCAGGAAGCCGTCGTCGCT
>DYHL01000092.1 GCA_020724185.1 Candidatus Nitrosymbiomonas sp. | reverse complement strand
TATCCCAGACAGGATGCGGCTCTTGGCGCGATGTCCCGGCGGAACTTTGGACTAGGTGCTCGAACCGCTCGTCCGAGAGGCCCTCGCGCGCAACCCGCACACCCGACTCACCAGCACGCACGGCGTCCACCGCACGCTGCAGGTGGTCCATCGGTCGCAGAAGGGCCCGCAGGACCAGGTAGTTCGCGGCCAGGCTGATCGCGACGCCAGCCAGGGCGAAAGACGCCATCAGCTCGCCGTGCGGTTCGCCAGGGTGCGCGGCGCCGTGCCGGAGAGAGATGGCCGTTCCAACCACCGCGCCCAGCACCACGATCGCGGCATTGGCCGCCAGTATCTTGTAGAGCAGCGGCAGCCGCCCCAGGCGTCTCAGCGGGGTTACCCTGGGGGAGGCGCGATTCGCACCCGCGCGTCCGCCACCGCCGCGCCCTGCCCGGCCGCGTACACAAACAGGGGATTGATGTCGAGCTCCGCTACCTCAGGGCAGTCAACCGCCAACTGGGATAGGCGCAGCAGGCACTCGACTATGGCCTCCAGGTCCGACGGTGGTTCGCCCCGGACCCCCTGCAGGATGGCCGCGGTGCGGGTCTCCTCGACCATGCGCCGGGCCCCGAGCTCCCTTACCGGCGCCAGGCGGAAGGTGACGTCCTTGAGGACCTCCACGTAGATCCCGCCCAGTCCAAACATCAGCACCGGGCCGAACTGCGCGTCGTGGCTGATCCCCAGGATCACCTCGTGCCCCTTGCGCGCCATCGCCTGCACCAGTACTCCGTCCAAGGCTGCGTCGGGGTGGTGCTTGCGTATCGAAACCATCATGGCCTCGTAGGCCGCGGCGACCTCGGCCGCGGTCCCTAGGTGGAGGCGCACCCCGCCCACGTCCACCTTGTGGATGATCTGCGGGGAGAGGATCTTGAGCGCTACTGGAAGGCCAATGGCCAGCGCGCGCTCCGCCGCCTCGCTGGCGGTGGTGGCCACTGCCCACGGCAGCAGCGGCAGCCGGTAGGACTCCAGCAACCCCAGGGCAGCCGACTCCGATAGAAACCCTGGCTCGGCGCCTGCGATGATCTTGCGCGCTCGGGGTAGGTCCACATCGTCGAACGTGTGGTAGCCGGTGCGGGGCCGTTCGATCCACGAGACGTACCGCGCCATCGCGGCGAGCGTCCGCGCGATCGCCTCGGGAAACGGATAGTGGGGAATCCCGGCCTCCTCCAGGCGTGCCACACCCGATTCCACGGCCAGGGCGCCAACGAAAGAGGCCAACACCGGCTTGCCGGAGGCGCGCGCTCGCCGGATGACGGCATCTGCCGCGGCCTCAACGTCAATGGTCGCCTGGCGGGTCACCAGCACGACCCCTGCGTCCACCGACGGGTCGGCCAGCACCGCCTCCAGGGCGGCGTCGTACCGGCGATCGTCGGCATCGCCGATGATGTCAAGGGGGTTGCCCACATGGGCTTCGCCGGGCACCACGCCCCGCAGCGCCCCGAGCGTTGCCGTCGAAAGCTTGCTCAGCTCCAGACCCTGCCGTATGCAGGCATCCGTGGCCAGGATACCAGGGCCGCCGGCGTTGGTGACAATCGCGACGCGCCTGCCCTTGGGGAGCGGCTGACGCGAGAACGCGCCCGCGTAGTCGAACAGCTCCTCGATGCTCTCAACCCGCAGCACGCCTGCCTGGGCGAAGATGGCCTCGTAGACCTGATCGGAGCCGGCCAGCGACCCGGTGTGGCTCGAGACTGCCCTGGCGCCATCCGCGGTGCGGCCTGCCTTGAGTACGAGAACGGGCTTGGGCGGCGACTGCTCGCTGATCTCACGGGCGGTCTCGATGAAGCGCCGCCCCTCGCTCAGCTCCTCCACATAGAGCAGGATGACGTGCGTGTCCGGATCGGCGGCCAGCACGTCCAGCAGCTCCAGCTCGGTTACGTCCGCCTTGTTGCCGAGGTTGAAAACCTTGGAGAACCCGATACGCTTGGTGCGGGCGTAGTCGAGCGCGGCCGCGGTGAGGGCACCGGACTGCGACAGGAAACCGATGTTGCCGGCTGCGGGGATCTGCGCGGCGAACGTCGCGTTCAACCGGACGTCGGGGGCGGTGTTGATCACCCCCAGGCAGTTGGGGCCGATCAGGGCAAAACCCCAACGCGCGATTCGCTCGCGAACCAGGTCCTCCCGTTTCCGGCCCTCCTCCCCCACCTCGCGGAACCCGCCTGAGATCACGATCACCCCGCGCACGCCTGCCTGGCCGCACTCGTCCAGCACGCCCGGCACCAGGGCGGCCGGGGTGATCACCACTGCCAGGTCAACGGGATCCGGCACTTCGAGTACGGACCGGTAGGCGCGCACCCCGCTGATGGCGCGGGCAGTGGGATTTACCGGATGCACCGCACCCTGAAACCCGCCGGTAAGGATGTTGTGGAAGATCGCATGCCCTACCTTGGCCGGATCGCGGGAGGCACCGATCACGGCTATGGTCGAGGGTCGAACGACGGCTGTCAGGTCTCGGCTCTTAGGCATCGTCTGCATCACCCATGTTCTTATTCGCCGTTGCTGGGCGAGGCCCCTGGAAAGGCGTGACGATGACTGGGTGATGACCTCGGGCGACGACCCTAGGGCTGATAGATGACCGATAAGGGAAACCGGCAACCGGGCATGGGCCCCTCTGGCAGGCAGGAATAGGGCTGTCGCCGTATTCTCTCACTAGGCCGGGTGGCGTGGAATTGTAGGTAAGAGAATGGGGCCGTCCATGCCCGGCAGGATCCTCCCGGGTGGAGAGGGCGTCCATGGGGGTGGGACACGGTGTCGAGCGGAGACAAGCAGTCTGCCGTACCAGTGGAAAGCGCACCGACCTCAGCATCGCCCGACCCACGAACTGCCTGGCGCCAGGAGTTCAACCCCTGCATCCAGTGCGGGATGTGCGGCGGATCCTGCCCCCTGGCCTTCGCCATGGAGTACACTCCCCGCCACTCCATCTACCTCCTCAAGGAAGGCCTGCTGGACCAGGTGCTCAAAAGCAACACCCTGTGGTTGTGCGTCTCCTGCTACAACTGCACCTCCAGGTGCCCAAGCGGGCTGAAGATTACCGACGTTCTGTTCCCGGCCTTGCGCGACGCTGCCATGAGCGCCGGCCACACGCTGCCCGCGGAGTTCAAGAAGGCGCTGGACAACACCTATCGCTACGGGAACTCCTTTGGCGAGGCCCCGCGGAAGAGGATGGATTGGGCGCGGGGCGCCGGTGTGCCCGTTCCGATCATCTCGCAGCTCAAGCGGCCGGTGGAGGCGCTGTGGCTGGTCGAGTGCTATCCCGCATATCACCCGCGCAACCAGTTGCAGGCCCAGGCCATGGCCCGGGTGCTGCACTCCATGGGCGTGGACTTCGCGGTCCTGGGGCCTGAGGAGCGCTGCGTAGGAGACTGCGAACGCCTCTCGGGCGAAGCAGGCCTGTTCGAGAGTCTCGTGGAGAAGAACATCGCGCTGTTCGACAAGTACGAGTACGACGAGATCGTGACAGCAGACCCCCACGCGTTCAACTCACTGACCCGCATCTACCCTGACGCGACCGGACGGCAGTTCCCGGTCCGGCACTACGTGGAGTTCCTGGCAGCCAGGATGGACGCCTTGCGGCCTCTGCTCGGGAACCGCATCGAGGCGCGTGTGACCTATCACGACAACTGCTGTCTAGGGCGCATGAGCGGGCTGTACGAATCCCCACGCGAACTTCTGCGGGCGATCCCAGGCATCTCGCTTGTGGAGATGCCCTTCACGAGGGAGAACGCCCTGTGCTGCGGGGGCGGAGGCGGTGGCATGTGGCTGGACACCGTGATCTGGCAGGCCGCGCACGAGCGGCTCTCGGACCGGCGCGTCGCCCATGCCCTCTCCACCGGAGCGGACATCCTCGCGGTGTCCTGTCCATTCGAAGCGTCGCGCTTCGAGGATGCCCTCAAGTCCACCGGGAACGAGGGCAAGATCGTCGTGAAGGACATCGTCGAACTGCTGGATGAGTCGGCCGGAACACGGGGAGGGATGCCTGCGTGAACATCGCGGTGCTGTTGAGCATGGTCCCCGACCTTGTGGAGGAGCTGGAGATCGCCCCATCGGGCGTGGCGCTGGACACGCAGTGGCTGCGCTATTTGCTGAGCGAGAGCGACGACCACGCGCTCGAGCAGGCACTGCTGCTCAAGGAGCGCTACGGTGGCAAGGTCACGGCGCTAGCCCTGGACCGCGGTGAGGCCGAGGAGGCGCTGTATACGGCGCTGGCCCGGGGAGCCGACGAAGCCGTGAAGCTCACGGGAATCCCGGAGGAAGGTTGGGGCAAGCGCGCCGCCGCCGCTGTGGTTGGTGCGGTGCTGAAGGAGTCCGCCCCTGACCTCATTCTCACCGGTGTGCAGGCGATTGATGACATGGACGGGCACATGGCAGGAGCGCTGGCAGGCATCCTGGGCCTCCCCTTCGTGGGCGTGACCCGGTCCGTGGATGCCCCGGGGGCGGGCAAGGTCCTGGTGCAAAAAGAGTACCCAGGCGGCATGGCAGCCGAGATCGAGGTGGACCTGCCGGCGGTCATAGGGGTGCTCTCTGCGCCCCAGCCACCACGCTACGTCCCGGTGGCGCGGATCCGGGAAGCCAGGAAGACAAGGACGATATCCGAGCGCGAGGCGCCGTCCGTTGCCGCGCCAGAGGGCTTGGTGATCCGCCGGCTGTTCAAACCCGAACCGGCAGAGCGCGCGGAGATGCTCGATGGAACCCCAGAGGAGATGGCCAGGCAGATCGTGACGATCCTTGAGAACCGGGGGTTGGTGCGATGAGCACATCAGGCCAGGACGTCTGGGTCTACGTGGAACACCTGAAGGGCGAAGTCCTCGGGCATACTTACGAACTCCTGGGCAAGGGAAGGGAAGTCGCAGGGGCACTCGGCGGCCGCCTCGTTGCCGTGCTGGCAGGGAGCGCGGTCCAGCCCCTGGCTAGCACGCTGGGGGTTGCGGACAGCGTCCTGTGCATCGAGGACGCGGGCCTCGCCGAGTTCACCCCGGAGGGCCACGGCGCGGTGCTGCGGGCGCTGGCGGAGAAGGATCCCCCGCGTCTGATGCTCTTTGGCGCAACCTCCGCGGGAATGGACCTGGCCGCGCTCACCTCGGCCACAATGGGAATCCCGCTGGTGGTCAACTGCAAGGAGATCGGGATCGAGGACGACCGGGTCGTGGTCACCAGCCAGATGTGCGGGGGCAAACTGCTGGGCGAGGTAGAGACCGGGGGCAATATGGTAGCCCTCACGGTTCTCCCCGGCGCGTTTCCTTCACAGAAGGGCCTCTCAGACCGGGCCCCAACGGTGCAGAACCTCCCGTCGCCGGTTCCGCTAGAAGGTGTGCGGACGAGGGTCACCCGGCTGCTGGAGCCGGAGGCAGGGGACGTGGACATTACACGGGCCCCTGTTCTGATCGCGGTTGGGCGCGGGATCCAGCGGCAGGACAACCTGCCGCTCGCGGAAGAGCTGGCCGGCCTGCTGGGCGGAGCTGTCTGCGCCTCCCGTCCGGTCATTGATCAGGGATGGCTGCCCCTGACCCGGCAGGTGGGCAAGTCCGGGATGGTCGTCAAGCCCAAGTTCTACCTTGCTCTCGGCATCAGCGGGGCCTCCGAGCACGTGGAGGGTATGAAGGATTCGGAGCTCACCATCGCGGTGAACTCCGACCCCCGGGCCCCGATATTCGACGTGGCGGACTACGGGGTGGCCGCGGACATGTTCGATGTGCTCCCTATCCTCACCGAGGAGCTGAGGGCGCGGAAGCCCTCGGCCCCATAGGTATGGAAAGATGAGCCCATCAGGAATCTTGCTTCTGTGGATCGTTTCCCTCGTCGCCCTGGGCCTGTTCGCGTTCCGCGTCCGCTATCTGCTTGGGTTGCTCCGCCTCGGGAGGGGTGAAAACCGCCTGGGAGGGGTCGGAAGGCGGCTGGCAGCGGTGGCCTGGGAGGTCCTGGGGCAGAGGCGGCTGTTGAGGGAACCCGCGGGGGTGCTGCACTTCGGCATCTTCTGGGGTTTCGTGGTCTATGCCTCGGCGTTCATCTTCTCCCTGTTCAAGGGCCTCCTGCCGTTCCTGCCCTATCCGATGCCAGAGGAGATCGGTCCGGTGGCGCTGGCGCTGGAGGTCTTCGGCGTGGTGGTGCTGGCAGGCATAGGAGGCGCGGCGTTCCGGCGGTACCTCCTCCGCCCCCCGCGCCTAGAGCAGAGCCGTGACGCCGGCGTCATCCTGCTGCTTATCGGCAGCTTGATGGTGACCTCCCTGCTATCGTCGGGATTCCACGTGGTAGCCACCGGCCACGCGTCGTTCTTGTGGAATCCGGTTGGAACCGGGCTGGCCAGCCTGATGGTGGGAGGTGGCTTGGCCCCGAGCGCGGCTTCCTCGCTGCAACTAACCATGTGGTGGTTACACATGGTGCTGGTCCTGGGATTCCTGGCCTACCTCCCCTACTCCAAGCACTTGCACCTCCTGGCGTCCTCGTTCAGCGTCTTCCTAACCGACCTGAGCCCGCGGGGCCGGCTGCGAACCGCTGACGCCGACGGGGGCGGGCCGGACCCGCTGAATGCCAGGAACTTCACCTGGCGGGAGCTGCTGAATCCGTTCGCGTGCGCCGAGTGCGGGCGGTGCGACCGCGTCTGCCCGGCCCAAACGAGCGGCGCCGCGCTCTCCCCCCAGAAGATGGTTCATCACATCAAGGAGCACCTGCTCGAGGCAGGACCGTATCTGCTGCGGGGCACCCCGCGCAACGGGCACTACCCCGAGCTGGTGGGCGGCGTCGTCTCCGCCGACGAGCTCTGGGCCTGCACCACCTGCTACGCCTGTATGGAGCGGTGCCCGGTCATGAACGAGCACATCCCGCTCATCGTGCGGATGCGGCGGTACCTTGTGACCCGAGGCGAGGTGGACGCGCGTCTCCAGGACGCGCTCACGGCGACCTCTCGCTATGGCAACTCGTTCGGGCAGTCGCCCAAGACGCGCGCCAGATGGACCCAGGGGCTGGAGGTTCCGGTAAAGGACGTCCGCCGCGAGCAGGCGCAGTACCTCTGGTTCGTGGGGGACTACGCCTCGTTTGACCCGGCCGCGCGCGAGGCAACCCGGGCGGCGGCGCGGGTCTTGCATAGGGCGGGCGTCTCGTTCGGCATCCTCTACGACGGCGAGCAAACCAGCGGGAACGACATACGCCGGGTTGGCGAGGAAGGCCTCTTCGAGATGCTCGCAGAAAAGAACATCGCCACCATGCAGAAGTGCCGGTTCGACGAGATCATCACCACCGACCCGCACGCCTACAACACGCTGAAGAACGAGTACCCTGAGTTCGGGGGAACCTGGCCGGTCGTGCACTACACCGAACTGTTCGACCGTCTCATTGACGCGGAACGGCTGCGGCCCGCAAGGAGGCTGGGCCTCCGCGCCACGTACCACGATCCGTGCTACCTGGGCCGGTACAACGGGATATACGAGGCGCCGCGGCGCGTGCTGAGAGCGTTGGGCGCGGACCTGGTGGAGATGCCGCGGAACCGGCTGAACGCGTACTGCTGTGGCGCTGGAGGCGGTCGCATCTGGATGGAGGAAGCCGCCGGCGTCAAGGAACGGCCGGCCGAGCGCCGCGTCCGTGAAGCCGCGGTGCTGAACGGGGTCGGAACGCTGGTGGTAACCTGTCCGAAAGAGATCACCATGTTCCGCGACGCAGTAAAGACGACAGGACATGAGGAAGGGCTCATGATCAAGGATCTGGCCGAACTGGTCGAGGAAGCAACCACCCCGGAGGTGTCTGGTCATGCGTGAGGTCCATTCCACAAACGGCGGGCCGCGAGTCGGTGTCTACATTTGCCACTGCGGCAGGAACATCGCCGGGCTGGTTGACGTCCATCGCCTGACCGAGTACGCGGCCACCCTGCCCGGCGTCGTCGTGGCGCGCGAATACAAGTACATGTGCTCCGATCCCGGTCAGTTGCTCATCCAGAAGGACATCGCGGAGCACAAGCTCGACCGGATCGTCGTCGCGGCCTGCTCACCGCTGCTCCACGAGCACACCTTCCGGAGCGCCACTGAGGCAGGGGGGCTGAACCCCTTCTACTTCCAGATGGTGAGCATCCGGGAGCACGACTCCTGGGTGCACACCGACACGGAAGAGGCGACGCGCAAGGCCCAGGACCTGGTCCGCGCAGCGGTCCAGAGGGTCATCTACCACGAGCCGCTGGAACGGCGCCGGGTCCCGGTCAATCCGGCCGTGCTGGTCGTGGGGGGCGGGATCGCCGGCATCCACGCGGCGCTCACGATTGCGAACGGCGGCAAGCGCGTCTACCTGGTGGAGCGCGAGCCCACGATAGGCGGGCACATGGCCAAGTTCGACAAGACCTTCCCCACCCTCGACTGCGCCGCGTGCATCCTGACTCCCAAGATGACCGCGGTCCGGGCCCACCCCAACATCACGCTCTGGACCTACTCCGAGGTCTCGCAGGTCGAAGGGTACGTGGGGAACTACAAGGTCAAGGTCAAGCGCAAGCCGCGCTACATCATCGAAGAACTGTGCATAGGCTGTCAGGAATGCATCCCCGCGTGCATCTACAAAGAAGCCAAGCACCCGGACGAGTTCAACCTCGGGCTGAGCAAGCGCCGCCCGATCTACATCCCGTTCCCCCAGGCCGTCCCGCAGGTGGTCGTCATCGACCCGGAGACCTGCATCGAGTTCAAGTCGGGCAAGTGCAAGAAGACCTGCGTGGAGGCCTGCGGGGATCGCAAGGCCATAGACTTCAAGCAGACCGAGGTGATCGAGGAGATCGAGGTCGGCGCCATTGTCCTGGCAACCGGGTTCAAGACGTTCGACGCCGGCCGGGTGCCATACTACGGCTACGGCACCTACCCCGATGTCTACTCGGCCCTAGAGATTGAGCGTATTGTGAACGCCTCCGGTCCAACCGGCGGCGAGGTCGTCCTGCGCGACGGCCGCACGCCCGAGCGGGTCGGGATCATCCACTGCGTCGGTTCCCGCGACGAGAACTACAACGTCTACTGCTCCCGGGTCTGCTGCATGTATTCAATCAAGCTGGCCCACCTCATCAAGGAGCGGACCGGGGCCGAAGTCTACAACTTCTACATTGACGTCCGCACCCCTGGGAAGGGCTTCGAGGAGTTCTACACCAAGACCCTGGCCGAGGGCGTGCACTTCATCCGAGGCAAGGTGGGCCAGGTTTCCGACTGGGCAACCACTCCCGAAGAGCAGGGCAAGCTGGTAATCCAGGTAGAGGACACGCTGGCCGGCATGATCCGGCGCATCCCCGTGGACATGGTTGTGCTCAGCGCGGGCCTGGACCCGCAGCCGGACGCGCAGGAAGTGCGCAGGATGTTCAACATCTCCTGCTCGAACGAAGGCTGGTTCCTGGAGAGACACCCGAAGCTGGCGCCGGTGAACACGTTCACCGACGGCATCTTCCTGGCCGGCGCATGCCAGGGACCCAAGGACATCCCGGACTCCGTGGCCCAGGCCGGCGCAGCGGCGGCCGAGGCGTTTGCGCTCATTGACGCCGGTTATTTCGAACTGGAGCCTACGACCGCGTACATCCTCGCGGAGGAGTGCTCCGGCTGCAAGACGTGCGTACCCCTGTGCCCATACACCGCCATTGCCTTTGACGCGGCAACCGCCAAGGCGCTGATCAACGAGGCGCTGTGCAAGGGGTGTGGGGTCTGTGTGGCCGCCTGCCCGTCGGGGTCCATCCAGCAGCACCTCTTCGATGACAGGCAGATATACGCCGAGATCCAGGGTGTGCTA
>DYHL01000003.1:25667-34668 GCA_020724185.1 Candidatus Nitrosymbiomonas sp. | reverse complement strand
CCTGAACCATCGGGGTCAGGCCGATGATTCCGATATCGTACATGTTGTCCACCCAGATCGTGAAGATCTCCTGGGCGATCCTGACCTGCTCCCTGGGGTTGACCATCTTACCCCTGTCGATCAACTCGACGATCCTCTTGGTCTCGGCAGGCGGCTCTACACCTTCTCTCCCTCCGGTATCGTACCACTGCTTCCAGAGCGGACCCGTGGTGATGGTTCCATAGAGGAGGGAGCGGGGATCGTACTTTGGAACGCCGGTAAACGGAAAGCCCGACGTGTCCTGATTCCATATCTCAGCCTGCAGGTCGTTGGCCATCCGCATCGTGAAGTGCAGCGCGCGATCGCGCACCTGGACGATGGTCTTGATGCCGACCCGCTCCCAGTTCCTGGCGATCAACTGCGCAATGTCCGGCCATGGGCCAAAGGCAGGGACCACGGAGAGTTCGATGGTGACGCGCCGCGTGGTTCCGGGGAAGAGGCGAAAGCCCTCCGCGTCCTTCCGGTCCAGACCGATTCTGTCAAGTGTCCTGTTGGCTTCGTCCGCCCGGAACTCGGTGAACTTCTTCGCATAGGCATCGCCCGGGAAATAGGGATGCCACGGCGCCGCCACGGGCTGACGTGGCTCGCCCAGGCCGAGGAACGCGGACTCCTTGATCTCGTTGCGGTTGATGGCGATCGACATGGCGATGCGGAAATCCTTGTTCTGGAACAACCTGCCCAAGTCGGGATCCTTGGCGTAGGTCTGGTTCAGGGTTACGGATGCATCCGTGCCGCCGAAGGTCGGCCACAGAACGATGCGGTACTTGCCGGCCTTCTTCTCTTGCTCCTTCAGCACGGGGTAGTTGCCCAGGAGGATGTGCCGTTCCTGCATGTCCAGTTGTCCAGCGATCGCCGCGAGGTTCAGCGCGTGGACATCGGTGAAGAACCTGAATTGGATGAAGTCAATGTATGGAAGCTGGTTGCCTTCCTTGTCCACGGCGACGAAGTACGGGTTGCGGCGCAGAATGAACATCTGGTCGCTGATGCGCGTCACCGGCACCCATGCGGCCATGGTGGGGCGTTCGGGGTTTTCCGGCGGATGGTTCCTGGCGGCGAAGAGTTCCACCCACGTCCTGAACCTGGCCTCGGCAACCATCCTGTCAAGACTCGCTTTCTCCGCGTACTTGGCGTGGAACTGCTTCAGGTACTTGGACGGGAGGAAGACCGCATAGACACGGTCGCCGCTGTCCTTGTTGGCAAGCTCCATCGGAAAGGTGGTGTTCGGGTCCTTGTAGACCCAGCGTACCGCGTATTCGTCCACCTTCTCAACCGCGACGGTCGAGCCGTCCCGGTTCCTCATCCAGGTTGGGATGGCAGGAACGAGGTCCTTGTTCAGGAGCACGTCATTGTACCAGAACATGATGTCGTCGGCGGTAAAGGGGCTGCCGTCCGACCACTTGGATCCCTTGCGCAGACTGACCGTCCACGCGGTGAAATCCTTGGAAGGCTCCACCTTTGAGGCGATCTTCGGCTCGACCTTGGTGCCGTCCGGTGAGTAGCGAACGAGCGCGTCGTACACCACGCGGTGGTAGTTGTTGAAGTCACCCGGCCCCAGGAACCCTCGGCGCCACACGCCTCCGTACTTGCCGATGCTCTCGAAGGTCTCAACAACCAGCGGGTCTTCGGGCAGGCGCTGGCCCACCGGTGGCAGCTTACCGCCCTTCACGAGCTCGGCGAGCATGGGCGCTTCCTTGTACTTGGGTGCTTGAGCCAGGGCGTGCGTAGGCGCAGGGGCATAGGTACCCACTCCCAGCGCCAGAAGGACAATCGTGAGGATCACGAGGTAATGCGGCTTGCCCTTCATGTGTGCACCTCCGTTGTTCTCACCTCACCCTGAGGTGGCACTCCCGCGTCGAGATCGGACACCACCGTGTCTTCCGTCGGGCCCCACCTCCCTTCTTCGCCGAAATCTTACTGCCCGATCCGTACCTGGTTGAAATCCCAGCCGTACCTTTCGCACAAGACCCGAACATGGCTGTCCCAGGTGGGTTCGTCTTTCGGCCTTCCACCCACGAAGGCGTCGACGCTCAGGTAGCGCAACCGCTGCGAGCCCGTGCACGTGATGTTGTGGAAGACATGCGGGGGTATGCGGACCAGATCCCCGGGATTCACGGGGTAGCATTCTGGCGTCTCGCCAATCTGAAGGACTCCGACACCCTCCAAGACGTAGAGGATCTGTTCCGTGTCGTGATGGACATGCAGGGGCGGCGCCTCGCCGGGTTCCAATACGACGACAAACGCCTCTGAGGTCTCTGCCTCAGAGCGATCCATGACCAGATCGTTGACGTGGGTCGGGAAACGATAGCGGGTGGTGTCGGAGGTACTGAAGACGTACCTGGTCATCGCTATCCTCCCGCAGCCTGCACGAGTGCATCGATCGCCTCGGGCGGCGTTCCTGGACTGACACCGCCGCCCGCAGAAAGGATCAGGCCCCTTCCGCCGGTCTTCTGCACGCACTCGTGCGCCCACGCTGCTACCGCTGCTGGCGTGCCGCGCGCCATTGCATCCAGCGGCGGGATGTTGCCCATCAACGCAATGCCCGGCATTTTCGTTTGAAGGTCAGCAATATCCATGGTGTGGCTGAAGTTGAAGACATCGAAGCCGAGCGTGGCCATGGGCCTGGCGAGGTGCGCGCAGGGAGTATCGTTGTGAAAGGCCTTTATCAGCCCGCCGAATTCGCCGAAGATGCGGGAGAATCGCGGTCGGGCAAACTGCTTAAACATGGCAGGGGAGAGCATGCCGGCAATATCGTCGAGCACCAGGATACCTTCGGGCGCGCGGAGTACGTCCAGTTGCGCGCGCAGCCAGGCGATTGTCGTCGCCGTGAGCGCATCGAGAAGGCGCCCGCTGGCCTCGGGTTCCACCTTGAGCGCGATCAGGAATTCGCTCACACCGAGCAACCACGCTGCCACGGCGAACGGACCGCGTGCGGCGACCATCTGCACCTTGAGCCCCTGCGGCAACAGCCGGCGCTCTGAGTCGGCATAGCGCTGCAGGACCAATGGCATCAGGCCGTGTCGCTGCGGGTCGGGCGGTTCCATCCCGGCGAGCACGGCAAGGCCACCTGGCACCGGCTCGATTGATGGCGCCTGGTCGTGATGCCAGACTACGCGCGCGCCAAACGCGGACGGCTCGGCTGCCATGCCGTACTCGACCCAGAACCCGGGAATCCAGGCCACCTCGGGAAACCGGTCGCTCAGATCCAGGTTGATGCGGAGCCATTCGTCGGGCCGAAGGAAGTAGTCCAGGGTGTCAATGCCGGCGTAGCCGGGCAGCCAGGGGCTATCCACAATCAGCGCGACGGGTACCCGGTCAGCCCGCCCGCCCCGCGCAACCACGACGAACCGTTCCCAGGGAGACATCGTTCTATCCGTCGGCCGTCGGGCCGCCGCTGCCAGCGGGCGCGGGCCCTGTGGATTCACGAACGGTCAGAGGGCTTTCCATGAGCGTGTAGCCCTCGGTGGGAGGCGGCTGTCCCTGGATCATGCGGCGCAGGAGCTGCATCGCCAGGCGACCCATGCGGTACTTGGGTTGAGCCATGGTCGTCAGGGGCGGGTCTGCATGAGCCGCCATCGCGATGTCGTCGAAGCCTATGACGGAGATATCCTCCGGTACCCGCAGGCGGTGTGCCCGCACGGCGTGCAGGACGCCAAAGGCCATGATGTCGTTGTAGACAATCACGGCCGTCGGGCGGTCCACCGGCGCCTGCGCCAGCAATGAACTCATCGCCAGAAATCCTCCGCTCACGTTCGGCAGGCTGCTGAGGCACCATTCGGGCCGCAAGGTGAGCGATGCTTCGGCCAGAGCAGTCTCAATTCCACGCCGCCGCGCCTGTGAAGCCTCGGAGGTGCTCGGTCCGGATATCCAGGCGATGCGGGTGTGATTCAGATCAAGAAGGTGCCGCGTCGCGCGGTACGTAGCGTTTTCGGAGTCAACGGTCACACAGGGTATCTCAGGATGCCGGATGCACCGATTCAGCACGACCATCGGCATCCTGTGGCGGCTGTGGACAGAAACCAACTGCTCGAAGGAGAGGCGCAAGCCGCAGGCAATGACACCGCTGATTGACTGTCCGGACAGAGCACGAAGGATCTGTTCTTCTCGCTGCGGGTCCTCGGTCGTGTCAACAAGGACGGTCATGGACCCACCCGTGCCTCCTTCGTCTTGAACGCCCCGCGCGATTTCAGCAAAGAAGGGGTTCAGGATGTCGGGGACCAGGAGAACGATGGCGCCTTTCAGGGCGGTGGCGTTCTGACGCGCGGGAGGTGGTTCATAGCCCAAGGCGGTGAGGGAAGCAACAACGCGCGCCCGGACGCTCTCACGCACCGGTGCGCTGTTGTTGAGCACGCGCGACACCGTGGATAGGGAAACACCGGCGTCGCGTGCCACGTCGGAGAGGTTCGTGCGAGATCCCCTGATATTCACGCCTGTGCCCTTCTGGGGCGTGGCTGAATAACCCGACTTCTTTCTGAAATCAGGGTACTTCTATTCGAAAATCATGTCAAGAGAGAAGAGGCCCGCACCGCTTCCCACATCGCGACGATGTTCTGGGGCGACACGTCGGCCTGGATGTTGTGCACGGTGTTGAAGACAAAGCCGCCGCCGGGCGCAAGGGCCTCGACGTTGCGTTTCACGTCATCCTTCACTTGCTGGGGAGTGCCGAACGGCAGGACCTCTTGCGTGTCCACGCCCCCGCCCCAGAAAGCAATGTCCTTTCCGAAGTCGCGCTTGAGGCCAGCAGGCTCCATCCCGCTCGCGCGGACGTGCACCGGATTCAAGATGTCTGCACCCAGTTCGATGAAGTCAGGCAGGAGCGGGCGCACGTTGCCGCACGAGTGGAAGAAAAGCCTGGCCCTGGGAGCGAGTTGCTTGATGCGCGCGAACAGGATCTTCAATCGCGGCTTGAGGAGCTTGCGGAACATGCGCGGTGAGATGAGCTGCGACGTTTGCGTCCCGTAATCGTCTGCTTCCGAGACCACATCTATCACGCCGGCGAGGCGGGGCAGAGCCATCTCCCAGAAGGCCAGTTTGAGCTCGAGCATCTTGTCGAAAACCGCGCATGCGAGCGTCTCGTTCAACACCATGTCCGCCAGGCAGTTCTCCATGCCGCGCACGCGCTGGGCCATTTCGAAGATCCCCGCCAGCACGCCCTTGATAACCACTGCCTTGCCCTGTGCGCGGTACTTAGTGGCCTGCTCGTGCAGGCCTGCGATGCGCCGCGGATCGCCCGTGTCGGGCCATCCGTGCGCGCGAATGTCGTCGAGTGTTAGGGACGGCCCCTCCAGCGGAGAGCGCACAATGGAGTAGTACAGGCCGTCGGGCTTGAGGCGCCGATGAGTGATGCCCCACTCATCGGTGTACTCCCAGGCGTCGCCCACATCCACATTGATGATGCGCCAGTTGTGGCTGTCGAGCGGGAACAATCCGCGCACATCAACCCCGAAGCGCTCGATCAGGTCCTCGTCGGGCAGCGCAAGCTGCTGGATCGTGTCGCACATCTGCGGCTCCACGGGCGGGAGGCCAATGTGCTCGCGCAGCCTCTGGTAGGCGATGACATGGATTCCGGTGACCTGCGTGCTGCCGAGATCAAATGGCACGCGGTCGGGTTCGCGGTGATCGAGCGCGGTGAGCAGGCGTTCGCGGGAGTTCACGGGCTCTCTACAAGCCCCAGGACGCTCCGGGCAGCCTTCACGGCGGCGGTCGCGCTCTCGCCGTACCCGTCGGCGCCGATCCTCGCCGCAAACCGGTCCGTGACCGGGGCGCCACCCACCAGGACCTTCACGCGCTCCCGTAATCCCTCCTCAGCCAGGGCGCAGATCACCGCCTCCATCTGGGGCATGGTGGTTGTCAGCAGGGACGAGATCCCTAGGATCTCCGCCCGGTGCTCGCGCACCGCCTGGACGAAACGCGCGGCGGGAACGTCCACCCCCAGGTCCACCACCTGGAACCCTGCCCCTTCCAGCATCATCGCGACCAGGTTCTTCCCGACATCGTGCAGGTCACCCCTGACGGTCCCGATGACCACGGTGGCGACCGGCCTGACGGCTCGCTGGGCCAGGAGGGGCTTGAGGAGCGAAAGGCCGGCCTGCATCGCCCGCGCGGAGACCAGCATCTCCGGCACGAAGTATTCTTGTCGCTCGAATCGCGCCCCAACCTCCGTCATCGCCGGAATCATCCAGCGGCTCACCAGCTCTTCGGGGGGTACGTTCTCGTCCAGCGCCGCCTGGACGAGTTCCTTCACCCGGACGGCATTCCCCTCGACGATGGCGGTTGTGAGTTCCTGCATGGGCGGTTCTCCCTGTCTCCCCATGAAGGGGCGGTGCTCAACTGGAAGGATTCGTTATGTGACCATCTCTGCCTGCCAGTCGCACACGCTATCTATCGGGCTGGTGGGCCCTGGCCGCGCCTCCTGCTGGGTGACAAAACCATTGGCCTATTACAGTCAAGCGTTGTGGGCTTGACGGGCCGGTCCGGAGGGGCTAGTCATGAGGCAGGACGTGTGCGGATCCAGATCTCCGCGGGCTCAGGGAAGGGGGTGCAATCCAATGCACGATTTCAGGCATCGGTTGTCTCACTTCGTTCTGGGCAGGCCAGCGACTATGCGGTTTCTTGCTCTCCTCCTCGCGGCTACAGTCTGTTTCTCCTCCGCAACGCCGCTCGCCGCCCAGGCGCTTCCGGGCGCGCGCGCGCAGTATGTTCTCCTTGTGAGCATAGACGGCGCGCGGCCGGATGGCCTGCGCGCCGCCGGTGTGGGGCCGATCCTGCAAGAGGGCAGCTACAGCATGACGGCGCAGACAACCGTGCCGTCCGGCACTGCCCCAACCCACATGTCCATGGTGTCCGGCGTCGGATCGGAGAAGCATGGGGTGCGCGACAACTCATGGGAGCCCGGCCGGCCCTATCCCGCGGCTCCAACTATCTTCTCCGTAGGCAAGAGAGCGGGGTTGCGCACGGCCCTGTTCACGCAGAAGCCCTACGTGCGGGTCATCGCCGACCCGCAGTACATGGATCGGGTCGAGCTTGTCCCGTGGCGACCGGCAACCCTGACCTCCGATCTGATTGCGGCCGCGTCCGCCTACATCCGATCGGCGCGTCCTCACGTGATGCTGGCTCACATCTCCGACCCCGATGCGGCCGGCCATGCCGAAGGCTGGATGTCGTTCGGCTACCTGCAGTCACTGCGCCGTGCGTTGAGCGGCGTCGGATCCCTGCGCCAATCGCTCCGCGACGCCGGCATAGAAGCACAGACCCTGGT
The DNA here is from genome assembly GCA_020724185.1 of Candidatus Nitrosymbiomonas sp. GTDB lineage: Bacteria > Sysuimicrobiota > Sysuimicrobiia > Sysuimicrobiales > Humicultoraceae > VGFA01. Next base: position 27,374 of record DYHL01000003.1, on the reverse strand, counting down.
GATTGTCACGGCCGATCACGGCGGCATTGACAAGGACCATGTGGCAGTGGTGCCGGAAGTGCTGACCATCCCCTGGATCATCCTGGGGAGCGGCGTGAAGAAGGGGCACGCGATTGAACAGCCGGTCCGTATCTACGATACGGCTGCCACGATTCTCCACGCGCTCGGCATGACGGTTCCGGCGGACTGGGACGGTAAGGCTGTCATCGAGGCCTTTGCGGCACGTCCGCTGGCACCCGTGGCCTACCGACGCTAGATGGACGGTGTAGCCAGCTGTGCTCCTAATAGCTACCGTGCAGTTGTCAGGTGAGTTGTTGAGTCCTTCTTGAGGCGTCCCGCCTCAGTTGGTATCAGAACCGACACTCAGGTCCCGGTGCCGCGGCCCTCCAGCCCGCTCAATCGCGATGAAGTGTCTATCGCCCACGTGCCACACATCATGTCCGCCGGAGGCGGCCGCTGCGGCTATCATGAGATCCACGGTCGGGACACGCTGCCCTCGCCGCGTGAGAGTCCGGCCAAGTGTGCCGGCGCGCTCGCAGACGTCCCAGCCTATCGCGACAGACTCCAGCGCCCGGAGGCGCTCGATGGCCTGTGCGTCGAGGAAACGCGCGGGATTCAGCCCCACAAGCAGCTCGGTCAGCACCGGAGCGGCTGTGACCACGACCCCTTCTTCGAGCGCCACCTGGAGAGCCAGCTTCACGCGGGGGTCGCCCTTGGGTTTGAAGAACTCAATCCAGGCGGACGTATCAACAAGCGCAGGCATGCTAGCGGCCTTCTCGCATGGCCTGTAGCTCGCGCCGCGTCAACCGAATGGAGATCTTGCCGGCGAACGCTGCGAGCTCGGCCGCCTTGCGTCGGCGGACGAGTTCTGCCAGGGCGGTCTCGATAGCGGCTCGCTTCGTGCGCGCGCCCGTCAGCCTCTTGGCTTCTGCGAGTAGACGATCGTCCAGTTGCACCATCATGCGGGGCATCGGAACATACACCTCCTAATACACCACAAGATACATCATACAACATGTGAGTACAGCGAGCAAGCCGCTCACATCGTCACCCCGGACCTGCCGTGCCCACGGTCGGCCTGGCCCTGGGCACTCGGAAAAGCGCGGCCCAGCCCTGTTTGATCGCGCGCCAGCGAGGAGGAAACCGGGACCACCGCAGCCTTCACCATGAACACCCACGCCCACGTCCTGGCCGGGATGCAGGAGCAGGCTGCCCGAGCGATATCCGAAATGCTCAGGGATGCGAAGAGGGTAGCAGGCGGGTAGCAGCAGAGAGCCCACTGGCTGAAATGCAGTCCTGATGGGCTCTACCCGCCCCCCGGTATGGCTGAGATACGCACCCTGCCGGGCTGGAGAACCACAAACCTACCTCGTACCTTCTCGCCGAGCCGGTCTACCGCCTCAAGCACGTCACCAGGGAGCCTGTTTCGCGCTCGCGCAGAGTAACGAATGTAAATGACACCAACAGCCCCCAGACCGTGCGCGTAGACGAAACGCCCAAAATCCCTGTCCTCGGTAACGAGAACTCGCTGTTCTTGTCCGCCAGGAAGAGCACCAACGCGGGCGTCTACGACCCGAGGGTCAGGACCTCTTCGTGGGCAAGCGAGTCGGCTGCGTAACGAAGGGCCGCCTGGACGTCCTCGAGAGTCAGGCGCGGATACGCGCCCAGGAGGTCTGCTTCCGTCGCTCCCTCGCTCAGCTTTCGGAG